>WQTH01000082.1 GCA_009786415.1 Chitinispirillia bacterium | reverse complement strand
CCTCCGGGGCGATGGACGCTTCCGACGTCTACCGCTTTGCCGCCAACACCGCCATTGCCGAGGGAGCCCAAATCATTTTCGGGCAGACTGAGCGGCTTGATGAGGTTCGCGGGNGGTACGGAGCGGTGGCGCTGCCGGTTTTTTATACGGGGGCCGTTGGGGCTTTTGTGAAATCGGGGACGGCCATCGGGGAGTATGCGGATATCAACGCTTTTGGTTTATCTTTGGCTAAGTATTATGACGAATACGCCTTTGGCTTTGGAGGGCATTTCGCTTTTTTGGAGAGTAACATGACCCGCGCGGGGACCAACCGTTTCGGGGCTTTTGGCCTGGATTTGCGCATTGACCCTTTCGATGCCTTTTCGGGGCGGGCCTACTACGTCAGCGCGGGGCTTCCCATGAATATCCACCGCGGCGCGTGGCTCAGGGACCGCCTGCCCAGTCAGTACGGCGTAATAGCAAACTACCATCCAATGCGCGGTACGCATAGTTTTTGGGGTGGTGATATCGGAATTGGCGTGCAGAAAATCTCGTGGGATACCCTGACGCTTGGAGCAAGCGCGGAACTTAGCGTTGGCGGGATGTTTTTCGCGCGGGCGGGATACGAGAACCCTGTCAACAGGAGGGCCGGCATATCAGGGTTGAGTTTGGGAGCGGGCTTCCTTGCCGGCAGTTTCGGGATGGATGGCGCATACAAATTTGGGCAGGACAACAACAGCGGCGTATGGGCGGTTGACGCCAAGCTGCATATTGAGAGTTTGAAAAAGCGCAACGCGCAGAGCAATCTGGCACTCGCGCGGGATTATTTCGCCCGTGAGCGTTATAACAAGGCTGCGTTTTACTCGGAGCGGGCGCTTGCGCAGGACCCCGCACACTGGAACGCGATGGCGCTGAACGTTTTGTCTGAGGCGGAGTTCAGGCGCGTTAAGGGGCGCGAGGTCACTATTATCTATGGCGGGAACTCGCGCGGATTAGTTATCCCTTACCCCCCTTCCCCCGACGCTTTGGGCGGCATAAGCCGTTACGCCGCGGCAGTTTCGTCTCTGCGCGAAATCCGGCCCAAAAACTTTACCATTGACGTGGGGAACATGATGAGCGACAAAAACAACGAGCTTAAGGTTGAGCTCGCGGCGGCCTACTACGACATAATGAATTTCGACGCTGTGGCGCCAGGCGAGGGCGAGATGGCCATGGGGCCGTTCGAGTTCATGGCGGCGCAGAGGCGGCAGTTGCCGGTAGTACTGACAAATCTGCACGACAACGACTCCCGGCAGAGCGGCATCTGGAGCAGCCTGCTCATAACCAACGACGGGTACAGCGTCTATGTACTGAATTTGATCTGCAGATCGGTTCTTGGCGACAGCGCGGCGTTTAACCTGAGCATCGACATAGACGCCACAAGGGCGCTGCTTACCGGACAGCGCGGGGCGGAGGCGAACTTGCGCGCCGTCGTTATACACGGCAACATGGATGAAATAAGGCGGCTGGCTGAGGCGCTGCCGGAGATAGACATAATCATCGCGGGCAGTTTGGAAGAGAGGTTTGACACTCCGGTTATGATTGGGCAGACGCACGTACTCTCCGCCGGAGACGGCAACAAGTTTGTCGGATGCTTTACTATAGATTTGGATAAAAGCGGCGGCATAAACAAGAGTAACGGTAACAACAGCGCCGGAAGCAGGAGCGGCAGTACGCGAAGGGGCGTGAGGCCGAAAATTGTCGCCACAAACAAACTACATCCGGTAGACCAAAATATAGAGCCGCACCCAGCGGTTGAGAGTGTAACAAAGCTTGTGAGCGCGGCGATAAAGGTTGAAAAAAGCGGGCCGGACAAGATACCGGTTCGGGTCAGCGGCGTAATACCCCACCTTTCACAGCGCGAAGGCAGGGTGGGCGCGTACATCAAGGCTATACAGAGTCTGAGCGAATACACCCTCAGCGAGGGCGTAGTTGACCCCCGCCGCCCTATTTTCTCGCCGGCCAACAACCGCGCCGCATTCATACACGGCAAACCGGCCGGCATGAACGGCAAGCTGCGGATGGTGGATTTGAGCACGATGAACGGCGTTACCGTATCAACAGGCAAAAACGTCCTTGACGCCGCTTTTTCGCCAACCGACGGTTTCCTTTACTATATCGCGGCCGACAGAGGCAGTGAAGCGGGGGCTATTTACAGAACGAAGATATATATGTACGACGCGCTCCAGGTAATACCCGCCAACGGTTCCGTACGCCGCGATCTCTCCGTCTCCGATGACGGCGCGACGCTGCTATTCTGCGCGCGCAGCGGCGACGGATGGTGGCACGTGTACGCCTCCGACTCAAGCGCTGCCGCCCCCCCGGTGCAGTTGACGCACGGCAACGCCGACCACCGCTACCCCAGCCTCAGCCCCAACGGCAGGTACGCCGCCTACCTTTCCGGCCGAACCGGCTTTGGAGGGCGGATGGACCTGTGGATATTGGACCGGAACAGCGCATCGCACCGGCAACTGACATTCAACGCGGGCGTAACCGAGTTCTGCTGGGGGGACGACTCGGAGACTCTCTACTTCTCGTCCGGAGCGAACCTCACCGAAATAAGCAGCATAAATGTACACGGAACAGTAGCCGTAAGATTGATATCACAACCTAACACCATCAAAAACTGGAGCGAGAACTCACCGCGCTTCATCCGCTACAACGGCGCGCCCATGGTAGTATACACCAGAGAATACATCGACGGTCAGCGGAGGCTCTTTTGGTACAATATCGGCGCCCGAAAGGATGACAAGCTCTACACCGCAGGCGAAAACGACGAATGGCTTGATTATAGACCCAACGATTAAATATTATGCCCCCACACCCTGCAACTGCACGACAGCCGTGATGTTGCAGGGTGTGGGGGCATAATATTCAATCGTCTTTTCAATAAGTAAACGTAATACCGGTTAATATATATCCTTATCCTGATAACTCTTCATAAAAAAGTAGTCATTCAACTTAAACAGCAGCGTATCCGGGTCTACCGGCTTCGCGATGTGGTCGTTCATCCCAGCCTCCTTGCACCTCTGCACATCCTCACTCAGCGCGTTCGCGGTCATAGCCAGTATGGGAATCGCTTTCGACCTCCTGTGGCCAAGAGACCTTATACGCCTCGTGGCCTCAAAACCGTCCATCTCCGGCATCTGTATGTCCATCAGCACCAGATCGTACTTCTCCGGAGCGGCCTCAAACATCTCTACCGCCTCACGCCCGTTTACGGCGAAATCTATCTGCACTTTCGTCTCTTCGAGAAACGCGGCTATTATCTCCCGGTTTACCTCTATATCCTCAACGAGCAGCACCCGGTTGCCGCCAAAACCCACTGTGGGCGGAGAAATCTCCGCGTCGTTGTTCTTTATGAGCGCGCGCGGAATAACCTCGCTTATGGAATCCAGCACGGCCGAGGGTGAAATAGGCTTGGAGACGCACTTTGCAATGCCGGCCTCGCGGGCCTTGTGCTCAAACTCTTTCCAGTCGTACATTGAGACCATCACTATTGTAACATTTTCTCCCGTTATCTCCCGAATCTTCTTCGCAGCGTCTATGCCGTTCAGGTTCGGCATCATGTAATCCATAAATATGATGTTGTAGGGGCGCCCCTCCGCCATCGCCCGCGCGGCGGCCTCAACGGCCTCGGCGCCGTCACTCGCCGTCTCGCTGCGGAAACCCAATGTATCCAGAACATGCGAAGTGTACTCGTTGGACTCATCGGAGTCGTCTACAACCAATATCCTCAAATCTCTGGCCTGCAAAACGGTCTTAAGCTCGCCCTGTTTCCGCACGATCTGCAGCCTCTTTGCGGCCTGCTTCCTTATGCTGATTTCGCCCCCGGCACCCTCGCGCACCTTAACCGTAAACGAAAATGTGCTGCCAGCGCCCGGCTCGCTCTCTACCCAAAGCCTGCCCTCCATCTTCTCCACAATACGCTTGCTGATAGCCAAACCCAGCCCAGTACCGCCAAACCTGCGCGAGGCGCTGCCGTCTACCTGTTCAAACGGGCTGAATAGCCTGGTGAGCTGCTCAGGAGCCAACCCTATGCCGCTGTCCTTAACATCAACCCGTATATTGCAGAAATCCCCCTCCTTATCCCCTCCGCCTCTCCCCTCCGAGCGTATGTTGACCTCTACGCTACCCCCCTCGTTCGTAAATTTAACCGCATTGCTTACGAGGTTCGTGATAACCTGCGAAAACCGCAGCTCGTCGCTGACTATATACTCCGGCAACTCCCTGTCTATATTGAGCGTAAGCGTCTGCTTCTTCTCCTCCGCCCGCACGTTCATCATGTCGTAAATCTTGTTAAGCGCGTCCTCAAGGGAAAATACGGCGGCGGTAAGCTCTAACTTGTTGGCTTCTATCTTTGACATATCGAGCACGTCGTTTATGAGCGCCAGCAGGTGCTTTGACGCGGCGTCTATCTTGTTCAGGCAGCTGCGGATCTTTTCGGGGCTGTCGGAGGCTTTGGCGATCTGCGTCATGCCTATGATGGCGTTCATGGGCGAGCGGATCTCATGGCTCATGCGCGACAAAAAGTCGCTCTTGGAGCGGTTGGCGCTCTGCGCTGCCTCCAAAAGCTCGGCGGAACGCCTACTCATGTCGTCCATGGCGGAGACCATGTTGTTGAGGCGCTGCTCCATTATGGCGAACTCATCGGCCTCTGTAACATCCACCCGCTTAGAAAAGTCACCCGAGGCGGCGTTGTCGGCGAATCTGTTCACCTTGTCTAAAATCCTGCGCAAATACCCGACAAACGCGTAAATCCCCGCCAGCACAACCAGCATACCAGCAACGGGGACAAACGTGACGATGGCGGAGTTGTCGAGATTATATATCCGCGAAGCGGCAGAGATAAGCATGAGCAGAATGGCCGGAAGAATAACCATTATGAACATTCGCGCGAAAATAGTTTTAAATTTCACAAAATCCCCCCAATGCCCGTATCAAATTATTGGAAACGATATACACNCCCCACCGCCGGTACAACCGGCAAATCCAACGTTTCCAATAACAATTACGGATTAAAACTAGATTTGTTCTGCCGGAGAACCATCGTCCTGCATATTTGCCAAAATCTCTTTTTTCCACTGGATAAAGGTACCGTTTAATATATGATCTCTCGCGTTCCTTACCAACTCCATATAGAAGTGTATATTGTGCAGAGTCATCAGCCTTATAGCCAATATCNCCCCCGCCATATACAAATGCCTGATGTAAGCCCGGCTGAAGTTGCTGCACGCGTAACAGCTGCACTTGTCATCGAGCGGATGGGCGAAGTCTTTGGTATAGACGGAGTTACGTATGTTTACCTTACCCGCGCTCGTAAACGCCGACCCGTTGCGGGCGTTGCGCGTGGGCAGAACACAGTCGAACATATCTATACCCACCGATATACACTCCAGAATGTCGACCGGGGTCCCCACGCCCATCAGGTAGCGCGGCTTGTCCTCCGGCAACAGGGCTGCGGTGAAGGCGGCTATTTCATACATCTTCGTCATAGACTCCCCCACCGCCAGACCGCCAATCGCGTACCCTGGAAAATCCATGGCCACCAGCTCGCGCGCGCAGCGCTTGCGGAGTTCCTCTATCACGCCGCCCTGCACTATCCCGAAGAGGTGCTGCGGGTATCCGTGGTAGAAGTGCAGCTTGTGGTGGTGGTCAATGCACCGCGAACCCCACACAAGCGTCCGGTCGACCGCTGCGGCCACCTTGGACGGCTCCGCGCTCGACGGCGGACACTCGTCAAAAGCCATTATAATGTCCGCCCCCAAATCGTGCTGAATCTCCATCACCCGTTCCGGCGAAAAAAAGTGGCGCGAACCGTCTATGTGCGACTGAAACTCCACCCCGTCGTCTGTAATTTTAGATATATCCCGCAGACTGAAAACCTGAAAACCGCCGCTGTCCGTAAGAATAGAGCCGTTCCAGCTCTCAAACTTGTGCAACCCGCCCGCCTCGCGGATGAGCGGCGCACCGGGGCGCAGGTGCAAATGGTAGGTATTGGACAAAATAATAGGACACCCGCACTGGCGCAGCTCCAATGGCGACATGGACTTTACGGTAGCCTGCGTTCCCACGGGCATAAATATAGGCGTCTCCACCGTGCTGTGCGCGGTAGAAAATACGGAGGCGCGAGCGGATGAAGCGCTGTCGGCGCCGGCAAGGCGGAAAGTGAGTTTTTCAGGCATAAACAAAAAGCCTTTTTACGGAAAAGTCTATACATATATGCAAATAGTTAATATAATATATGGCAACAGCAGATAGTGTATTAATTTACACTAACCACAAATTATATTAATAATATGAAAAAACCACTACTGCTCCATTATTATATAACAAACCGCTGCAACGCCAACTGCAAATTTTGCAATATATGGCAGGAACGCCCCAAGACCGACGCCAACGACGCCGATGTCGCCCAAAACCTTAAGAGCGCCCGCAAGGCCGGGTGCAAATTCGTGGATTTTACCGGCGGCGAGCCGCTGCTGCACCCATCGCTCCCAAAATTCCTCCGCTCCGCCAAAAAACTGGGATTTATGACCTCCGTAACCACAAACTGCCTGCTATTTGAAGAACGGGCTGAAGAACTGTCAGGACTCGTAGACCTGCTGCACTTCAGTATTGACGCGGACACCCCCGCGCTGCACAATAAAATCAGGGGCTGCGAATCATACAACCACGTTATCAGAAGCATAGACGCAGCAATAAAAAACCGCCTCTACCCGGACCTCCTGTTCACCTACACCGATGAGAATATCAACGCGGTAGAGGGCGTAATCAAACTGGCCAGAGAGAAACGGCTGATACTCATCCTTGACCCGGTCTTCGCACAGTGGGGACCCGACAACCTTAACCCCGAAATCCATCGCCTGGCGCTCAAATACTCCAAAACGCGGGGAGTATACCTCAACCGCGCACACTTGCTGCTGAGGGACCGCGGGGGCAACCGGCTCCTCAAACCACTGTGCCGCGCAGTCAGTTCTACAGTCGTCATAACGCCCGACAACAAACTGGCTATGCCATGCTATCATCACAGGGCTATTAATATAACTATTAACAATGATTTGCACAATGTACTTCTATCGCCGGAACGCAGGGAATCCCAATCCAAAGAGGGCCGCTACTCCTTCTGCCATGGATGCCACATAAATTGCTACTTCGACCCAACTTACCAGTACACAAAAAACCGGTATCTATACGAATCCATGGCCGGCAAGCTAAAATACGCCATCACAAAATACCTGCTCTACCGGCGCCCGTGGCCGCTATTGAACTTCTCCGGTTTTAAGGTAACAAGAAAAAATCATTTATAATGAAATTATGGCATTAAATAAATATTTTATAGAGCATTTACACAGGAAAAGTAAAAATTTAAGGTAAACTGAAGGTAAACTGGTTAAAATATGGCGTTGATTGACAGAGGCGAAATATTAAAAAACACTAATAAAATAAGGGGTTTTTAACACATTTACTTGACAACTATTTGTTTGGATACTCAATTCGACTGTGGAAAATCCCCTGCAGGACCGGCATAAATCCATCTGTAATATCATTTAAGTCCCGCAGCGTAAGGTTGCACTGGTCCAGCTGCGAGGCCATGAATTTGTCCCTTATTATCTTTTTTACCAGCTCCCGCAGCAGTTTGGGCGAGCTTGTGGCAAGGCTCCGGGATGCGGCTTCTACCGAGTCGGCCAGCATTATTATCGCCGCCTCGCGGGTCTGCGGGGGCGGGCCGGGGTAGCGGAAATCCTTCTCCTGCACCTGCTTGTGCGGGTCGAGCTCAAGCGCCTTCTCGTAGAAAAATGAGACCGAGCTGGTGCCGTGGTGCTGCTCTATCATGTCCCTTATCAGCTTGGGCAGCCCGTGCTTTTTGGCCAATTCGACGCCGTCTTTCACGTGAGAGCAAATTATAAGCGCGCTCATCGTGGGGGTCAGCTTGTTGTGGCGATTGCGGTCGCCAAGGCAGTTCTCCACAAAATAGTCGGGCTTGCCTATCTTCCCTATATCATGGTAATAAGAGGCCACCCGCGCCAGAAGCGCGTTCGCCCCTATCGCCTGCGCCGCCGATTCGGCCAGATTTCCTACCAGCACGCAATGATTATACGTCCCAGCCGCCTCAATGGAGAGCTTCTTCAGTATGGGGTGGTTCATGTCCGACAGCTCAATCAGCGTCATATCGGTAGTTATGTCGAACACCCGCTCGAAAAATGGCGCGAGCATCATCGTCAAAAATACCGAGGCCAGAATCGCCATAAACGCGCACCCTATGTTGACTAAGAACATATCGAACCGCCACCCCATAGTATGCCAGACGGCTATTATCCCGACGCACAGGAGAAACATGGGCGGGATGGCCTTGAAGAAGTGCCACCTGTACCGTATGCGGTAGTTCAGGAACGCGGCGACGACCGAATTCATGAACGCGTACAGGAAGAAGTAGTGGTTGAACCCGGTAACCACCCCGAAGTAGATTGCCGTAAACAGGCTGACGAGCACGCTGACCTGCATCCCGAAGAGGAGCGTGCAGAGGAGCGGGGCCGCCGTTACAGGTATCAGATACTCCGGCGCGGCGGGCAGTTCCCAAGTCTCGAAGAGCGCAGGCAAGACCTCCGTCCCCACCCATATCAGCCCCAGCTGCATCAGCACGATAAGGCTCAGGGCAATCAGTTTTTTGGGATTTCTTACGAGCGAGGGCTTGTACTTCTTAATATAGAACGAGAGGAAGAACAGGGCGATGAGAACCAGTGCAACGCGCCCCGCGAACCCTGCGCGCGTCCGGCGCTCCTCGACGGCGCCCTCCACGCGCTCTATCGCTTTGTGCAGCGAAAGCAGCTTCTGCACGGTTTCCTGCGTAACCTCCTGATGCTTGCGGACTATCTCGGTATCCTTTATGACCTTGCCGCTGGTCTCAAGCACCTCGGCGGCGGCGGCGTTGCGGCGCTCGGTGGTGAGCTTGTTGTTGACCCGAACGTTGGGGCGTACGCAGGCGTGCAGCAGCTCGTATATGACGTTGAGCCCCTCGTCGTCCATGCGCTGCTCGCGCCTGAGCCGCGCCGCCAGCTGTTCGAGGGCGGCCTCCTTTACGGGGATGTCGGTAACCGCGACGGTACTCTCGCCGCCGGAGGGGCGCACGAGCGTTACGAACCGCTTGGAGTAGTGCATACTGTGCTCAAAATTGGTGTTGTAGCGCAGGCGGCGCTCGTTCAGCTCCTCATTGGAGGAAAACAGCAGCGTGGCGGAGACGCCGCGCTCCATCATCACGGTTAGCAGGAGCGAGGCCTCGTTAAAGAGCGCGGGGCGGCGGCGCAGCGCTGCAGCCACCCTGTCGGAGAGCTCCCGGGCGAGTATGTGCCCGTACGCCTCCCGCAGCGAATCCGGCGCGTTTTCGTCGGTATTGGTTATAGCCGCCCAAATCTCGGCAATCTTCTTCATGGCCTCGGCGGACGCCACCGTGTCGTAGTCCATAACGAGCAGCACCTGATCCATGGCCCGGCGCCGCTCGCGGTCGAGCTCGTCTTGCGAGCGGAGAATGTCAAACGTGAACGGGGCGATAACCGTCTCTTTGGACGCGGTCCCCGCCTTGGGCAGGTCTAACTTCTGAACTGTATCATCGTAGGGGAAAAGCAGGGTAAGGCATACCGAAAACGCCGCCAGTATCACCAGCGGCGCCGATTTGTGCAGCCAGCCGACTATACGCGAGCCGACACGCTTGCGTACGGCACGGAAGCCGCGCGTCTCTTTCTTTGTTTTGCTCATCGGCAAGTGCCGGCGCTAACCGGACTTACTGCCCGCCGCTTTCAAGCTGTGTACGCTCCAAACGAAGCTCGGAGAGCCTTCTCTCGGCGGCCTCGGCAGCCTTGCGAGCCTCATCAAGCTTCGCCTGATCCTCATCGCTTACCCTCTGCCGCGTTGAAACCTTGTCCTTCTTGCCATCGCCGTTCTTGGTCTTGGAACCGCCGCAACCGGCGACGCCCATCATCAACACCAAAGACAAAATAAGCGCGGAACGCGCCGCACCCCTAAAAATCCTCGACATTTGAGGACCTCCTCTTGATACAATATATTGTAAAAGTTTATACCCAAAAACAGCTATACTATATAATAATAACTTTTTCCACCACTCCGTGTCAAGATGTGTATATATTTTTTTTATTTTGGGGAAAGCGCGGCAATCTCCCTTTTCAGTTCCTCAAGGACATCCGCCCCCAATACCTTGCGCTTTGGCTCCCCTTTTACGAATATCAGCCACTCCCCTTTCCCACCCGCTATACCCACATCCGCCTCCCGCGCCTCGCCCGGGCCGTTCACCACGCACCCCATCACGGCCACGCGGATGCCGCCCTCCATCCCCGATACCAGTTCCTCCACCTTCTCCGCAACCCCGGCAACGTCCACCTGCGTCCGACCGCAGGTAGGGCAGGCGATGACAGACGGCCCCTCCATCAACTCCAAAGACTTGAGTATCTCCTTAGCCACGTAGATCTCCTGCACCGGATCGCCGGAGAGCGACACACGGAGCGTATCCCCAATCCCGTCCGCCAAAAGCGCCCCCAGCCCCACCGCCGACCGGACCGACCCGCTGCGCACCGTCCCCGACTCGGTGATGCCGATGTGCTGGGGGACGTCCGTCCGGGCTGACAGCGCACGGCACGCCTCAATCGTCGTCAGCACATCGCTCGCCTTTATTGATACGACTATATCCCCAAAATTCTCCCTCTCGAAGAACGATATCCACGAAACCGCGCTCTCGGCCAGCGCGGCGGCGCAAGGCGATCCGTACTTATCCAGCAAATGCTTCTCCAAAGACCCCGAATTTACCCCTATGCGGATAGGAACTCCCGCCCCCCTCGCCGCGTTGATCACCGCCCTGACCCTGTCCTCCCCGCCGATATTGCCGGGATTGATACGGATTTTATCCGCACCCGCCTCAATCGCCGCTATCGCCAGCCGGTAATCGAAGTGGATATCCGCGACAAGGGGGACTTTCGTCTGATTTTTGACGGATTTGAACGCCCCGACGGCCTCCATATCGGGAACAGCCAGCCGGACGATGGAACACCCGGCATCCCCAAGCCGCCCAACCTGCAAAAGCGTCCCCTCAACATCGTGCGCCCCGGTATTAGTCATAGACTGTATGACAACCGGGCTCCCGCCGCCAATGGGAATGCCGCCGACTTTTACGGTTCTGGTTATCTTACGCTTGAACATAGCAGGCGTTACAGAAACATCCGGCCCGTAAATCTTTACGCGCTCGCGGTCAATAATCTCGCGGAACCCCGCGGCGGCGCTGTTGTAATCGGTGACATCTACCCTGAATACG
>WQTH01000081.1 GCA_009786415.1 Chitinispirillia bacterium | reverse complement strand
CGCAAGGTTACCATGCTTGCGGATGTGGAGATATTTCTCGCAAGCGACCGCATGAGCGCGCGGACGTGCGCCGGATTTTTTTCCACTCCGTCAACGCGGGAAACGTCGGTGTTTATTACGGCGTCGGCGTAATCCTGAACGCGTCTGAGCGCTGCCGGCCCTTTCTGCCCAACGGACGCGGGCCACCCGCCGCGCGTAAGCGCAAACGCCAGTTTCTCAATTGTCAGGGACGAAAAGCACTCTTCATAGGCATCGCCGTCAAACAGCGCCTTGAGCGATACCGCCCCGTTCGATTCCAGCGATTCAAATAGCGACATGGGGCGCATCAGCATCCGCGAAATGCGCCCGGTGCCCGTGTGCCAAACGGCGTTGTCCTGCGGGACGGCCGAGCCGGTGAGGATGAACTGCCCGGCCTCCCCCCTCTGATCCACGGCAAACCGCACGGCGTCCCAGATGACGGGCGCCATCTGCCACTCGTCGATCAGCCGCGGGACGCTGCCGCGCAGCAGCGCCGACGGCATACTGTCGGCGGCTCTCAGGTAAGAGCCGCTATGGTCGGGATCCTGCATATAGAGGACGCTGGCGGCCTTCTCCTCGGCAGTTCTGGTCTTTCCGCACCACTTTGGCCCCTCAATCAAAACAGCCCCCGATACGGAGAGCGCGAAATCCAGCACGTTATCCGATATACGGTACAAATAGCCCTGTTTGATGGTACCCCCCCTTTTTTGGCGTTTCTGCCATAAGTTCATACCTATAATATACTATCTTTTTTTATAAAAATCAAGTTATTTTCGATTTTGTCCGTGTTTTGCTTCCGGTTTTGGCCGGATTTTGCTTCCGGTTTTGGCTGTCTCCGCCCTCGGACCGTTCCGACACCTCTTGCGCCTTTGCCCTCACCGCCCCCTTTTTCCCAATGCAATCCTCCATTAATTAGGAGTTTTCGCACTATAATGCGAAAACTACCTAAAAGTTAGAAGTTTTTGCACTATAATGCGAAAACTCTTGATTTTGAGGCTCCAGACAAATTAACAAATATTACCCCTCCGGCGCTGAAATATTGTATTTTCAGTAAAAATCCAACCACCGGGAACTAACGGATGATCGCGTTTGAGAACATTTCCAAGCAGTACGGCGACAAGGCGCTCTTCGACGGGGTGACGTTCAGCGTCAACGAGAAGCACAACACCGCCCTTATAGGCCCCAACGGGTCGGGCAAGACCACGCTGCTCAAGATGATCCAGAACGCCGAGCAGCCGGACAAGGGGGCGGTGGTTATCCCCGGCGGGCTTTCTGTCGGGTGGCTGCCGCAGGAGATCGAGACACTATCCGACGCCACGCCGCTTGACACCGTACTTGAACCGTTCCGGCACCTGCTGCAATACGAGCAGACGCTCTCGGAGGCCGCCGAGGGCATAAGCGGCGGAGACGAGCGGGCGCTGCGGCGGATAGACGAGCTTGAGCGGGAGATGCGCATCCACGACGGCTTCTCGCTCAACGCGCGGGCCGAGATGATATTAGAGGGGCTGGGCGTACCAAGGGATTACTGGAAACGCCCCCTCGCAAACCTCTCCGGCGGGTACCGCATGCGCGCGGTCCTCGGACGGCTGCTTTTGCAGAACCCCGGCTACATGCTGCTCGACGAACCGACAAACCACTTAGACATGGACTCGCTTATATGGTTGGAGAAATTTCTGTCGTCCTACAAGGGCGGTATGCTCATCGTCAGCCACGACCGCGATTTCCTGAACAGGATGTGTACGCACACGGCAGATATCCGCTGCAGAACCGTGCGCATATACAACGGGAATTATGATAAGTATCTGACGGCGAAAGCCGAGGAGGAGGCCGCCGCCGCGTCGCTCGCCAAAAACCTGGGCGCGAAGATCGCAAGCGCCGAGCGGTTCGTCGAAAGGTTCAAGGCGAAAGCCAGCAAGGCCACACAGGCGCAGTCTAAAGTCAAAATGATCGAGAGCCTCAAGGCTGAACTGCCGGAAATTGAGCAGGAGCAGAAGTCTATACGCTTCACCTTCACGTGTTCGGGCGAACCGGGGGCCGTGCCGCTGCGGCTTAAGAACTGCTCGGCTGGATACGGGGATAATGTCGTACTCAACAAATTGGATTTGGAGATACGCCGAGGCGACAAGGTGGCGATCATCGGGCCCAACGGCGCGGGGAAATCAACGCTGCTGAAATTATTGGCGGGTACGATAAAACCTATGAGCGGCGATATGGTTCTCGGACATAACGCGGAACTGCGGTATTTCGGGCAGCACCAGTTAGAGCAGTTGGATGGGGAAAGCACGCTGTACGATACCGTCGCCTCGCATTCGGCAAGCAGCGATAAAAATTACATCCGAAACGCGCTCGGCGCGTTCCTGTTCAGCGGGACGAGCATCGAGAAAAGGGTCAAGGTGCTGTCGGGCGGGGAGAAATCACGGCTCGCGCTGGCGTCAATATTGGTAAGCCCCGGAAATGTACTGTTGCTTGACGAGCCTACGAACCACCTCGACATATCGTCAATAGAGATGCTGTCGGAATCTATGGCCGATTACGCGGGGACGGTTTTGTTCGTATCGCACGACGAATACTTCATATCGCGCCTCGCGAACCGCATCATAGAGGTCAGGCCGGGGCGGATGCGGGACTTTCCGGGTAAGCTGGCGGATTATCGCTACTATCTGGAGACGCTGTTCAAGGAATCAAAGGGTGCGGGCAACGGGGACGGGAAGAAAAATAATGCCAATACGGGAACCGGCGAAGGCGGAAAGAAAAATAACGCCGAACCGTCTGCCGATAATGAAAAGGAGAACCGCATGAAAGAGCGCGAGCAGCGTAAAAAGCGCGAGCGCGAGGCGGCCAAATTAGAGCAGGAGATAGCGCGCATCGAGTCGGAAATCGCCGAGCAGGAATCCGCCCTGAACGACCCGGCAAATGCCTCAAACTACGAACTGCTGCACCGGACATCCGACAAAATAACCGGCCTGCGCGCCGAGCACGACGGGTTGATGGAGCGGTGGATGGCGGTCGGTTAAAAATCAAAAACACACCGCTAAATCCCAATTATTCATTTTATTACCACCGGTCCCAACCCAAAAATTATATTATCATCATGAATACAAAAGCATCCCATACCCGCAAATCCGTCCGCGCCCGCGCGGCTGTTGTTATCGCCGTACTTTCTTTTATGGCGCTTGCCCTGATTACGGCGTCCTGTACCGGCCCAAAGCCTGCCGAGCCCGCAGGCGAATCGGTGTCGGGCGCCGACAGCGTTGTTTACGACCTGTACGTGATGAGTATGTGCCCCTTCGGCTTTACCGCGGTTGCCGAGCTTTCCGAGGTGCTCCGCGCGTTTCCGCGGCGCACGCTTAACGTCTGGTTCATCGGTCGGGTGGACGGCGGCAGGCTGACCTCCATGCGCGGCGAGCCGGAGGTGGAGGACGAGACGCTGTGGCTGGGGGNAAAGGCGCTCTATCCCGCCCGGTACCGGGAGTTTTTGGCTAAAAGGGGGGTGTCGAGGGACCCAACGGAGGATGTGCTCAAGGGGATGAAGCTTGATGTGGGGAAAATACGCGCCTGGGCCGCTGACGAGGGGCGGGCCGAGCTGCGCGAACACTACATCCGCTCGGTGGACCAGAGCATCACCGCCTCGCCCACGCTGTATATCGACGGCAGCCGGTACTACGAGCGCGTAGGCGGGGGTGAGCTGGTCAGGAGCGTTTGCGCCGGAACCGGCTACGCGCCGCAGTTTTGCAGGGAGTACCCGGAGTGTTCGGAGGATGCCCAATGTTCAAAGACCGGGCAGGTTGGCAAATGCGCCTACTCCGGCAAGCGCGCGGTTTGCGAGTATTGGGACGATACCGTTTTTGCGCTCACCGCGCTTACAGCCGACTCGGCGATGGACAATCCGGAGATGCTGATTATACAATGGATCGAGAGGACGTTTCCGGGCGCGGATACCCGCACCGTGAAGTTCTCCTCGGATGAGGGGAGGCAGCTGGTTGAGCGGTACAATCCGGACGCCCTGCCGTTCTTCCACTTCGACCGGGCGGTAGAGGGCGCGTACAGGTTCGCGATGATGCGTGAGAGGCTTGATACGGTTGAGGCCGGCGGGNATAAACTTAAAAACGAGGTGATAAGGCCGAACTATTTTCCTCGCCGCCCCGAAAAGCCCGGCCTTATAGAGGTGTACGTCGACCCGCTGTCGTTCCCTGCCGGGCGGGTGATAAACATTATTCTGGCCGATACCGAGCTCGCCAGGCGCGTCGTCCTGCGTCCTTCCGTTATCGCGGGGGTGCAAAACCAGACGCCCGTTTTGCACAAGCTGCGCACCGAAGAGGCGCTGAGGTGGATCGTTCTGGCGGACGAGTTTCCAAAAAGCTATCAATCGTATCTGAAGCGGTACGCCGCGGATCCGGGATCGACCTACTGGTTTAACTGGCTTAAGGATATCAATATAAATCAGGAAAGGTTCATGCGCAGCATAGAAGCCGCCCAGCCCAAAATGGCCTCTTACCGGGATGACCTTGCGGCGGTATCTGCCGGTGAGCCGGTAATGGTTTTGGTCAACAACCGCGCCAAGCTCCCCGTGCTGAGCGAGCAGGATTTTGAGCGGGTGCTGAAGTCGATGTTTTAATCATAAATCCGTTGTTGCGGGCGGATGGGGGCGTCCGCTTTTGTATGATTGATGATAAATGGGGATTATCTGATTATCGCGCCCAGTCGCTGTTTGTGGGGGGGGCGATGTTTTTGGATGTGCTGAACAGGAATTCGTCTTTCCCGCATGTTAATTTTATCTTATGCCTGTTGATATCAATTGATACCTTATTGTCGGCATTATCCTCCGATTGTCTGTTTATATAAATTGCCGCTAATGTAACCGCCTTTTCTAATCCGTCCCCGCGCTTGTAGTTCCAGATTTCGTCCGGCTGCGCGAGGCGGGAGGATTCGTCGTATATTGAATCGTCCGTGAATGAGGGTGATGTCAGGCACTTGTACGCGCCGTCGATCGTCATGCCGTCAACGCCGCTGATGCAAACCGGGTTCCTCTCAACCGCCGCCTTCAAAAACGGCCTCCACGGCGATGTTGATAAATCCCTGAACGCCATAAACGCAAGATCAACCGTCTCGTTCTCTTTGCGCTGGGCCATAAGGGCGTCTTTTGCGTCCCGTGCGGATTTCACCCCGTCGAGGCTTATCGGTTCCGCCGGCGCCCACTTCTTATCTTCGTCCGGCATCCTCGCCTCTGTCCGGCAGAAGTTTATCAGGTCGTTGATGATGTACGAGCTGCTCACCGGGCCGTTGTCGAATTGCCCTTTTAGCCTGTCGATGTCGCCGCCGCTGTCTATGCAGATTTTATTGGCGCGCAGGAAAATCTCCAATTCACCCATGTCAAACCTGCCGGGGCGCGGCTCGGTATAAAAGTCGTCATGCTCGATGTCGGACAGGAGGATAGGCTGAGTCTCATCGCCGACCCGCAGCTTGCTGGAGTGCTCGTAGCTGTAGACTTTTTCCGCCTCTATGTATAATTTTTTGCCGTGGCAGGCGTAGGATATCTGGAAGTGTTTTTGCAGGCTGCTCTTGTGGCGCAGGAAGTTCGCGAGTATCTCGTAGGTGATGTCGGTTGACAGGAATTTCGTCAGCTTGCTTTTCATTTGGTGATAGCGGGATTTGTCGATTGTGGCTGCCGGGTAGAGGGTGTGGATGTAACCGGTGTTGTGGGCGACGATCGTAATCGTTTCGTTTTCCATCGCCCGCCGGGCTTTTGCGGAGAGTTCCGTTCCGTTGTACCACATGTTTTTGGTGACGATGCGGCGGTTGTTGGTGATTACGCCGTCGCTTACGTCTAAAAAGTTTTGGGAGTGCAGCGGGGTAGCCAGCAAAAAGATTTTGTCGAGCGGGATATCGGCCACTGCGAACGCGGCGGATGCGTACAGGGCCGCCAGAGACACGCACTCCCCCGCGCCGCCGGAATACCCCTCCTTATAGCGGAACGCTTCCATCGCCTCAAGCGTTTCAGTCTTCCAGTAGGGTATAACGTTTGTCGTATATTTGTCAAGCCCGAAGTGGCGCCTTATATCTATATCAAAATAGTATTTATCCCCCTCGTACCCGAACAGCGCGTTACTGCGCGACAGGACCTCTTCGCTGATAAACTCCGAAAACCGTGCGATTTCCCGCTCTTTGGTCGTCAGTCCCCACGTATCCAGGTCCAAATTGAACGCGAAGTGGTCCATGATGTACTGTTTGAGCCGCTGCATCCGCTTGAGTTCGCTCCCTTTGGCCGATTTCTGGAACCACGGGTCGTCCCGCCAGCGCCACAGCCGTGGGGACATGATGTTGGCGAGGGCGAGGGCATACATCAGGCGGGGGAAGATAAAGACTTCCATATCCGACAGGGTTACTGCGGCGGAGTATTTTTCTACGGATGCTGGGTTGTCGCGGTCGTACATGGAGTAAAAATAATACCTCCGCCCCAAAAAACAAAATTTTTGCTTGATTTTGTCAATCGCTGCAATATATATTACTGTGCTTGTTGGTGGGTTTTTGGCCTGATGTCATCTATTCATATTATATAGGGAAAGGGGTGCGGTATGTTTTTTTCCGTACGTAGTTTGGCGGGTGTTGCGGCGGCGCTGGCGGTATCGGCGGCGGTTATGGTTGGGTGTGGCGGGGATGATGACACCGCGGGTTTGGGCGGCCGCGGCGGCATTGTTAATGCAAACGGGGAGGCGTGGCTCGTATGTTCTGAGATAGCCGGGTGCAGCGGGTACGCTTTCAGATCGAACAAAGACGCTTTCATGGTTTCTCAGGAACCGGGGGGTGGCGAGTGGGACTTTCTGCAAATCGGCCGGTGGGCCACGGAGGACGAGAATCTGACGGTCACAAACTACAGCTTCAACACGGTGATGTTCTCTGGAACTTACATGGTATCGCGCAATAGCCTGACGCTTACGGCGAATGGATCGGCTCCGGTAACCTATACAAGGACGAGCGGCGTAAACCCGTAAAAAATAATTGCGGATTCTCTGTAACAAAAACTATTTAAGGATATTCTAATGTAATAATGCATGGATATAATATTTAATCGTGGGGTCTATAATAGCAAAAACGGGCCTTTGGGCTCACCCCTTGTCAGGATAAGACAAGAATTATTCTGGGAGTACCGTTATTATTATGTAGAATTCGAAGGTTAAAGGTTTTATTTTATCACTATATCATTAATAATGGGAGAGGGGAGTATTGTAATGACGATTTCTGTACGCAGGTTGGCGGGTGTTTTGGCGGCGCTGGCGGTTTCGGCGGCGGTGATGGTGGGGTGCGATAATGGCGGCGGCGGTCCCGGAAATGGCGGCGACGGCCTTGTTCTCAACAGCGGCTGGGCGTGGGTCGCCAAGGCGGATCAGCTGGGTGAGGTGCAGGACGGCATAACGCTGTCCAACCGCATAGCGTTGATATTCAATAGTAATGGGACCGTCGGCGCCCATGTGGAACTCTCCGGCGGTATCTGGCTGGGGCTGGACGCGATGGAAGGGATGGGTGAGATTCGCTACTACGAGCGCGGGGAGAACGAGATGATCATCGTCAACTCGGCTGAAGAGTGCGATTGGGATGGATTATGCGATACTTACTACGATACTGCGCAGGTTACGTACACCATTTCCGGAAGCTCCATGACGATGGTATTCTCCTACGAAGACTGCTATTACGACAGTTGGACCGATGAGTATGACTGTGAGGAGGTCGTCCAGACCGTAACGCTCAAGCAGGAGAAGGTGGACGTCAGCAAAACTATCGGCCCGCTCAATCCGGCGTTCGCCGGTACGTGGGTGAGCGAGGCTACCGGCGCCATATGGTCGTTCCAGACAGATGAGACGATGCCTGTGGGTGTGGCCATGCACATGACCGCGGCCGGCACTATGGAAATTTATATATGCGGCACAACCGGCAATAGCCTGACCCTGATCCCCCTGAATATGATGACAGGCTCGTTAGGTAACCCTAAGAACGTGCCGTACTCTCTTTCCGGCGGTACGCTGACCGTTAGCGGCGTGGCCTATACCTTTATTGGTGACGATTTTGAGCTGTTCAAGAGCAAGCTGTCCAAGAAGCCTAAGGCGCCCAAGCTGCCCAAGGTTCTGGCCGGGAAGTAGTTTTGGCTTTGATATATTATATATAGTATATAGGGCGGGCCCCCCGGCTCGCCCTTATCATATCCGCCCCTGCTTCCGCATCCCCCGAAAACGCATCCCGTACAGCCGTACACAGCGGATAGCCGAAAATACCCCCTGCGCACGATTATTTCAGCGTTATGAAGGGATGCGCCCCGCCTCACCCACAAAAATACCCTCCAATACTTTTTTGCGCCGGTCTGCCTATGCCTGAAAATCTGACGAAAGACGGGGCCCGGTATGGAGAAAGGTAAGTGTTATGGCAGAAAATACCCCTTTACGAGGCTGAAATCGGCGTTTTGGGCAAATATCCGCTCTGCTGCAGAAATTTTTTTTATTAATTCTTGATTTTTTGAATACCGTAAACGTATAATGTAAATATCACAGGGCATTGATGTATTTGCCGTGGGGTAACGGAGCAGAGAATAACAATGCTGTTGTCCACCAATATAAGAGGTTAGGGGAAGGTCAATGGAAGCCAAAATCCAGGAACTGACGGACAAAATCTACAGGGAAGGTGTCGAGAAGGGGGAGGCTGAGGCCAAGAAGCTCCTCTCCGACGCCGAGGCCAAGGCTGCGGCCATCGTGAAGGAGGCGACCGCGCAGGCGGAAAAGATCACCGCCGACGCGAAGAAGCAGGCTGCGGAGCTCAAAACCAAGACGGAGTCCGAAATCAAGCTTTCGGGGGCGCAGGCTGTTGCCGCCATAAAGAATCAGATCGTGTCGCTGGTTACCGCTAAGGTAATCAACGAATCCGCGACAAAAACGCTCTCAGACGCCGGTACGCTCAAGGAGTTCGTCTCCACGGTGGTCTCCAACTGGAAGGCCGGCGGCGAAGCCCCGAAACTTGAGGTCCTGTTGCCCGCCGCCAAGCAGGATGAGCTGGGCAAGGCGTTCGAGGCCGGCGCGTCGGCGGCGCTCAAGGTCGGGTTCTCGAAAGACATCAAGGGCGGTTTCAAGATCGGGCCGGCTGACGGCTCGTTCAAAATCAGCCTCACAGACGCGGATTTCCAGGAATTCTTTAAGGAATACCTGCGTCCGAGGACACGCGCTTACCTCTTTGGCGAATAAGAGAGCTGACAGATGGCACAATACGAATTCCTGGTGGCCGGCCTGCCCGACCTGATTCTGGACGAAGGGAAGAACATCGTCCCGTTCAGGACTTTTATGGCCGAGGTCGAGACGGTGGTAGAGGGGGCGCACCTTGATATCATCTACGCGATGAGGCTGCCCATAGATAACCAGAACCTCGTCAACGTTCTTGATAACAAGCCTGACTTCGACGAGCGCGGCAACTACTCGCGCGAAGAGCTGGTCAACGCCATGCGTACGTACGACGTGCCGGAGTATATGCAGGTCTTCCTCATGGCGCATAAAGAGAACAAGCAGCTTTTCCACGGCCTCACGCCCATAGACCAGCTCACAAGGCTCTTCTATGATGATATGGCTGAGTCCGGCAACGAGTTTTTGCGCCGGTGGTACGAGTTCGACTCCGATATGCGCAATGTGGTAACGGGCATAAACCTGCGGAAGAACCTCTCGCACATAGAGGCGATAGCCACAGACCGCCCGGCGGCCAACCTTACAATAGTAGGAAAAGGCCCCGTTGCGGAAGCTGTCACAAAATCCTCCTCCCCGGACTTCGGCCTGTCTGCCGAGCACCCGTGGGTGGAAAAAATCCTCGCGTTGGGCCGCGGCAGCCTCACCGATATGGAAAAGGGGCTCGACGACATACGCTGGGATATGTTGAACGAATTGACGGAATTCTCCTATTTCGACATAGAGACGGTGGCGGCGTTTACGCATAAGCTGTTTATCGCCGAGCGCTGGCTGAAGCTGGACCCGGCGGCGGGGCGCGCCAGGCTCGACAAGTTGATTGAGGAGATGATGAGCAGTTTTGAAATGCCGGAAGGTTTTTGACCGGGAAAGTTAATATCAACCAAATAGGGAGGCGGATATGAGACAAGTTCTGTTACTTACGTTGTTAGCGTTGATTTTAGGTTATTCTACTGCTCAGGCGCAGGGAAGCGCGGCGGCGGCGTATAATGGTAAATCGTTCATTGATAACCGTTTGGAGGGTACGTGGACTGAAAGCGATGCTGATGGCCGCCCCCGCAACGAGTGGGTTTTTAAGGCCGATGGCAGCGCGTCTGTGCAGAACATAGGCGGTAAGACGGGTATCAACAAGAGATACGCATTTTTCTCGAATAAGGTAATCATATACAACCACGAAAAGCCTGTGGGTGATTATGTATATGACTATGTGTTTTCGCTTGACGGCAAGACGGTATTTATGATAAGCGGCGACCGGGTGTCGATGGCTTTGACCAAAAAGTAACAACGATAATAAATTTTGCGGGATAAACGGAATAAACGGAGGAAAACTGAAACATGAGCACCAAGGGAAAAGTGGTCGGTATCATATCGAACCTGATCACTATCGAGGTTGACGGCCCGGTGGCCCAGAACGAGATCTGCTACATTGATCTCAAGGGCACGAAGCTGATGGCCGAGGTGATCAAGATCACCGGCAAGAACGCGTATGTGCAGGTGTTCGAGAGCACGCGCGGGCTGTATGTCGGCTGTACGGCGGAGTTTACCGGACATATGCTTGAGGTAACGCTTGGTCCCGGCATGCTGTCGAAAAACTACGACGGCCTGCAAAACGACCTCGACGCTATGGAGGGGGTATTCCTCAAGCGCGGCGACTACACAGCTCCTCTTGACCTGAACAGGAAGTGGGGCTTCACGCCGATTGCCAAGGCAGGCGACACCGTGCGCGCCTCCGACTGGATCGGCAAAGTCAAGGAGGGGTGGATTGACCACAAGATCATGGTCCCGTTCAACCTTGTCGATACCTACACCGTCAAGAGCATAGTGTCTGCCGGCGATTACGCCGTAAAGGACACGGTAGCGGTTCTGACAGACGGCAGCGGCAACGATATCAACGTTACGATGTTTATGAAGTGGCCGGTCAAGGTCGAGGTCAAGGGGTACAAGAGCAAGCCCCGTCCGTTCAAGATCATGGAGACCGGCGTTCGCACGATTGATACCTTAAACCCCATCACCGAGGGCGGCACCGGCTTCATCCCCGGTCCGTTCGGCTGCGGCAAGACGGTTCTGCAGCACGCGCTCGCGAAATACGGCGAGGCGGACCTCATCATCGTGGTGGCATGCGGCGAGCGCGCCAACGAGGTGGTGGAAATCTTTACCGAATTCCCTGAGCTCGACGACCCGCGCAC
>WQTH01000080.1 GCA_009786415.1 Chitinispirillia bacterium | reverse complement strand
TACACACATTCAGCCTCATAGTCGGATACCGCGTACATGAGCGGAGTAAGGCCTTTGCCGCAAACGGCGTTTACATCGCCGCCGGCCTCGGCAAGCGCGCGAATCTCCCCATCGCACAGATACGGGCGGTGCATCTCTGTCCTTCCGTCGCTGTCCAGTTTATTCGGATCCGCCCCGCTTTCGGCAAACAGGGCGCAGGATGACAATGCAAAAACAAGCAGAAGCGCGGCGCGTACGCTTCCGGTCCTCATCTGTCAAACCGTATCTTGTACTTGACGACAGCCTCCTGCCCTTTCTTCACGGGAACATCGAAGCGAAACGAATACGCGTCAACCTTTTCGTGTTTGTGTGACGACTCGCGGATCTCCCACTGCCCGCCGGCAGTCTCCTGCAAGCGTACGGTAACATCTTCGGCCTTGCGGTTGCGGACGGATATCTGCCAGTCTGTCTCGGTCTGCCGCGACGTCCTCTGCGTAAAGTTGAGCTGCGTACGCTCTACCACTATGTCCAGCGCCTTGCCTGCGTTCAGGCGGATCTCTTCGTCTCTGGGCGTGTGCCGGATTTGATCTTCGCCGAGGAACTGCCGGCGGCCTCTGTCGTCTGTCGTATAGACCCGTATCGCGCCGGCGGGGAGCGGGTCGCCGAGCTTGTTCTCCTTAGTATTCCTGAACTTGAAGTACGTGTCCACCGATTGAGTTATGGCGGAGCCGCCATGCATGGGGTATACAGTTACCATCTGCTGGGAAATGTACTCCTTTTCCACTTTAAGCCCCTGCGCCTCCATAAGGTTTATCTGTTTTGTCTGATTGTTCCTGATGGTGGTGGGACGCTGCAGGTCGTACAGATAGTACTCGAACATCGCGCTCTGCGCAAATTCCGGGGGTGCCGGGGCTGCGGCCACCGCTACCATATCCGCAGATATGGCCCTCGCGCGGGCGCGCATCGGCTCCGGGCGCACGCGGTTGACCACGCCGGCAACGAGCTTGAGCCTGGCGTCCTCATAATCCGCGCCGCTATGGTTGTTTATAGATACCCATCCCGAAAGGCCGGAGGGAGACTTTGAATCGTCGGGAACCAGCAACACATAGTCGGCGTTCCAGTTCATGCCGCCTGTCAGGTAGGAGACTTCAAGCTGGTAGTCGCGGGCGGTCTTGTTAGTATATGTCCACGATAACGTCGGGCGGCTGATGAGATTGCCGGGAATTTCGGATAAAACCTTTATGCCGGGATGCCCAAGGTATATCTCCTTGTCGATTTTGTACACCTCGCCGTCGTTCATGCTCAATAAGGTCGCGTTGACGGTGCGCTGGTGGTCCTGATATTCGCTGCGGTCAATCAGCTTGATATCCTTGCCTACATACTTCTCCATCAGCTTGTGGTGGCTTATGAGATCATACTCGTAGTTCTGTTCGAGCACGGAGAAATCGGCGGCGTTCGAGAGCGGCTTGATGTGTACTGTTACCGGGTTGATCCGGTCGGCTACGTCCATGAACTGCAGTACGCCGCGGCCGGCGGGCACACTTACCTTGCGGCGGTCCTTTACGAGACCTAAATCCCTGTTGTATATGGTAACCTCAACGGCCTGCCTGTCATCGGCGGTGGTCTTGTGCGGGGCAGGGGGCGGCGCTTTTGCCTGCCCCTGCGCCAACACGGCGCCTGCCGCCGCGATTATCACCGTCAACGCTATTTTTACTGTATTGACCATTTTGAAATCCTCCATCCATAACATAATAAACGATTATTTTAATTATCCGGCGCCGCTGTTATCGGAACCTGAATTTACCACGACGACCTTACCTTATACTTGATTATGACCTCCTGCCCCTTAGCCACAGGCACATCGAACCTGAATGTCCTCGCGTCAACCTTCTCGTGCTTGTGCGACGCCTCGCGTATCTCCCATTCGCCGGACGCGTTCTCCTCTATGCGCACGGTTACGTCCTCGCTGCTCTTGCGGTTGCGGATGGAGAGCATCCACTCGGTCTCGGTGCTTTTCGAAGTCCTCTGCGTGAAGTTGACCTGCGTGCGCTCGACCACTATGTCGAACGCCTCGCCGACCCTGAGGCGGACCTCCTCGTCGCGCGGGACGTGCGAAACGCGGTCTTCGCCTATGAACTGCTGGCTGCCGTTTATGTCGGCGGTGTACATACGCACCGTGCCAGCGGGGAGCGGGTCGCCCAGTTTGTTCCCTTTTGTGTTCCTGAACTTGAAGAACGTGCTGACCGTCTGCTTGACGGCGCCGTCCACCTTGCTGCGCCAGATCGGCGACGAGTTAACCAAATACTCCTTCTCCACCTTGAGGCCCTGCGCCTCCATGAGGCTTACCTGCTTAGTCTGGTTCTGCCCTATCGTGGTGGGGCGGCCAAGGTCGTAGATGTACAGGCCGTCCCTCGTGCTGCCGGCCACGAGCGTCAGCTTCGCGTCTTCGTAAGTGGCGCCGCTGCTGTTTTCAAGCGTCACCCAGCCCGAAAGGCCGGTAGCGCCATCCTTGCTCTCGTCTATCAGCAGCACATAGTCGGCGTTCCAGTTCATGCCGCCTGTCAGGTAGGTAACTTCGAGATCGTACTGGCGGGCAACCCTGTTGCGGTACCTCCACGACAGCGTCGGGCGGCTGATGAGGTTGCCGGGTATCTCCGGGAGAACTTTTATCCCCGGATGGCCAAGGTAGATCTCGTTGTCAATCTTATACACCTCGCCGCCGTTCATGCTCAAAAGCACCGCGTTTACGGTGCGGCGGGTGTCATGATACTCGTTGCGGTCTATCAGCCTGATCTCCTTGCCTATGTACTTGTCCATCAGCTTTGCGTGGCTGATCAGATCGTACTCGTAATTCTGCTCAAGCACATAGAAGTCGGCGGCGTTGGAAAGCGGCTTGATGTGGACGGTTACGGGGTTGATCTGCGAGGCGACATCCATAAACTGCAGCTCGCCGGGGCCGGCGGGCAGGTTCACCTTGCGCAGCTCCTTAACAAGCCCGGTGCCGGAGTGCCTGCTGCCCCTGCTGTAGATGGTAACATCAACGGACTGCCTGTCGTCGATAGTGGTCTTGAGCGGCTCCTTCTTAGCCTCGGCGGGCTTGCCGGGCTTTGCCTGTTCTTCCGCCTGCGCGGGCTTTGCCTGCTCCGCCTGCGCCGGTTTCGCCTTATTTGCGGACTGTGCGGGTTTAGCCTGCCCCTGCGCCCATGCGGCACAGCTTGCCACAGCCAGCGCCAACAATGCAATTTTCGTCATTCTGATCATTCCAAAATCCTCCATATATAAAGATTCAACTATTATTTTCTCATCCCGCGCCGCCATTGCCTGAACGGGCATTAACCCTGCAAACCCTCTAATCCTGTAAATCCTGATTCAGGCAATTTACCACGACGACCTTATCCTGTACCTGACGATTGCCTCCTGCCCCCTGGGCACCGGCACGTCGAACGTGAACGTCACCGCGTCCACCTTCTCGTACTTGTGCGAGGCCTCGCGTATCTCCCATTCGCCGCCCGCATTCTCCTCTATGCGTACTGCAATGTCTGCATCTTTACGGTTGCGCACGGATATCATAAACTCCCTTTCCGTGACATTCCCGGATATCTGCCTGAAATTTACCTCCGTGCGCTCGGCTACGATGTCAAGCGCCCCGCCCACCCGCAAAACAACCTCCTCGTTGCCCGCGGTGTGGCCTATATTATCCTCACCTGTCAGCAAATTGCGGCCAGCGGTGTCGGCGGCGTATATCCTTACGGTACCGGCAGGCAGCGGGTCGCCCAGCTTGTTATCCTCCGAGTTCTTAAACTTGAAGCGTTCGTTCACCGCATACCTGGTGGGGCGGCCCGCCTGCGCCGAATGCTCAGCGTTATAATCAAAATTAACGACATACTCCCTCTCCATCTTCACCCCATGGGCCTCCATGAAGTTTACCTGCTTTTTCTGATTGTGCAGAAACGAGGTCGGGCGCTGCAGGTCGTACATCTTGTATTCGAACATCTCGCTCCGCTCGAAGCGGGGCGCGGCGGTCTCGGCGTAAAAATCGTGGTCGATCCCGCCGGCGGCACCTTCAAGCATGTAGACTTCAGGCGACTCAAACGCGTACATTTTCCCCTCGCTGGCCCCAAACAGCGCGACGGCCGCATCGTCCTGGAGCTTGGGCACCTTGTTTACCACGCCGGCCACAAGCTTAAGTTTGGCGTCCTCAAAAGATACGCCGCTGCGGTTGTCTATGGTCACCCACCCCGTGAGGGTGACGCCCGCCGTATCGCCGGGGGCGGGTACGAAGAGGATGTAGTCGGCCTCCCACTTCATCCCGGCGGTAACGTAGGAGACTTCAAGCTTATAGTCGGCGGCAGCCTTGTTCTCGTACCGCCACGAGAGGGTTGGGCGGCTGATGAGGTTGCCGGGGATCTCAGGCAGGACCTTTATGCCGGGATGGCCGAGATGGATGCTGTCATCTATATTATATACCTCGCCGGCGTTCACGCTCACCAGGGTCGCGCTGACGGCGGTCTGGCGGCCGTGGTACTCGTTTCGGTCCATGAGCTTGATCTCCCTGCCGACATATTTTTCCAAAAGTTTGGCGGGGCTGATCAGGTCGTACTCGTAATTCTGCTCAATAACGGAGAAATCCCCGCCGCCGGAGAGGGGGGTGATCAGGACGGTTACCGGGTCTATCCGCTCGGCGACATCCACAAACCGCAGCACCCCGGGGCCGGCGGGGAGGGTGAAATTGCGGGTCTCTTTGACGAGGCCAATGTCGTCATTGTAGATGGTAACCTCCACGGCGTGCCTGTCGGCGGCGGTGCTCCGCAGCGGAGGCGGACCGTCTGCCCCCCCTGCCCACCGCGCTGACGACGCCAGTTTCGGCTTGGGCGTACAGGCCGTAAAAGCCAACGCCAAGGCCGCAAAAACCACTAATTTCGCAGGATTTACCACTCTAAGCCCTCTCCGGGTTAGCGTTACACCCCCAAAACCACTATACATAAATATAATAGATATACACGCAGTATAGACATTTATTTTGACCCCATTTTTCTTAACAAAAACTTTACAAAGATTTTTCTTGCAATCCGGGTGTACATAATGCTATTTTTATTTACGTGTAGTCCAGAGGCATCTCTGGGAATGTTTCATTTTTCAAACGAGGTTTAGTTGTATGCCTACAGGTACAGTGAAGTGGTTCAATGAGGCCAAGGGTTTTGGCTTCATATCGCCGGATGAACCCGGCGCGCGTGACGTGTTTGTACATTTCTCCGCCATCCTGCAGTCCGGTTTCAGGAAACTCGAAGAGGGCCAAAAGGTTCAGTACGAGGTTGTTGACGGCCCCAAAGGACCCGGCGCCAAGGATGTCGTGCCTCTTCAGTAATCAATTTCGTATTTATTACATAGAGGAAAACAAAGGGGCTGATCTCAGGATCGGCCCCTTTTAATTTTTGGGGCCTCTCAGGTACGCGGACAGGCAAAATTCCGCATCATCGCCACCAATCTGCCACTTTTTTCTTGAAATCCGCCTCATTTTATACTATAATGAGGCATATAATGTAAAAATGAGGCAGTTTACGGCGTTATCCGGCCCATTGCAAGCCTTTTTCCGAGAAAGTGTAAGATTATTATGCGCAGACCAATACTCNCCGCCCTCGCCGCCGTGTTCATCCTCTCCATCGCCATTGGGGGATTGGGGTGCATCGGGCCGAAAACGTCCCTGAAAGCGGGGGCGCAGGACCCCAACAAAAATATTGATACGCTGCTGTACCGGCTTGACAGTGCCACAGAGGCGCTCTACACAGAGTGGATGACCCAAATTATGGAAAAGATGGCCGCCGCAACCGAAATCATAACGGCGGAGGCCGAAAAGCGCCCCGGCATAACGCCGGCCCAAATCGACAGCCTTGATAAAAGGCTCCACAAACTGGGGAACGACGTCCACAATACTATGCTCTGCTACTCTGTGCTGTATCGATATGAGAATAAATATGAAGCGTTCGAAACCGCGCAGGCGGCGTTTAACAGCCACCTGATCGACCTGGAGAGGAGGCTTGCGGACCTGTCGCACGCCGTAGCGCCCTGGCGCCCCGACTCCGTCACCATACTGCCCGGCCCCGACGACGGCACGTGGCTCGCCTTTACGGACGAAGACGAGAACCCGATGCTGTGGGGCTATAAGGACAAAAGCGGCGCGGTGAGGATTGAACCCCGGTTTTTCAGCCACACCGCCGGTTTCGACGCGCCCGATTTTGACCATATCATCGCGGTCGCGGAGCATGACGGCCTCAGATGGAACCGCTACTACCTTACAAAGAGCGGAAAGATCGCCGGCAGGGACAGCATATACGTTTTCGACAACGGTTACGACCACGAAAGCGAAGGGTTTATACGATTTGAGGACAGGAAAAAACAGATGACCGGGATGCTCGACAGATACGGCAACGCCGCTATCCCCGCCGAATACAACGCTCTAAGCAAAGTAACAAACGGCATGACAGCGGCGCTGAAAGACGCGAAACGCGGCAGGCACAACTGCGACGGCGACGACCACCGCTCCTTTACAGGCGGCAAACATTTGCTTATAGACACGCTGAACAATGTTTTGATAGAAGATTTTTCAGCCGATGACATTAATATTAATTTCTTCTCAATAGAAAAAAGCGAAATCCCCCNCCCGGACACAACGGCGCGCATCTCATTTCCGGCGAAAGGCGGTGGGTTCTACTCCTTTATCCACTATGAAAAAGAGTTCATACACTGGCTCAAAAACAGCCTGCTCGCGCAGGACCTGACGCCCGAAAAACTTATGGAGGCCATGCCTGACAGCGTTGAATGTTCTATGCAGCCAAGAGACGACGAGAACGTGAGCGCGAACTGGAAAAGCGAACGCCGGGAACTTACAGACAAGGTGTTCGATATCCTGAAAAATGATCTGGCGGCACTGTCGGATACTACACGCAAACACACGATTGACAGAGAGATAAACTATACTTCCATTCCTGTATTTTCGGTAAGGCTTATCCCCAATAACCTTGAAGACGCCTTAGGCAGGGATAACGAGTATGAGTTTTCGCGCACGGACGGCGGCTATAAGCTGTCCGGCGTGAGCATAAGGAACAACGACCTCTTCTTCTCCGCGTACAAAGAGGTCCCCGCAAGCGATTTTGTCACGCTGGGCAACAGGCGTTTCCGAAGTGGCGACTTTGACGAAGCCACCGCGCTGTACAACGTGGCAATAGAAAGAGATTCGAACAACGTGCTGGCATGGCATAACCGCGCCACCGCGTCTTTACAAAAAGGCGGCCACGCAAAGGCCATAGATGACTTAACCCGCGTGATAGCGTTAGATTCCAATAACGCCGCCCGGTACGTTAACCGCGGCTGCGTGTACTACAAAACAGGCGCGTTCGCGAAAGCGGTAACCGACGCGGGACGCGCCATACGTATGGATACGTCAAACGTCGACGCGCACATAATACGCGCACTCACGCACGCCGCCATGGGCGACTACAAAAAAGCCGCGGCGGACTACGACAAGGCGGCAAAACTTAAAGAGAGCCCCATGCTGTTCCACAATTACAGCATACTATACGCATACATGGGCGACGATGCCAAAACCGACAGCCTCTACCAAAAGGCGATGCGGCTGGACCGGAGAAACGCGCGGGACTTTTATGAGGAAGACATTAAAGACTACACCCTGATAATAAAATACCTGCCCAAAAACGCCATTGCGCTCTACCACCGCGGCGTCGTATACGCTAAAATGGAAGAGTACGCCAAGGCCGCCGAAGACCTGAGGGCCGCGCTGACGATAAACCCGAAACACGCCCTCGCAAAAAAATGGCTCGGCATTGCAGATGCGAAATTGAAGGACGAGGCATCTCAAAAATAGGGGACGGGTTTGAAACCCGCCCCTACCTCTGCAGCGGCCTGTACTTGATACGGTGCGGCTGGTCCGCGTCCGTACCCAGCCTCGCGTGCTTCTTCTCCTCGTAATCGGCGTAATTGCCCTCGTGGAAATACACCGCGCTGTCACCCTCAAAGGCGAGGATGTGCGTGGCTACACGGTCCAAAAACCACCTGTCGTGGGATACTATTACCGCGCAGCCCGAAAAATCGGCAATCGCCAGTTCCAAAGCCTGCAATGTCTCAACATCCAAATCGTTCGTAGGTTCGTCCAACAACAAAACGTTGCCGCCGGATTGCAGCAGCTTCGCCATGTGGACGCGGTTGCGCTCGCCGCCGGACAGATCCTTCACCAGCTTCTGCTGATCCGCGCCCGAAAAATTGAACTTGCCGACGTACGCGCGGGAGTTTACCTCGAACTTGCCCAGCATTATTGTATCGCCGCCGCCGGTTATCTCCTCAAATACCGTCTTGCCGCCGTCAAGCGCGTCTCTGGACTGGTCTACATAACTGAGCGCCACCGTATCGCCAACGGTCATACTCCCGGCATCCGGCTTCTCGCCGCCGGTGATGATGCGCATCAGCGTGCTCTTGCCAGCACCGTTGGGCCCTATCACCCCCACTATCCCCGACCGAGGCAGCGTAAAACTCAAATTCTCAAACAGCAATTTGTCCCCGTACGCCTTAGACAGATTCTCGGCGACAATTACCGTATTGCCCAGACGCGGGCCCTGCGGGATGATGATGCTCGCCGTCGTCACCTTGTCCGGCGTCTCAAGCGCGCGCAGCTCCTCGTAGGCGTTCAGGCGCGCGCGACCCTTGGACTGGCGGGCCTTCTGGGACATGCGCACCCAGTCAAGCTCCTGCCGCAAACGGCGCTGGCGTACGCTCTCCTCCTTCTCCTCCTGCGCCATGCGCTGCGTCCGCTGATCAAGCCACGAGGCGTAATTGCCCTTCCAGGGGATGCCGCGGGCACGGTCAAGCTCCAAAATCCATTCAACCACATTGTCAAGGAAATAACGGTCGTGGGTTACAAGAATTACAGACCCCGCGTACTCCTTCAGGTGCCGCTCAAGCCACGCTACAGACTCGGCGTCAAGGTGGTTCGTCGGCTCGTCTAACAGCAGCAAATCCGGCTTCTCCAGCAACAATTTACACAGCGCGACGCGCCGGCGCTCACCGCCGGAAAGGGTGTCGACCTTCGCGTCCCCCGGAGGAAGCCGCAGAGCGTCCATGGCAATCTCAAGCTGACGGTCCAAATTCCAGCCGTCCACCGCCTCTATCTCGTCCAACAGCCGGGCGTAACGCTTGTCCGCGTCCTCCTCGCCTAACCTCATGCAGATTTCATCGTGCTCCTCCAGAAGCCTGCGGACCGACCGCACCGCCAGTTCCACGTTGCCCTTAACGTCCAAACTCTCGTCGAGCTGCGGCTCCTGCGGCAGATACCCCACCGTCCGCCCCTGCTCAAGCCACGCCTCGCCCTGAACCTCCTTGTCGATACCCGCCATAATCTTGAGCAGTGTGCTCTTTCCCGACCCGTTGACGCCTATCACGCCTATCTTCGCGCCGTAGTAGAAAGAGATGCAGACATCCTTCAGAATCTCCTTCTTGTTGGGGTAGACCTTGGTCATGCGATCCATGTAATAGATAAATTTTTCAGCCATTTTTGCGCAAAGCTCCTTTTTNCCGTAAACGAAAATTGTCATATAATATAATATTTGGCCGCGCGTTATATTATATTTTGTTGTATCATTATAAAAACGCGAACATCCGGTACAAACACGGGGACACTAATGCTCGGAAAAATCTTTGCCGCCATCACCGTATTCGGGAAAAAACACAATTTCCAGAATAACATTGTTCTGAGGGGGCTCATACCCCTGTACCACAGCTTCCAGCGGCTCACCATGACCCGCGTAACGGTCATACCGGGCGAGACCACCGGCTCCTTCGCAAACGCCCGGCGCGACAACTTTTTGGCCGAAAACACCGGCAGGGTAAACGCCATAGCAGAACTGCTGGCCGACGAAAAAAGCAAGAAAACCTACCTCGGACTCGTAAAATTCCGTCAAACCGGCCTCAAAAAAGACTTCCCGTCAAAATACTGCGTAAAAAGACAGTACTTCATAGACGAACTGCGCCTGAGCAAAGAGGAGGTTTTCGTAGACTGCGGCGCGTTCAACGGCGACACCATAGACGCATTCCTCAAACACTGCGGCGGGNACAAAGCGATAGTGGCGTTCGAGCCGGACGCCGGCAACTTCGGCGTGCTCACAAAAAAATACGGCGACAAACCAAACATAATGCCGGTCAACGCCGGCGTGTACGACAAAGACGGCGAACTGCTGTTCGAAATGCGGGGCAACTTCTGGTCACTACTGGTAGACGAAAGCAAAACAGACGGCGACGTGGCCGAATCCGCCGCCGGAAGCAGGTTCAAAGTACCCGTCAAAAAAATCGACAGCGCCGGCATTAAGGAAAAAGTCACACTGATAAAAATGGACGTGGAAGGCTCGGAACTGAAAGCGCTTCACGGAGCGAAAGAGACCATCCTGCGCGACAAGCCAAAACTGGCAATCTGCATATACCACAGCAACCCGGAGATGGTCACAATCGCGGAATACATACACCAATTAGTGCCGGAATACAAACTCTACGTAAGACAGCACAACCTGTTCCCCAGCTGCGCGGAGACGGTGCTTTACGCGGTCATGCCGGATTAGGTCTGGGGAACGCTGGCCAGCTCCTCATCGGTCATGGCGAAGTCATCCGCAAATGTTACCGACATCTTCCCCTCCAGCGTCCCCAAAACTCTTTTTTGGCCATTTTTCCATCTTTCATAGGGGATTATTACAGCTACGGCATGCTTATCCATGCCGGACGTGATAGTTACCTCGTCCCCATCCTCAATATCCTGCAACAACGATGAAAAAACGGTTTCTACCTCTTCAGAATGCAGTGTTTTCATGTATCCCTCCTACCTATAATATACTAAATTCCCGCCGAAAAAGCAAAAAATAGCCAAAATTAGCTCCTTCTCCCCACAATAACCGCCAAAACAGCTAATATTTCGCTTCTTGCGGGATTACCCCGGCCGCCAGTGGCATTGTGGCTACCTATAGGGGAGAGAGATGCCGGAGGTTGGCTACAGGCGGGGATTTTTTGGCGATTTGTTGATATTCAGAGCGCGGTAATCTATAATTATGGTAGGGACAGGCGGGCTGCGGGAGACGCTTTTGGTGGATTCGTTGACTGGTTGGGTTGATAAGGATTATAAGATGGTGTTGGATATGATGACAATTACGCCCGCGATATTCGCGCCCGCCTGCGCCGCCGTGAGAGCCTTAAAGCCCTATATCCCGAAAAAATACCCATTTCTCCCATATCCAACCGAAAGGGCGTTGCGCGCAACGCCCCTACCACGGTATCACGGCAAATTTCCATTAACCATATCCCCCAAGACAGGAACCATTAAATGATGAAAAAATTGACGCTGTTTCTAACCGCGTTTGCCATCCTGACGGCCTCGGCCCTCGCCCAAGACCTGCCGCCCATAGCCGTCTACGTTACGGGCGATGTTCCCGATAACGAGAAAAAGGCGTTTGGGACAATCATGTTGGCCACCCTCGTCAATAGCGGGAAGTACAGGGGGATAGAGCGGAATGAATCGTTCCTCGCCGAAGTGGNCAAAGAACACATCAAGCAGCGCAGCGGGGCGATAGACGACAATCAAATCAGCCAACTGGGAAAGCAGGCGGGGGCAAAGTTTATCTGCATAGCCGACATCACCAAAGCGTTCAG
>WQTH01000079.1 GCA_009786415.1 Chitinispirillia bacterium | reverse complement strand
GCGTTCGACGAGGCGCAGTATATGTCTTACAAGCACAGGATGGCCCCGCTTGCAAAGCACCTCTCCGAGCTTTTGGGCGGCAAGGAAGTCAAGCTCGCGCCCGACTGCGTGAGCGACGAGACGAAGAATATGGCGAAAGCGCTCGATAACGGCGCGGTCCTCATGCTCGAAAACACACGTTTCCACAAAGAGGAGACATCAAAAGACGCCGCCGAGCGCGAGAAGATGGCTAAGGCTTTGGCCGAACTCGGCGAAATCTACGTCAACGACGCTTTCGGCACGGCGCACCGCCCGCACGCGTCCACCGAGACAATCGCGCACCTTTTGCCCGCAGTGGCCGGCTTTCTCATGGAGAAAGAGCTCGTATTCCTGCAGGACAAGGTAGTCGACAATCCCGAAAAGCCGTTTGTGGCGATCATCGGCGGCGCGAAGGTGTCGTCCAAAATCGCCGTACTCGAAAGCCTGCTCTCCAAGGTTGACAGCATGATAATCGGCGGCGGCATGGCGTACACGTTCCAGAAGGCGCAGGGCCAGAAGATCGGTGAGTCGCTCGTTGAGGACGACATGATCGACACCGCGCTCAATGTCATGAAGAAAGCGGAAAATTCCGGCGTTAAGATACTGCTGCCCGTTGACAACGTCGTCACGCAGAAGTTCGACAAGGACGCGGAGTCGAAAACGGTAGGCGCCGGCGAGATCGAGGACGGCTGGATGGGCATGGACATCGGCCCCAAGACGACCGAAAATTTCAAGAGCGCGATCAATGGCGCGAAGACGGTCTTCTGGAACGGCCCGATGGGCGTATTCGAGTTCCCGAAGTTTGCGGTTGGCACGCAGGCGATAGCCGCCACGCTCGCCGAGCTTAATGGCGCGACAACGGTTATCGGCGGCGGGGACTCGGTCTCGGCTGTCAAGAAAGCCGGCGTAGCCGCGAAGATGTCGCACATCTCGACCGGCGGCGGCGCGTCGCTCGAACTGGTTGAGGGCAAGGAATTGCCTGGCGTCAAGGCGCTTAATGATAAGTAAGAACGGCCAATCCCTGTCGTACGCAATGTCCGAATTTTGGATATTGCCGGACGACGCTTGATAGTACGCATACAAGGGGTACGGCTTGCGCCGCGCCCCTTAATATATCTATATTAGTGCAGGGATGCGCAATGACGAAGCGGGAGCTTGAGCAAATGCTGTCCAAAGCCGGCTGGTTAATCACCCACGGCAGGGCGCACGATATGGCTACAAATCCGCAGAAGCCCGGCATTAAGATTCCGATACCGAGGCACGGCGGCGACATACCCAAAGGTACGGCAAATTCCATTTTGAAGGATGCCAGGCTTAAATAATTGTGCGGGAGGGTTTGCATGAAGTACGTATATCCGGCGATTTTTATGCACGATGGGGAGAGCGTTTTAGTAAGCGTTCCCGACCTGCCGGGGCTTCATACCTACGGCAGCACCATGGCAGACGCCATATATATGGCGCAGGACGCCATTGAAATGTGGCTGTGGGACGCCGAAAACAGCGGTGAAGCCATACCGCCGGCGTCGGACCAGACTGATATTGCCGGGATGTGCAAGTCGCGAGGCCAAACCGTCAGCATGGTGGCCGCCGACACCGACGAATACAGACGCCAAAATGATACACGGTCCGTCCGAAAAACCCTGACAATTCCGGCATGGCTTAACCATCAAGCGGAAAAAGCCAACGCGCCGTTTTCCCAAATACTTCAGGACGGACTGAAAAAACATTTGCATATCGCATAATAATAAGGTGCGCATATTGTATTTTTATAGTTTGCACCCCAACACCAGAGGCAACTGTTATGGCTGACAAGGCATTACCGTTTACCAAAGACGAGATCGTCGGGCTGGCGAATCAATACCCCACGCCGTTCCATCTTTACGATGAAAAGGGCATCCGTGAAAACGCGCGGAGGCTGAAAAACGCTTTTTCATGGGCGCCGGCGTTTTATGAATACTTCGCGGTCAAGGCAGCGCCTAACCCGTTTTTGATGACGATATTCAAGCAGGAGGGGATGGGGGCGGATTGCAGCTCTATGGCGGAATTGGAGCTTGCGAAGCGATGCGGGATTGTTGGGGAAGATATCATGTTCTCGTCGAACGATACGCCAGCGGATGAGTTCAAGGCGGCCAGAGAGCTTGGGGCTATCATTAACCTCGACGATATCTCCCACATAAAATTTCTGGAGGACTGCGCCGGGCTGCCCGACCTCGTCTGCTTCCGCTACAATCCCGGATCGACGCGGCCCGGAAACGTCATCATCGGCAGCCCGCATGAAGCCAAGTACGGATTTACAAAGGATCAGATGCTCAACGGGTATAAAATCCTCAAGGACAAAGGCGTGAAAAGGTTTGGCCTCCACGCGATGGTCGCGTCGAACGAGCTTAATTACCAATACTTCATAGACACCGCCGTGATGCTCTTCGAGCGGGTGGCGGAAATCTCCAAAGAAGTTGGGATAAAGTTTGAGTTCGTGAATCTCGGCGGCGGCATAGGCATCCCCTACCGCCCCGAAGATAAGGCGGTTGATCTTGACGCTGTATCGGCGGGGGTCAAGGCGGCGTATGAGAGGATCATCGTCCCGGCTAACCAGCATCCGTTAAAAATATATTTGGAGTGCGGGAGGATGATGACGGGGCCGTACGGGTTTCTCGTATCTAAAGTCCTCCACATCAAGAAGACGTACAAGAATTACGCAGGTCTCGACGCGTGCATGGTGAACCTGATGAGGCCGGCGCTCTACGGAGCGTATCATCATATAACAGTCCTCGGCAAGGAAAATCAACCCGCTGATCAGATGTATGATGTGACGGGATCGTTATGCGAGAATAATGATAAATTCGCGATTGACCGTAATCTGCCGCTTATCACTCCGGGCGATATTTTGGTTATACACGACACCGGCGCGCACGGCCACGCGATGGGGTTCAATTACAACGGCAAGACGCGCAGCGCGGAACTATTGCGCCGCGAGAACGGTGCAACTATCCAAATCCGGCGTGCCGAGACGATCGACGATCTCTTCGCTACTTTGGATTTTGGCGCTTTGAAAAAATTTTAAGGAGATAATATTATGCCGGGACAGCCAAAAACCGCGATCACTCCCACACGTCAGGCCGACTATCCGGAGTGGTACCAGCAGGTCATAAAAGCCGCCGACCTCGCTGAGAACTCGCCGGTGCGCGGGTGCATGGTCATCAAGCCGTGGGGGTACTCACTTTGGGAGAATATTCAGCGCGTGCTGGACGGGATGTTTAAGGCCACGGGGCACAAGAACGCGTACTTTCCGCTGTTCATCCCCAAGAGCTTTTTGGAGAAAGAAGCGCAGCACGTTGAAGGGTTCGCGAAAGAGTGCGCGGTCGTTACTCATCATAGATTGCAGGCTGGCCCTGACGGTAAATTGATTCCCGCTGGCGAGCTTGAGGAACCGCTTGTCGTCCGCCCGACGTCCGAGACGATCATCGGCGCGATGTTCGCCAAGTGGACGCAGTCGTACAGGGATCTTCCGTTATTGATCAATCAATGGGCAAATGTTGTACGCTGGGAAATGAGGACGCGGCTGTTTCTGAGGACGGCGGAATTTTTGTGGCAGGAGGGCCACACCGCGCACAGCACGCCTCAGGAGGCGCGCGAGGAGGTTATGACGATGCTCAACGTCTACTCGAAATTCGCCGAGGAGTATATGGCGATGCCCGTCATACGCGGCGAAAAAACAGAATCGGAGCGGTTCCCCGGAGCGCTTACTACATACTGCATCGAGGCGATGATGCAGGACAGGAAGGCTTTACAGGCGGGAACGTCGCATTTCCTCGGCCAAAACTTCTCTATGGCGTCCGACATTAAATTTTTGGACGCGGCGGGAAAAGAGGAGTACGCGTGGACTACGAGCTGGGGGGTATCAACGCGCTTAATAGGCGGCCTGATAATGACGCACGGGGATGACGACGGGCTGATCGTCCCGCCTCGCCTTGCCCCGTCCCACATCGTCATCCTGCCCGTTGTACATGGTGACGACGAATCGTCAACGCAGGTCGTCGAATACTGCGATAAGTTAGCCATGGAACTGAGGGACGTACGCTATGACGACAGGCGCCTTGAAGTCGAGGTTGACAAGCGCGAGGGGCGCGGCGGGGACAAGGTTTGGTCGTGGATCAAGAAGGGTGTGCCCATATACCTTGAGATAGGCCCAAGGGATATCGCCAGCGATTCAGTATTTGTGGGACGGCGCGACAAGAGCCGCAAAGAGCGGTTTGGGATGGGGCGAACCGAATTTATCAACAAAGTCCCCGATATCCTTACAGACATCCAAAACGGCCTGTTCGAAAAAGCTAAGGCGTTCAGGGACGGAAACATCAAAACCATCGACAATAAAGATGAATTTTACAAGTTCTTCACGCCGGCGAACAGGGACAAACCGGAGATCCACGGCGGCTTCGCGCTGTGCCACTGGAACGGGTCGGCGGCGGTAGAGGAGCAGGTCAAGAATGATTTGAACGTAACCATACGCTGCATCCCGCTCGACGGCAAGCCGGAGGACGGGAAATGCGTAATAAGCGGAGAACCGTCCAAACAGCGGGTGATCTTCGCTAAATCATATTAATATATTATACCCGCACCGCAGCGCGGGTATAATATTTAATCGTGGGATCTATAATACAGGAGACAATATGCACCCTACGCTGTTTCACATATTCTCGTTCCCCGTACCGTCTTACGGTACGATGCTGGCGATATCGTTTCTGACCGGGATATTCGTAGCCCGGCACATCGCGAAGAAGCGCGGGCTTGACCCCGACGTTATCTACGACCTCGGCCTGTACGTGATAATCGCGGCGATTGTCGGCGCGCGGGCGTATTACGTTATGACGCACTTTGACGAGTTCCGCGGCAACCTGCTCTCTATCGTCAACCCCATTAACAACGGGCAGATAGGGATAAACGGGCTTGTGATGTACGGCGGGTTCATTGCGGCTATCATCACGGCGGCGGCGTATTTCAAAATTAAGAAGCTCGCGACGCTCACGTATCTTGACACCTGCTCGACGGGCGTGGGGTTCGGCATAGCCATTACGCGCATCGGGTGCCTTATGAACGGCTGCTGCTACGGTATGGCTACGAACGCGGCGTATTGGCTGCAATACCCTAACAACGGTTCCCCCGCGTCATATTATCAGCGCAACCACGCCATGCACACCGGCCTTAACATTGATTGCTCCGGCAGTTTTGGGCACACCCTCCTGCCGTCGCAGCTATTCGAATCGGCAGGGGGCATCGCCATCGCGACTATAGTGATTTTAGCGGGCAGGAGTAAAAGATATTTTGCGGGATTGCAGATATATCTGCTGATCGCGCTCTACGCGGCGCTACGTTACTTTATAGAGATGACGCGCTACATAGAGACCACAAAAATCGGGCCGTTCTCGCATAACCAGATTATATGTATGGTCACGTTCGTTATATTCGGCGCCCTGATCGTGAGGGGGCTTATACGCGGGAATACCAGAGGGGAAGATAATGGAACAGGCAACGGTAACGCCGCCGCGAAAAAGAGCGGCAAAAAAGCCCGGAAATAAGGCGCTGTCAGCCAAACCGTTTTTGTCTATCTTCAGGCGGGTCGAAGATTTTTTGATCCCGCCGCTTTGTATTGTCTGTAACAAACCGTTAGCGCACGTGCAGACTGCTGGCGGCCGAGGACAAAACGTCAACGATAAACCGTCCGCAGACAATACACATCAACCCGTCAACAACAAAACCGACCGCTGGTTCTGCACGAGTTGTATTGATTCCCTGTCCGCCAACCACGCCACGCGTAGCGCCTGCCCGCGCTGCGCCGTGAACCGCAGCAAGCGCGAGTGCGCGTGCGAATTCGCGTGGGACTTTCCGTTTGAGAGGATATTTTCCATCTACGATTATGATGATACATTAAGCGTTATCGCCAGACATATCAAATACAAGGGTAAAAGCCAGCTCGCGTACCATACAGGCGCCATCAGCGCAAAGTTTATCCCGGATGATTTTTGGGCCGGCATCGATTTCCTCATCCCCGTCCCCCTGCACAAATCGAGGATGCGCAAGCGGGGCTACAACCAGGCGGAACACTTTGCCCGCGGGTTATCGGAAGCCCGGCCGATACCGTTGATACGCACCGACCTGCTGACGCGCACCCGCAACACCGGCACGCAGACCAAACTCGACCGCGAAGGGCGGCTTGAGAACCTCATCGGCGCGTTCGCCGTCAATCCCCGCAATCTTGACAACATCACCGGCAAGAATATAATTCTTGTAGACGACATATTGACCACCGGGGCCACCACAGAGGCGTGTACGGACGAGCTGCTGCGGGCGGGCTGCGCGTCGGTCAGGGNGTTATCTCTCGGCAGGGATTAGGGGGATTGCGCCAAAACCGCGTCCTCCCCCAATAAAAAAAGCCCCGCGCACGGAATACGCACGCAGGGCGGACATCATTCAGAACCGCGCAACTTACGACTTGCTTATAGCCTCGGCGGGACATGTCTCCGCACAGGCGCCGCAATCCTGGCACTTGCCGGCGTCGATGGTGTAGGGGTTCCCCTCCGAAATAGCTTCCACAGGGCACTCCGGTAAGCACGCGCCGCAGGCCATGCACGTGTCTGAAATTTTGTAGGCCATAATTTTACCTCCTTTGTTTATGTTATTAGATATTGTTTTCCACAAGCCGCACCAAAAAAGGCGGCCTCATAAGCATATTATAGTATTAAGGAACGCCGTAAATCAACACCAAACGCCCATCATATTTTGTTGACAACACCGCTCTCTGCGCATAATGCTGAAATAAGCGGAAAAAGGCCGCCCCGTCAAACCCACAGGATGGCCGTAACCCCACGCGGGTAGTAGGCGCTGCCGCACACCTTGCCCGCTGCCATCTGGTCGCTGAAGGCGAAAAACGCGTTTTCCGGGTCGAGCAGCCAGTCGGCATGGGCCTTGTCGGCGCAATGGTCAACATCATGCCCAAAGATCTTTTCGGAGATGAACTGGCACAAAAACGTCTTGCTGGGCCAGGAGTTGTCGCTGGTTTTAGACATTTTCCACGCGCCGCCGGGGAACTTGCAGCCAGCGGCCAGCGCGGCCTCGAAGTGCTTTTTCAGGGCNCTGACGAAGTCCCCGTATTTGCCGATGAAGCGCGGATCGTCAAACATACCCATTTCGCAGGGATAAACCAACCCCTCGACTAACGACAGCGTCACCGCGTCGTTGCCCTCCTCAAGTATGGCCGGGATCGTCCCGTCGGCCCTCCTGTAGCTGATGATCGTTTGGGCGCACCTCCCGGCCTGATCCGCGGCGATATCCGCCTCCGCCGTCATCCCCAAAGCCTCAAGCATCTTTTCCAGCGCGAGGTACGCCGCCCAGCACTTCACCGCGAGGTAGCTGCTGCGCCTCGCCTGGCCAAGCGCCCTGTCGACGTTATCGTACGTGGTGATCTCGGCCCCGCTATCCCCCGTCCTGTCGGAGTCTAAGTCCATTACGCCGTCGCGGTTATCCTCGCCGTCCCTGTTGACCATGCTTTTCAGGCACTCATGCAGCGTTTCCCGGCACCCTACCGTACCGTGGCACTCCGTAAGCCACGATTCGCCGCCAGCGCCTTTCCAGTACACTCCGGCGCAGAGTATCCAGTTTACGAGCTGCTCCTGCGTCATGTAGGAGTAGCACCCGGTAAGCCCCGACAGCTCATACGAGGAGCGACCCGGCTCGGAAAAGACATTCGCGACGCCCATATCGTGCGCGAAGCTTATGCCGCCCTCCAACGCCTTCCCCGTCGCACCCTTAACATAGTCGAGGTAGGAGTACGCCCGCGCGTACTGGTTTAGCACCGACCGCACCGCCCACGGGTTCCTGCGCATCTCAAAAAACAGATGGTCTACGGCCAAGTCGAGCGTGTTGATCATGCGGTACGCGCCCTCAACGACTATCCACATGGGGATGCCGTTCTGGTCTACGAGCAGCTCCGTAGAGCCGTAGTAGCTCTTTATGGCCTGAGAAAGCAGGAAGCGCCTTTCGACGCTGAGCTGTTCGGATAAAAGCGCCTCGTCGCCGTCTGCGGCCGCCTGCCTGTATAAATCGAAATTGTCGAGGCCGTACAGCGCGGCGGCACTGATTGTATTGAAATGGCGCGTGTACAGGTAAGACGCCGGCTTGCCGATAGTAACGACGCCTCCGCGGTAAAAACAGACGGCAAACCGCCACGTGCGCTTCTCGCCGGGGGCGGCTGACATAAGCATCAGCCCGGTCGTCCCCAAGCCAAACGGCAGCTTGTCGTAGAGATTTTCCACCGCCAAAAGTTCGTTGACCGAGAACGCGAGGACCGCGTCGACAGACATATCGTCGGTAAATATCCCGGTTATCTTCCCCTGCCCTACCCCCTTAACCTTTACGCTGATCCCGTCGTACCGCCTCATCGCGGAATACGGGTCGTTGCCCTCGTAGCCGAAAAAGGCCCGGCGGGGGCGCTTATGCTTTGTGTTGTCGAGCGTCAGCTCGGCAAATACCGCGGGGATTACCGCCCGCTTTAGCTCCGAGTCGTCGGGGTGCCGGGGGTCGGGAACCGGGAGGTGCGGGGTGTAAATCGTAAACTCGATGTCCCCCGCCCGCCAGCGGTCGCACCCCGGAGTGGTTTCGCGCGTGATTTCGTCATAGGCGAATTGGGTTATTTTGGCGTATTTGGGACGCTCCCCCTGCCGGCTGTTTGGACGGCAGCCGTCATCAACAGGCTGCCCCTTATAAAACGGCAGGGCCTGATACTCTCCATGAACCGCCGATTCCGCCCCGATGTAGACATTCTGGCACGCCGGCCCGGTCAACTCTATCCCAAGGCCGCCCGACGCCCCCTTGTACCCCAGCGTAAACGAAGCAAACGCCCCGACGGGCGAGTGGTGCGAATTGTAGAAAATATTGGCCATAAACGGTCCCCCCCGTATTATTTTATATGCCCCTGCAAGCGTTTCGCTTAATTTAAAGATACAAAATGGATGGGAATCCGGGCAAATATTTTTAAAAAAAGCTTGCACTTCGCCCCAAAATATACTATATTATAAATAACAACCCAATGCTGCCTTCGTGCGGCGTTGCCCCCGGAAGCTCCGTGCGACCGGGTTTTTTATTTTTTGCGGAAAATATATGGCTAGAGTATCATTCTTCATTGATGGTTTCAACTTGTACCACGCGCTAAACGATAATAACGAGAATCTTCAGTGTTTCAATTGGCTCAATCTGCGGAAACTCGCCGAACTGTACATCCGAAAACAAGACTCTCTGGTGGACGTGTTCTACTTTACCGCACTCGCAACATGGGATCCCGATAAGGTACGACGCCAAAAACTCTTCATCCGGGCACAGGAATCTCTCGGAATAAAAACTATTTACGGCGAATTCAGAAACGTAACCAGACGCTGCCTTGTATGCGGCAAAACATACGGTACGTTTGAAGAAAAAGAAACTGACGTCAACATCGCCGCAAAATTATTGGAACAAGCCCACCTGAATACCTATGATAACGCAGTGATACTCTCCGGTGACAGCGATCAAATACCTGCCATAAAAACGATAAAGAAGACTTTCCCCGCAAAAAAAATCGGCGTACTCATCCCACCTGACGGAAGAGCAAGACTTCTCTCACAAAATGCCGACTTCTACTCAAAAATAGGACCCAACCAACTCTCATCATCAAAACTCCAGGACAAAATTACCATCGCGGACGGCACGCAAATCCATTGCCCCAAAATTTGGATGCAGAAATCGTTTGGCGCTTAGAACGTTAACCGGCACGGGCACCCGAACTCGCCGCCCCCCCGCTGATCTTGATGAAACATCCCGGCCTGAAAGAGTAATATAATTATTTCCAGTGCTGCGACGGCGCGAAAGGGCGGGACAACAGTTACAGGCGCAGGATGTCGTCGACGGTGAGCTTGGTAGCAGCTGCTATCTCTTCGACGGGCATCCCCTTGGTTTTCAGGTATTTCGCGATCTCCCGCCGCTCTTCCGCACGACCTTCTATCCGCCCGTTCTCTTCGGAGGAGCGCATATTTGACTCCAAGTCCGATTCAAACTTTCTCCTGCTCCTGAACCGGGCCCTCTCATCCTCATCCGTGCTTATTGCCATTAACAATTCGGAAGCCATGCCTACCTCCCTTTTGGTTTCTATTATAGAGTTAATAACATCCCGATATTTTGAATCTTCCGCGAATTGGAAAAAAACCGACCACATTTCGAGCGATGTCAGTGCCTCTATCGGTTTTTTCAGCACATCGCCAAGTTTGCTCATTTCAACAATGACTATGTTGATTTGATCGCTGAACTGTACCCCGTCCTCAAAGCGCAACATGGCCCTGTTGACAAAACTCAGCCTTTCCGGCAGGACAGTATAGCAGCAAAACGTAACTTGATACGTTCGCACCAATTCATCGTATTTTTTGCCTTTTGACGGCTGCGATGAGTGCAAGTCCGTCCCATAGTATATATACTTATTTTTAAAATTTTTGTGCCCATGATCCTCGCCGACCTCCTCCATTCTGGAACTCTGCATCTCCACATTGATCTGGTCGCCGCCGTCTATGGTGCAGTTCACGTCTAAGCGTTCGCCTTTCTCTTTGACATCAGATATCGGCAATTCCGTATTCTGTACCCGCACATCCACGACCGGTCGTTCTATTACTGACGAGATGATATCCATCAAGACACGCTTGGCATCCGGATGCGTTAGCAGCGTCTTGAAAATGTGGTCATCGGACGGCGGCAGGATATCCGCGTCTGTCGGTAATTTGGCCATCGGTTAGATCTCCTCTATCATATAATATACTAAATACCCGCCCCAAAAGCAAAATTTCGGGGAATTATACACCCGTATTATGCCGCCATACACCAAAAAACGCCTAAATAGCATCAAAAACAGCGTTTGGGGGCGAAATAAAAGAGGTAATTGGGAAAATTAAGGGCGTGAGGGCATAACAGCGCCGTCTCGCCTGCCAAAGCGATAACCTTGCGGGCCGGATGCCGAGAAATGAGGGACTGTAGAACCACCCAACACCCGCACCCCACCCGACCCAACGACCACACAACCACCAGTACCACAGGGACGGGGAAGACGCGGCAACTGAAACGGGGATTCCCAGTAAACTACAGTAATTGGCGGAGCAGATAAGATTTTTATTTTTTTGATATAATNCCTGCCACAGATTATATTATATGCTATGGAAACCACTAAAAAGAGCGTATACATAGAAACGACGATTCCAAGCGTAATCACTGCCAGACCAAAAGGAGACGGCCATGGGAAATGAACGCCCGTATGACGACCCGGTAGACGAAGTCTACCGCATAAGAGAAGAAACTATGGAGGAATTTGGCTGGGATCTCAAAAAATATCACGCGTATCTGAACGCACAACAACCCCAGTGGGAAGCCATGGGCTTTAAATTCCTCACAGAGGAAGAGTACCAAGTCAAAAAACACGAGACGCACTGCCTCACTTCACGTTAGGAACGTCTTGTTGCGGCAATCGCCCATGGTACAATTCACACCAACGACCACACTACCACCGGGACCGCCGGAACACTGGCGGCGGGGGGACAACAGCCCCAGGCGCACGCAACGTGCGGAGTTGCAATATCCCGCCGGCAATAAAAATAATTTTTCATTTTGATTCTAACTCCGCACCATATTATATTTATTGCCAACACAGTAACTCTATCATTCACGATCTAAA
>WQTH01000078.1 GCA_009786415.1 Chitinispirillia bacterium | reverse complement strand
GCGCCGCCCATGCCGGTGTAGATGCCGCCGCTGTTCTCGCGGATCACCACGAAGTCGATGTGCTCCGGGCCCTTGTCCTTGAGCGGAGTCTCTACGTTGGGATAGAGCTTGACGGGGCGCAGGTTGATGTACTGATCCAGCGCGAAACGCAGTTTCAGCAATATCCCCACTTCGAGGATGCCTGGCTTGACATCGGGGTGGCCGATAGCGCCGAGAAAGATCGCGTTGTGTTTGGCCAGCTCGTCAATGTTGGATTGCGACAAGGTCTCGCCGGTCTTGAGGTAGCGGTCGCCGCCGAAGTCATAGTCGGTGTAGTTCAGCTTGATGTTGAACTTGGCCGCAGCGGCGTTAAGGACTTTTACGCCTTCGCGCAAAACTTCAGGACCGGTACCGTCACCGCCCATCAATGCAATGTTATACGATTTCATGACACCATCACCTTTCGTTATTATTTGTATTGGTAAAAAACACCGTTAATTTCTCTAATCAACACATATCCGCCATCTTGGGTATCTTGCGGTTGAACTTCTTCATCCGCGCGATCTTGTTGATGATATCCATGTACGCGTTTGCCGATGCCTCCACAATATCGGTGCTTACGCCATTCCCTACAAATGACCCCTCGGCAGATGACGCGATGAGCGACACTTTCGCCTGCGCTTCGCGGCCTTCCGTAACGGAGGCGAGGCTTAGGTTGTCGATCTTTATCTTGTAGCCTACTATCTCGTCTATCGCCTTGGTAGCCGCGTCTACCGCGCCGTCGCCGATGGCCGACGCGCGGTACGTTTTTCCGTCTGCGGTGATCTTCGCCGTAGCCGTGGGAATCGCGCCCTTGCCGCATGATACCGTGAGATACTCAAGCGTAAACGTATCATGAATATCGCCGCTGCCCGACGTCTCCATCAGCGTTACAAGATCATCATCATACACAGTGCCCTTTTTATCCGCCAGCGCCTTAAACTTGGCATAGATGGACTGCATATCGTAATCCTTATCCAAGTAGCCCAAATCGGCCAGCCGCGTCTTAACCATGTGGCCGCCGGAGCGGCTGGNCAGGTTCATCCTGTTATCCTTCAGGCCAATTGACTGCGGCGACATAATCTCATAAGTCTTTTTGGCCTTGAGGACACCGTCCTGATGTATCCCCGAAGAGTGCGCGAAAGCGTTCGCCCCGACTATAGCCTTGTTGGGCTGCACCGGCATATTGCAAATCTCGCGTACAAGTTTACTCGTGCGCATGATCTCGCGGGTGTTGATGTCTGTATGCGTCTTGAAGAAATCGGGGCGCAGTTTTATGGCCATGACAATCTCTTCGAGCGACGCGTTGCCCGCGCGCTCCCCTATTCCGTTTATCGTACACTCGACCTGCCTTGCGCCGTGCGCAATCGCCGTCAATGAATTCGCTGTCGCCATCCCCAAATCATTATGGCAGTGGACAGCTATCCTCGCCTTGTCAATGTTGGGCACACGGTCGAAGAGCATGGAGATTATCGCCCCGAACTGCTCCGGCGCGGTATAGCCGACAGTATCGGGGATATTGATAGTCGACGCGCCAGCCCTGATCGCGGCCTCGACTACGCGGCACAGGTAATCACCGGCGGTCCTGCCGGCGTCCTCAGCCGAAAATTGCACATCGCCGCAGAGGCGGCGCGCCAATTTGACGCTGTCGATGATTAATGTCAGCACATCGGCCTCCGACTTGCGGAGCTTCTTTTCGGTATGTATCGCAGACGTCCCTATAAACGTATGTATGCGCGGGCGCTGCGCGGGCTTTACGGCCTTAGCGCACGTTTCGATATCCTTTGCGACAAGGCGGGCGAGGCCACATATAACAGGCCCATCCTTGATCTCGCGGGCAATAGCAGACACCGACTCAAAATCGCCGGGCGAAGAAATCGGGAACCCGGCCTCGATGACGTCAACGCCGAGGCGGGCCAGCTGACGCGCGACGCGGAGCTTCTGCTCTACGGACAAACTGGCGGGAGCCGCCTGCTCGCCGTCGCGGAGTGTCGTGTCGAATACTATGACTTTATCTTTTTTTATTGACATATATCCGTCCGTTAATAACTGGCGGCCGAAAACGGCCGCCCACCGCAAAAAATATCATCAGCGCTTATTGACACCGGGGAATAACGATGATCAACAATCACCGCCATCCCCATGCGTCGGTCAATACATCACAACACTAATTCTTAGACCGCCCCGAAACACCCTTGGTGTCTTTGGTGATCTCCCGCGCCTTCTCCTGCGGGCGCAGTTCGCGGACGGCCTTGCCGGCCTGCCACATCTCAGAATCGCCCAGTTCCGCGAGCTTCGCGCCGAGCAGGTCCTGATAGTTGGGCTTGCCGCAGTCGCGAAGAACCTCTTTAGTCTCCTGGCCGGCCTTTACCGATTTGTAAAGTTCGGCGAAAACCGGAAGGGTCGCCTTCTTGAACTTGGGCCTCCACTTGAGCGCGCCGTGCTGGGCGGTCGCCGAGCAGTTGGAGTACATCCAGTCCATGCCGTTCTCGTCAACAAGGCGGATGAGGCTCTGCGTGAGCTCCTCAACAGTCTCGTTGAACGCCTCGCTGGGGCTGTGGCCGTTCTTGCGGAGAACGTCGTACTGCGCTTCCATGATGCCGGCCAGAGCGCCCATGAGCACGCCGCGCTCGCCGGTCAGGTCGCTGTACACTTCCTTCTCGAACGTGGTCGGGAACAGGTAGCCCGAACCGAGGCCGATGCCGAGCGCGAGGCAGCGCGCTGTGGCGTTCTTCGTCGCGTTCTGGTGAACGGCGTAGCTCGAATTGATGCCCACGCCGTCGAGGAAGTTGCGGCGCACCGATGTGCCGCTGCCCTTGGGGGCAACCATGATCACGTCCACATACTCCGGCGGGATCACCTTCGTCTGCTTGTTGTAGACGATGGAGAAACCGTGCGAGAAGTAGAGGGCCTTGCCGGGCGTGAGGTACTTCTTCACGGTCGGCCAAACCTTACGCGCGGCGGCGTCGGAAACAAGCATCTGGATGATCGTGCCCTTATCGCACGCTTCCTCGATGTCAAACAGCGTAACGCCGGGAACCCAGCCGTCTTTCACCGCGCGGTCCCAATCCCTCTTGAACAGCTTCGACTGGCCGATGATGACGTTCTTAAAGCCGTTGTCGCGCAGGTTAAGCGCCTGAGCGGGACCCTGCACGCCGTAACCGATAACGGCGATGACCTCGTCCTTAAGGATCTCGCGCGCCTTGATGACAGAGAACTTCTTGCGCGTAACGATATCCTCGTTCTTGCCGCCGAAGTTCATCCTGGTGTAGATGTCGCCCAAGTCAATCCTGGGGGGCTTCTTAAAGGACACCACCTCGGCGGACTTGCCGCCGGCAGACTTCTTGCGGCGGCCGCCCTTCTTCTTAACCGCAGCCTTAGGCGCCACAGCCTCAGCGCTGACCGACTTCTTGGGACGACCGCCCCTCTTCTTCTTTACAACAGCCATACCGGTTACTCCTTGCACAATAAGGTTAATATGAAAAAAACTGTGTTATTCCTGTTTGACAGGGACCACCGGCGGCAGCGCCTGCAAATCATCGTCGCGCGTTATATAAACAACAACCTATTTCTTCGGTTTCGCGATGGCCACCGCGCCGGAACGGACCGTCTCCTTGATCCCGTACGGCTTCAGCATCATCACAAAATCGTCGATCTTCTGCGTCGTGCCTATCAGCTCAAGCGTAACCGCCCCAACCGACACCGCCGCGACGCCGGCGCCAAACAGGTTCGCCGTCTCCACGATCTCGTGGCGGTTGCTCTTGGAAGCGTCAACACGTATCAGCAATAGCTCCCTCTCTATGATCGGGTCCTCCATGAAATCGACCACCTTGATCACGTCAACCAGTTTGTTCAGCTGCTTGACGATCTGCTCCAAAATGCCCTCTTCGCCGGTAACGACAATAGTCATCCGCGAAGTCGCGGGGTCTTCGGTTTCCGCCACCGACAGCGACGTGATGTTGTAGCCCCTGCTCGAAAACAGGCCCGAAATCCTCGAAAGCGAGCCGCTGCGGTTTTCGGTCAGTATGCTTATTGTGTGCGTTTGTGTCGCGCTCATTCTCTTATCCCTCCAAAATCTCATCGAGTGATTTACCCGCCGGAACCATCGGGTACACGTTTTCCTCCTGAGTGACTATAAACTCCATCACCGCGGGCCCGTTAACCGCTATACCGCCGCGCAGCACCTTCTCTACGTCGGCCGGCTTATCGGCGCGGAACGCCTCTATGCCGTAGGCCTTCGCGAGATCCACGAAGTTGGGCGTGTAGAGCTTCTTGCACTGCGACGGTTCCGAACAGCCGGGACAGTCGCGCCCCCTGCGCAAACAGGTCGAGCTGTATCGCTTGCCGTAGAACAGGTCCTGCCACTGGCGCACCATACCGAGGTACGCATTGTTCAGGATTATGAGCTTGACCGGAATCTGGTTGATCGATATAGTCGCCAATTCCTGTATGTTCATCTGTATAGACCCGTCGCCGGCAATGTTGAACACCGGGCAACCGGGATTTGACAGCGCCACGCCCATCGCGGCGGGCAGCCCAAAACCCATAGTCCCCAGCCCGCCCGAACTCACCAGCGTGCGCGGCTTGTCGAACTTGTAGTACTGCGCCGTCCACATCTGGTGCTGGCCAACTTCCGTGCAGATGATCGCGTTTCCGCCGACAACCCCGTAGAGCTTTTCTATGACCGACTGCGGCTTGATCTCGTCGGCGGAGGGCTGGTACGAAAAGAGCTTCTCCCCCTTCCAGTCCTGAACGGAGTCGTTCCACTTGTCGGCCGCGCGCGGCTTGACGATCTTGTTCAGGGCGATAAGTATCCGCCTCGCGTCGCCGACAACCGGCACGTCGACCTTGACGATCTTGGAAACGGACGCGGGGTCGACATCCAGATGGACGATCTTGGCGTTCGGCGCGAAACGGGCGACGAAGCCGGTCACGCGGTCATCAAAACGCGCGCCGACCGAAACTATCAGGTCGCACTCCTGAAAAACGCGGTTGGCGCACTTGCCGCCGTGCATACCCGGCATACCTATAAACAGCGGGTGGTTCCCCGGGAACGCGCCCAAACCCATGAACGACAGCGTCACCGGCATATTGGTCTTCTCGGCCAGTTCCTTGAGCTCGGCATACGCGCCCGACGCTATTACCCCGCCGCCGGCAAACAAAAGCGGCCTCTTGGACGACTCTATCATCGCCGCGACCTTCTCTATCTGCTTAGGATGCCCCTCAACGGTCGGCTTGTAACCGCGTATCGACACGCTCTGCGGGTACTCGTAATCATCAAGCACCGTGCGGGCGATGTCGATTGGGACGTCCACCAGCACCGGGCCTGGCCTGCCGGTCCGCGCGATGTGGAACGCCTGCTTCATAACCGTGGGCAGTTCCGCAATGTCCTTAACCAAAAAGTTATGCTTGGTGATAGAGCGGCTGACCCCCACGATGTCCGCCTCCTGAAACGCATCGGTCCCCAAAAGCGGCGATGAGACCTGCCCCGTTATCGCCACCATGGGTATTGAGTCCAAATAGGCCGTGGCCACGCCGGTCATGATGTTCATGGCCCCCGGGCCGGATGTCGCTATGCAAACGCCGACCTCGCCGGTAGCCCGCGCGTAACCGTCGGCCGCGTGCGCCGCACCCTGCTCGTGCCGCGTCAGAATGAACGTAAACTCCTTAGTGTCGTAGAGCACGTCAAAAATAGGTATGACCGTCCCGCCCGGATACCCGAACACGACCTTGACGCCCTCCTGAACCAATGCGTCAACAACAATCTGCGCCCCTGTCTTCTTCAAAACTCCCTCCGTCCTCTCCGTTAAATAAAAATTAACTTACTAATATATATAATTGTCATGATAATAATCAAATTTATGTATTAATAATATCATATTTTTGCCATACGGCACCACAGGGCGGGTTTTAAAGCCGCCAACATCCCGTTGACCACAAAAAAAGGCCCGCTTCCTATCGGAGAGCGGGCCTTTATCAATATCTGATAATTACAATATCAGCCCGCTCTCCTCTTTTGCACGAGAATTACAATGCCTACCACAATACCGGCTATAGCGGCAATGGAAGCAATAACGGCTAGAACGAGGCTGACTACGGCTGTTTTCGATCTCATAATAATATAATTTACTATATTTTCCGACGATTGTCAAGAAAAATCTTAAAAAAATTAAAAAAGTGCCGTTTGCCGCCTTGCCCATGACATATATTACAAATGATTCCCACGGTNCCTCCGGGGTTCTCCCGCCGGTACTCTCTTGGTTTAAATTTGTACCTCGCAGTATACACACAAATTCCAAAACTTCCAATCGCGCTTCGCGAGAAGTGCATATTTTATCGTTTTTTATTGCATAAACCCGTGGGAAAGAGGTATATTTATATGGGCGGTAAGAAGGGTAAGAAGGTACATTTTTCTGGCCACGCCTGCAATCAAATCAAATTACGCGGCGCGGATGTAGTGTTTATCATTAAGGTCGTCAACGGCGAGGTACCGTGCCGCCGGATGCCGGATGATTGTCCATGGCGTGTAAAATTGATTGCCACGGACGACAAAAATAAAAAATGGTGCATTATTTATGAGGAAAGACGCAGAAACATTGTAACAATTTTTCCGATTGAATAGAAAGGTGATCAAAAACCATGGAAAAAAGAAAAAAACCGAGAAACAGGGCTGAGATGTACGAGTACCGGAAAGCGAAACTGGAGGAACTTCGGAAAGAGGCATTGGAAAAATTTCCGCAGCGTACTACGACGGACCCGGTGAGGCTGATGCTGAAATGGCGGTCAAGTATGAGTATTCTTTCTAAAATGTCGTGGAAGCAGATTGAAACGCTTGACGATATCGACCGCGAAACACTTGCGCCGAACTGGGATGAAAGAACGTACCATGAGTGCTCCATAGGGCGTAAACTCAAAGATGAGGAGTGCTACAACGAAAGCGGCCACTATATTTTCGCTTTCGGCTACGACGACAGCACGCTAAAACCAGGCTGGCACGGCAGCGAAGAGGAGCGCGAGTGGCTCGAAACGCAACGCCAATGTAAAGAGGAACGGCGCGAAAAACGCCGCAAAGCATTGGAAAAACGATGGGGCGGGTTGGGCCGCAGCATTTCATGGGCCACGCGACTGTTTATGTAATCCACCCGCACACACCGCACGGGCGCATTCATTGGGGCTTGACGGTATCTGTGGATACTTTCCCAGGTTCCGGTTCGGGAGCGCGGGTGGGGGCGGACGCAGCGGGTATCGGTTTCAGCGTCGGATTGTAGAATGCGCGCCTGCCGGGGCCTATGTCTGTTCTGTCTCTCCCCCTGCCCATCAGCGCGTCCGGCGCTACATCCAAAAACGTATATCCCGTAGCGGCAAAGATGGTGTAACCGGGGTCGCCGAAGAGATTTGAGGCATCCATCGTAACCACGCTGTTGGCGGAGTTGCGGTTGCCGTAGAAGGAGTTGTTGCCTACGCGCGACCGGCGCGCGCCGTCTGACGCGAATATGCCATACTGCTTGTTAAAGTAGAGCGCGTTGTTCTCTACAACCACCTCGCTTTGTCCGGCGAGCATTATCCCGCTGTATCTGTTTTCGGCGATAACGTTGTTGGCGATATCCCCGCGGTGCGAGCGCGTGGTTTCGCAGAATATGCCGCTGCCGCCGTTGCGGAAGATGACATTGTTGCGGATAACCGGCAGCGCGATGATGGCGTGGATGCCGGTAGTGCGGTTCCCGCGTATGACACAGTTTTCTATGGTCATGAAGGTATTGGCGCAGAACACCCCGGTGTGCCCGCCTTCAATGGTAAAGTGCTTGATAGCGGCCCCCTGTGCCCCGCGCACCACGGGTTTGTTCCTTACGCCCGCAAGAACCGTCCGCTCCGCCGCCGCGCCGATCAACGCGACATCCTCCCGCAAGACGACGGCCCCTTTGTAGGTTCCTTCTCTTACGAATACGGTATCCCCCGGTTCGGCGCTGTCGAGCGCGGCCTGAATGGCCCGGTGGTGGTCGGGTACTATGATTACCTTGCCGGCCTTAACCTGCGCCGGCGGCGTTTTGGCCGTCAACGGGGCCGTGAGACACACGAGCGCCGCTATCAGCGCCCCAAAAAACAGGCGTTTCATATCAACCCCCATCCGCTTAATAATCCAGCGCCACCACCCACTCCGGGAAGAAGTACTCCTCCGGGTTCAGCTGCTTGTCACGGAGCCAGAGTTCGTAGTGCAGGTGCGGCCCGGTGGTAAGGCCCGACATACCCACGGTTCCTATTTCGTCCCCGCGCTTTACGGAGCGGCCCTGCGCGACCTTTACCGTGCCGAGGTGCGCGTAGACCGTGCGGAACCCGCGCCCGTGAGTGATCACGATGCGCCGCCCCCATACGGGATCGTTCTCCACCAGCGTTATCACGCCAGACGCCGTGGCGATCACCGGCGTACCTTCCGGCGCCGCCAAATCCGTGCCATAGTGCATCTTCTGCTTGCTGGTAAACGGGTCGCGCCCCATACCGAACTGCTTGGAAATTATCGAGTAGTCCGACGAAATCGGACGCAACACGGGAACGGTGTCAAACATATTCCGCTTATCATCGCCCAGCGTTGCCACGAACTTCTCGACGAGCTTTTCGCTCGCGTCGACATGGCGCACCACCGCCGCCGCCGAGAGCGCCGGAGCCGTTGGTTTCCGCTGCGGCTTTTCGGGCGGAGGCGGCGTGTAGGGCAAACCTATTACATCTTTGTACTCCTCTTTCTTCAACTCAAGCCGCTGCGTACGCTCCTTCAGCACACTGAGCATGCGCAGCGTCGCGCCTATGTTGTTGTGCAGCCGCTCGTTCTGATCAGAAATGTTCTGATTCTGCATCTGTTCCTGCTCCGTAAGGATGAGCCGGTCGAGCGGCACAAAGTAGCCGGCAATCCCGGCCACCGCCATAAACACCAACGCGAAGACAAACCAAAACGGGATGCGCAGCGTCTTAACGCGCGTACCCCGCGCCGGTATAAGATAAACCGACCGCTTGCCCATACGCTATACCCCGTCATCAGCGCTGAGGTCGGGTTCGTCGTCGCCCTTTTTGGCAGACTTCTGGAGTTCCCGGATCTTCTCGTTTATCTCGGCGATCTCGGCGTAAAGCGCCCTGATGTTCTCTATCGCCTTGGTAACCACCAGGTCCCCCGGAGCCGAAGCCTCGCGGGCATCCTGCACAAGGTCGTAGAAACGCTCGCCGATGTCGAGGAAATTGCGCTCGATCTTGCGCTTCGCAGACATCTCGTCGACCTTCAGCTTGCCGATCTTGGTGTAAAGCTCAATCTTCTCGACCGACATAACCGCGCCGTCCTTGAGCCCCTTCTTGATCTTTTCCCACACGCCGTCCATATCCATAGCATACCTCCTTTAAAAGATTAATGATTGATGTTTAACCCGGCTTAAATCCGTCAAAGTCCAAAAATTTTCTTTTTTTCCGCAAAAACGCCCATGCTACAATATATAATTATGTACATGAACAATTCAACCCTTGAATGTTTTTTATTAACCGCCGGCTACCGGGACAACGGGCCGAAACACGAAATCACCCTCTGGGCGGCAGGCGTTTCGGACGAACGGATAAGGATCTCCGTCAACGACTTCCGCCCCATGTTCTTCTGCCCCAGAACCGTCCCGGCAAACGAAACCGCCGGCGCCGCAGAGCGAAAACAGCTCCAAATGCGCTCTTTTAACGCCCACGAGGCCGACTGCCTATACTTTAATACGTACACGGACATGCAACAAATGGCAAAACATCTGAAAAATATGGGGTACCCGACATTCGAGTCGGACATCAACCCCCTCGCCCGCTACCTCATGGAGCGGATGGTCAGCGGGTCGATGCGGGCCACCGGCGTTCCGAGGCAGGCAGGCTCCTTCACGGCAATGGCTAATCCCCATGTACGAGGTGGGATATTCACGCCTGATTTCCGAATCATGGCCGTGGCCATCGACATCACCGAGGGCGAGGAGGTACGCGCCGTCTCCTGCGCCTGCTGCTCGTCGTTCCACAAAATAATCGGTGGCAGCGAGCGCCAAACCCTTACAGATTTCATGGAGTACGTCCAAAAAAGCGACCCCGACATAATCACCGGCTGGAGAGTCGTCGACTTCACGCTGCGGATCATCAAGGAGCGGTGCGAGAGAAACAACGTACCCTTTGAGCCGGGCCGCGAAAGGGGCAGCCGCGTGGCAAGCTCGCAGCGCAGCCGGTCTTGGCGCACCGAAACTATTACAAGAACGGTATGGACCGCGAAAATCCCCGGCCGCGTGGTAATGGACGTGCCGTCCATGCTGCGGGCCTACAACCACGACAGCGACAGCTGCCAGCTCGACTTCAGCGACAGCCTGGCTCTCGCGAAAAATATCCTGCATATCTTCAACGGCGCAGAGATTTTACGGAACGCCATAGAGCGCTCAAAGCGTACAGGCCAAACCCTTGACAGCGTGGGCGGCAGCGTGGCCTCGTTCGAGCACCTGTACCTGCCGCGCCTGCACCGCGCGGGGTTTGTCGCAAACGATACGGCCGACATCATAATGCCGTCGCAGCCGCTCGCAGGCGGATACGTACTCGAACCCACGCCGGGACTGTACGAGAACGTGCTCGTGTTTGACTTCAAAAGCCTGTACCCGTCAATAATAATGACATTCATGATCGACCCGCTGGGGTTCAAGGTTATAAACGGGGATGAGGACAAGATAACGACGCCCATAGGCACGTCATTCTCAAGAAGCAGCTCGATACTGCCGGAAATAATCCGCGAGCTTATGGCGGGGCGCGCGGCGGCGGTCGAACAGAAGAACCCGTATTTGTCAACAGCCATAAAATTGGTGATGAACAGCTTCGCCGGGGTGCTGGGGTCTACGGGGTGCAGATTTTTTTCGGAGCATCTTTCGGGGTCGATAACTAAAACCGGGCAGCATATATTGAAAATATCCATCGAGCGCATCGAAAAAATCAGCGGGAAAAAAGTTATATACGGGGATACCGACTCGATCTTCGTAGACCTTGGCAAAGGCATGGAGTACAGGGCAGGCGAGCTTGGGAAATCAATCTCAAAAGAGATGGGCGCGTGGTTAAGCGAACACCTTAAAGAACAGTATGACGCGGTATCGGCATTAGAACTAAAATACGAATGCCATTTCAGGCATTTTTTCATCCCCCCGCTGAGGCACGGCGGCGGAGAGGGGCAGGGNACGAAAAAACATTACTGCGGCGCTGTTGTAGATAATGACGGAGCGATGGAGTTGACGTTCAGAGGCATGGAGTCGGCGCGCAACGACTGGACAGACCTGGCCAAAGAGTTTCAGCATGAGCTGTTCAAAAAACTCTTTTCGGGGCAGCCGTTAGAAGATTACATATTAATTACCGCCGAACGCCTGCAGCGCGGCGAGTACGACGACAAACTGGTTTACAAGAAGAGAATGCGCAAAAGCATCGATTCGTACACGGTGAACGTCCCGCCGCACGTACAGGCGGCAAAACAGTTAGACGCGCCGGCGCGGCTCATAAAATACTATATCACAAAAAACGGGCCGCAGCCGGTAGAAAAACTGTCGGCGCCGTTAGACTACCGGCACTATATAGACAGCCAGTTAGGGCCGGTCGCCGATTCTATCCTGTGGTGGATGAACAAGGACTTTGACAAGCTTATATCGGGACAGCAGGACCTGTTCGGATGAAAAATATAATAAAATTAATCTGCGCGGCAGTCACGGCCATTTGTGTGCCTCCATCCTATCCCGAAGGGATCAATGCCAATAGCCTTTGGGGACGTTTTGATTTTATGGAGGAATACTATTTTGAACAGGACCTGCAAACATTCTCTAACCACAGGAATAACGGCTTCCGCGATAAATATTTAATGTCGGCCCAAACGATATTTCAAACGATGCTTATATCATACGATGATTTTTTGCACTTCGGGCTGCTGTATATTAATGGACTGGGGATGGGGCGGCAGAACGAAGCGATACTGTTTGACCCGCAAGAAGTTGGCTACTCGATAATACCGTTTCTTGAATACCGCCGCAACGAAATATTCTTCCAGACAGGGCTTGACCACAGCTGCTTCCACGAGGTCGACAGGCTGACGCGCCCTACGGCGTACTGGAACAAAGCCTATATCCGGGCATCATCCGCCAATTACAGATATCAACAGATGAAGATTCATTATATTGATGAAGGACG
>WQTH01000077.1 GCA_009786415.1 Chitinispirillia bacterium | reverse complement strand
GCCCTCATCCCGCCTACTGAGCGGTGGCCCTTCAGGTTGATGAAGCCCTGCGCGATTGCCTGCTTGTCGAAGGCCTTGTCGAGGTCTTCGGAGCCGGTTACGAACGGGATGTTCATCAGGGAGCGGTATTTTTTCTCTACCGTGCCCTTGAAGAGCTTGGAGTTGTCGAGGAAATCGTAGAGGAGGTTTGCTTTCTCCTCGTTGATCTTCTGCATCGCCGCCACGCCGCCCTTGGCCTTGAGCCAGTCGAAGACAAGCTTGGCGATGTAGAGCGAGTAGCAGGGCGGGGTATTGTACATGGAGTCGTTTTCGGCGTGGATCTTGTAGCCGAGCATCGTGGGCGTGCCATCAAGCTCGTTGCCGATGAGGTCTTCGCGGACGATTGCGAGCGTTACGCCCGCGGGGCCCACGTTCTTCTGGGCGCCGGCGTAGATTATGCCGAACTTTTTAACGTCGTACTTCTCGGAGAGGATGCAGGACGACATGTCGGCGACGAGCGGCACATCTCCGGTGTCGGGGATGTCGCGGTAGCGGGTGCCGAAGATCGTGTTGTTCGGCGTGATGTGGGCGTACGAGGCCGACTGGTCGAACATGTCTTTGGTCAGCTCCGGGATATAGGTGAAGTTCTTATCCTCGGAGGTAGCGACTACCCGCACCGTGCCGAACTTTTTGGCCTCGCTGATGGCCTTTTTGGACCACATGCCGGTATTGACGATGTCGGCCGTCTTGCTCGGGGAGCGCCCCATCAGGTTGAGCGGTACCATGGCGAACTGGGTGGACGCGCCGCCCTGGAGGAAGAGCACTTTGTAGTTGTCCGGGATCTCCATGAGCTCGCGGAGGGACTTCTCGGCGTCGGCCGCTATTTTGATGAACGCCGCAGACCTGTGGCTCATCTCCATAACCGACGTCCCGGTACCGTCGTAGTCAAGCATCTCCCCCGCCGCTATCCTGAGGACCTCCTCAGGGAGCATGGACGGGCCCGCCGAAAAATTGTACACTCTGGCCATACCGATTCCTCCTTCCCATAAATTGTAATTTTAGGATTTAACTTATAAATATATATTGTGCCGCCCCCCAAATGTAAAAAATTTTCGTAGGCGGGGCCGGCCGCGCCCCTTGCCCGCCCCCCGCCGAGATTACCGCGAGGGTGGCAAGGGCGAGGATCGTTTTGGCGCCGGGAGGNGGTTTGGTGGTCATGAAACCGGCCCTCCCCGTCGCAGAGATGATCGGATGGTTGTTTGTTTTATGGAGTATCGTATATCTTTAATATCCTGTGTTTTGTCTACCCGGCCCAACTGTTTAGCCCTGCCTGCGGTGAAGGCCCGTTTTCCGCCCCGGTAACAATATTTTACTTTTCACTTTATATCGGCATGGCCATAATATTATAATTTATAATGGTATGATATCTCCGGGCAGCCGGTTGGTATAACATTTTACGGAAAAATTGACATAATTATGCGGCTTTTGGACAGTTTTAACAGGTATCTGGCGTTTAAGCTCAAGGAAATCGAGTTCCGTGTAAATACGTGGAAGCGGTCTCGGGAGATTTCGCGCGCCTATGATACCCAGTCCACCCGTAAGCAGCAGGCCATAAGCGCCGATTTTTATACGCTGAAATTGCGCGTTGCCAAGGCGTTTAAGGTAATAGGGGCCGTTGCGGTGCTGGTTTTGTTGATTTTTGGGGTATCCCGGCTCGCCCCGATAGTGGCCGAGCTGGCACATTCGAATGTCCGGGGCCCGGATGGCGGAGGCAAAGAGGCGGCGTCCGGCGGCGCGGACACCGTTTTGGAAGACATGGACGCCATGGATATCCCGAAAACCGTGCCGCGCGATCAGCCGGACCTGCCCGCCGACGCGGTTTTGCCGGAAGCGGCGGTTTTGCCGGAGGGGTACGCGGAGCAGGCGGCGACGGCCCAGCCCGCCGACACCACGCCGCCGGTGAGGGACCTGTCGGCGGCCTCCACGCCGCCGGCGGCGCGCTCCGCCGACAAGCTGGCCGAGGTCTTTAAAGCCGGGATACCGCGCGACGCCTCGAACTGGCTGATTTTGGTGGACAAGGCGGCGAAAGTGATGTACCTGTTCAAAAACGAGCCGGCCGGCTGGGAGGTCGTGCGGGCTTTTCCCGTCGCCACGGGTGAGATGGACGGGCGCAAGGTGGTCGAGGGCGACAAGAAGACCCCGCAGGGGGTCTATTACATAGTCGGGCGCAAGCACCGGACCGAGCTGACCAACGTTTACGGCCCGGCGGCGTTCATAACCGACTACCCGAACGAGCAGGACCGCCGGGAGCGGCGCACGGGGCACGGGATATGGATACACGGCTCGGACCGAGGCAACATCCCCCCGCTCTTCACGCAGGGGTGCGTGGCCACCTCCAACCCCGACATCCTTGAGCTGTCGAGGATACTGAAAATGGAGTGGGCGGGCGTGCCGATTGTTATCGTAAGCGGCGAGGAGGAGGCGAAAAAGCACCTGGCGTCGGTAGACTTCAGGGCGCTTAAAACGCGGCGGGACGAGGTTGTAAAGCACTACGGCGAAATGCAGTCGGAGTTTACGGCGTTGGTGACCGACTGGAAAAAAGCGTGGGAGTCGCGCAACATAGAGACGTACTCGGATTTTTATCTGCAGGCGTCGTTTCTGGAGCGGGGCACGATAAAGTGGGATGCGTTCAGGGCGCGCAAGGCGGGTTTGTTCAACGCGTTTACGTTTATAGGCGTCGACCTGAACGACATAATGCTCACCGAGTATACGGACGATGTCGCGACGGTGATTTTTCACCAGACGTACCGTACGAACCAGAATGTCGCGGGTAATACGAATTCAAAGCGGCTGATCTTCAGGAAAGATCATGGCCGCTGGAAAATACAAAGGGAGATACCATTCTCTAAAGAGGAGCTTCTGTAAAAATGATGTTCTCAGCCAAGAAAAGAGAGATTAAGGACCCGCAGGAGCTTGCGGAGTTCCTTGAAGCGCACCTGAGCGAGATTCAGGGGATCATCACTGCGTCCGACAAGCTTGCGGACCGCATAGGCGCCATGGAGCGCTCGGTGGCGCAGATCACCGCGCAGGAGAAATTCGTAGACGGGCTGGGCGCGCGGGTCGACGGCCTTATCGAAAAGCTGAACACGCCAAACGGCGCTGCGGTGCTTGACACGCTCAAGAGGGCGGTAGACCTCGAAGACCGGCAGAAGCGGGTCGACGACAAGATGGCCAAGCTTGAGGAGCAGGTCAAGTCGTGGTTAGACCAGTTCGGCGTGGCGCAGGCCAAGTGGTCTGAGTCCGACGCCGAGGCCGACATTGTGCGGGGCAAGGTGAGCGACATGGAGCAGGAGATCTCGCGGTTCAGGGTGATGCGCGAAAAGCTCGAAAGCCTGAACAGCCTCTCGGAATACGTAAAAACAAAAATAGCTTCGCTCGAAAAGCAGAGGATGGTGGTCGACAAGGCCAACGAGGAGACGCTGCTGCTCAACAACATGATCTGGCGCATAGACGTAGATATAAAGCAGCTGCAGGGCAAAATAGCCTCTTTGGAAAAAACGGAGAAGAACGTGGTGCGCATAGACGAGATGCTGGAGCGTTCCCAGGAGTCAATCAACGAGATCCGCAACTTCAGGGAGCTTATGAAAGAGATGACGGACATGGTGGAGGAGACGCGCCGGCTCGACGCCCACTTTGAAAGCCGCCTCAACGATGTCCGCCAGCACAGCAAGAACATAGACACCATAAACGAAAAGGTCCGCGATATACACACTGTAGCCAAAAATACCGAAACGACGCTCAACACACTGAACAAGCACATGGCCATAGCCGAGGGCAGCAGGGCGCAGGTCATGGAGTACGAGAAGAATTTGGACAGGGTAAAGGTAAAGATAGACGAGGTGAGCAAGGAGTGGCAGGCGATAGACGCGATAACCGACCGCATAGGCTCCATAGAAGGGCAGATCGGCGAGATCGGGGGGAAAATAGAAGCGCTTGCCAAAGAGGAGAAAGTGGTCGCCGGATTTCAGCCCCGGCTCAACGAGATCAAGGGGCTTATGGACAATATCATCGCCAACGAAGATACGATGCAGAAGAACCGCATAGAGATAGAGAACACCAACCACAAGATTGTGGATTTTTTCGGGAACCTCGAAAAGCTCGAAAAGCGCGTGCAGGATTTCGGCAAGTACGAGGACCAGATAAACGAGGTTGGCCGCAAGATAGAAAGCCTCGGCACNCTGTCGAGCAAAATCGAAGGCCGTATAAAGGCCACGGAAGACAAGGCTGATATCATAGACGAGGTGCAGAAGAAGATAGACGGGCTCGGCGCGATGGTATCCGAGGTCGACGAGCGGATAAACGCGCAGCTTTTGCGCAAGACGATGGTCGAAAAAACGGAGAAGCGCCTCGACCAGCTGAACTACCTGCTCGGCGATATCAACATGAAGATACAGAGCCTTACAAAAGAGCAGGCGAAGGTGGACGGGGTTATTACGCAGCTGTCGTCCATATCCGTACAGTCGCTTGAGGCGAAAAACATGGTGGCGCGCCTGACGGAGGAGAAGCAGGCTCTTTCCGAAGAGGAGGCGCGCATACGCGACATACGCATAAAGCTGCAGGGCCTCGTTGCCGACGCCGAGAAGGACGTGGAGAGGTTCAAGGCGTACATCAGCGAGGTCGAGCAGTCTATAAGCCAGAACCGCGATACGTTCAACGGGATACTCGATAAGAACAATGAGCAGATAGTGTCGCTCAAGCGGCATCAGGCGACAATAAGCGACTCCGCCGCCGAGCTTGCCCGCGTCGAGAAGCTGCTTGACGGCCTCAAGGCCGAGATGGACCAGATCAACCGCCGCACGAGCCGCATAGAGGCCATAGACGCGCGCATCACCAATGTCGATACCGTGGTCTCCGACATGGAGATCCGCATAGAGTCCATTGACAAGGGGAGGGAGCTTGTAAACTCGGCGCAAAAGAAGATAGACGGGCTGAACGACCTGCTCGCGCTCGCCGCGTCGCGCATAGACGACATCAACGCCAAGTCGTCCGGCATAGACGAGATAGGCCGCAAGGTAGACGAGATGGCGGGCATGATGGACTCTGTCGAAAAACGCATAAGGGACCTTGCGCGAGAGAGGCAGCAGATAAAGGAGGCCGAGAACCGTATCTCCAGCCTGAGCATTCTGGCGGAGGACGTGAAGGCAACCATGGCTAACCTCTCTACTGAGCAGCAGCGTATTCAGGAGGCCGTGCAGAAGGCGTCCGACCTGCGCTTTCTGCTCGGAGAGGTGGAGAACAAGCTCAACCTGTTCAAGCAGCAGAAAGAGCAGTTATCTTAACCGGATAATCGCGTATGGAGAGCATCCTTAACACATTGCCCGCGTCTACTCCGGAGGTTGCCGTAAAGCAATTTCTTGACAAGATATTGGAGGTGAACCCAGGCGTGGACGCGGAGCTCATCGGCAGGGCGTACCTTTTCGCCTCCGAGGCGCACAAGGACCAGCGCCGCAAGTCGGGCGAGCTCTATTTTATACACCCCGTATGCACCGCGGTCATTCTGGCCGAGCAGAAACTCGATTCTGTAACCATAGCCGCGGGGCTATTGCATGATGTCCTTGAAGACACATCTACCACCAAAGACGATCTTGTACGGCATTTCGGCGAAGACGTAGCGCTTCTGGTTGACGGCGTAACGAAAATAAAGGCGCTGCAGATGAAGACGCGCGAAGACCGCCAGGCCGAGACCTACCGCAAGATGCTGCTCTCAATGGCCAAGGACCTGCGCGTTATCATCATAAAATTCGCCGACCGCGTGCACAACCTGCGCACGCTAAAATACCTCGACCCCGAAAAAATCAAGCAGATAGCTACCGAGACGCTCGACATCTACTCCCCGCTGGCCCTGCGCCTCGGCATGGGTAAAATCAAGTGGGAGCTTGACGACCTCGCGTTCAAGCACCTGTATCCTGAAGCGTACAAGGATATCGTCTCGAAAGTAGTGGCGAGCAGGGTAGACCGCGAATCCGTAATAGATGCCTTCGCCGGCCCGTTAAGGTCGCGCCTTGAGCACGAGGGCATAAACGCGACTATCGCCGGACGGCCCAAGCACTTTTACAGCATCTACAACAAGATGCAGAAGCGCGGCAAGCCGTTTGAAGAGATCTATGACAACCTCGCCATCCGCATAATAGTGGACACGGTTAAGGACTGCTACTGCGTCCTCGGCATAATCCACTCCATGTGGATGCCCGTGCAGGAGCGGTTCAAGGACTACATAGGCGCGCCCAAGAACAACGGGTACCGGTCGCTGCATACCACGGTGGTGGGTACGCAGGGCAGCATAGTGGAGATACAGATACGCACATGGGAGATGAACAAGACCGCCGAAGAGGGGATCGCGGCGCACTGGCTCTACAAGGAGGGCGCGGCGCCGCCCTCCAAAGAGGCCAACACCGATGACAAGGCGATAGCGTGGCTGAAGAACGTAATAGAGTGGCAGGAGAACCTGACCGACTCGGCGGAGTTCTACGAGTTCTTCAAGGTCGACCTCTTCGACGCCGAGATATTCGTCTTCACGCCTAAGGGGAATCTGATCTCCATGCCCAAGGGCGCCACGGTGCTTGATTTCGCGTTCGCCGTGCACACCGATATCGGCATCCATTGCATAGGCGCCAAGATTGACGGGCACGTTGAGCCGGTAAATGCCGAGCTCAAGAGCGGGCAGACCATAGAGATTCTGCACCTAAACTCCAAAACCCCGTCCGCCGACATGATGCGCTACGTAAAAACGCCCAAGGCGCGCTCCGCCATACGCCACTGGCTCAACAACGCCGAGAAGCAGGAGAGCATAGATTTGGGCAAAAAGATCATCCAGCGCGCCTACGAGAAGCTGCACGCCAACTCCGACTTCAGCGACCACGCCTCGGAGCTTTTGCAGCACCTCGGCCTCATAAACATAGAGCGCCTCTACGAGCAGGTGGGCCGCGGCGAGCTGACCGAGAGCCGCGTTATGAACTATTTTCAGGACCGCAAGATAAAGCGCAACGTCCCCTCCATGATGATGTCGCAGTTTATGAAGAACCTGACCGGCCAGCGCCCGCAGGGGATTTTGGTGGGCGGCAGGAGCAACCTGATGGTGCGCTTCGCGCAGTGCTGCAACCCCATCCCCGGCGACCGGATCATCGGCTTTCTGACCAAGGGCCGCGGGATCTCGGTTCACCGCACCGACTGCCGGCACACGGGTATCTTCGAGGACGACCGGGAGCGCAGCATGGAGGTCAGCTGGGCCGACGGCGAGCAAAAAAAGTACTACGTAACCCTTAAAATCACCGGCGCCGACCGCAGCGGCCTCCTTACCGACGTCAGCGCGGTGTTCATGAATTTTGGCGCCAGCGTCGCCAACGGGAACATAAAAGGGGCCGGCGACAGGTGCGATCTGGCGTTCCAGATAGAAATCCGGAACCTGAACCAGCTCAAGCAGATTTCCCGGCAAATAGAAAAAATTAAGGGAATTGAGAAAGTTGAGCGTGTCAAAGATTATATTATGGATTATCATGAGTTCCCCCGGGACGGCGCGGCTTAACCGGGGGACGCAACAGCTGTGAGATGGAAGGGGGCGCTATGGGCTCAATAGTATTTCCCGTGTGGGTGCTGGTCACCGGCCTGTTAGGCGGCGTGGCCGTGGCGTGCCTCATAATTCTTGTGCGGGAGAGGCGCCGCAGGGCCGCCATGGAGTGGTCCGGCCAGTCAAACACAAGCTTCGTCTTCTCCGGCAACCTCAAGCACACCTCCCTGCTCGACGCCATCCAGTTCCTCGAAATCGGCCAGCGCGAGGGGGTCCTGCACATCTACTCAGGCCGCCGCAAGGGGTACCTCACTTTCGTGAAGGGGCAGGTGGTAGACGGCTTCTACAGGAACCAGATAGGCCGCGAGGCGATTTTCCGTATGCTCGGCCTCGAAGAGGGGGACTTCTACTTCGAGCCCAAAACCATAACCCAGCCAAAACTGATGACCGACTCGATGATGGATATAGCTTTTGATTGGGACGCAAGGCGCCAGGAGGGGCCCATACCCGACGATTGAGCCGTAAGCGGCAGAATTTGGATTTTACGGTTTGGACGGGGCGGGGGTCAAGGTGTATGACGAATATGTGCGGATATTACCATAAGTTAATGAAAATCAATAAATTAGCCCAATAATACACGAAAGGACGAAAGCAGGGTCAAAATGACTAACACGCTCAAAATCTTCTCAGGCAACGCCAACATCCCCCTCGCCAGGGCAATCTGCACCGCCGCCGGCGTGGAGCTGGGCGGGTGCGAGATCGTAAAGTTCAGCAACGAGAACATAAAGGTGAAGATCTGCGACAGCGTACGCGGGCAGGATGTCTTCATCGTTCAGCCGTCGTGCCCCCCGGTCAGCGAGGGCATTATGGAGCTTCTTATAATGATAGACGCCGCCAAGCACGCGAGCGCCAAGCGCGTAACCGCCGTGGTACCGTACTTTCCGTACGTACGCTCCGACAAGAAGGACGAGCCGCGCATCTCCATCACCGCCCGCCTCATGGCCGACCTACTGCAGGCCGCCGGCGCCGACCGCGTGATGACCATGAACCTCCACTCGCCCCAGATACAGGGCTTCTTCCGCATACCGGTAGATCACCTGCTGTCCGGCAAGCTCCTGTGCGAGTTCTTCATCAACCAGGGCACCGAAAACTGTGTGGTAGTGGCCCCCGACGCCGGCAGCGCCAAACGCGCGGGCGCATACGCGGTGAGGCTCGGCCTGCCGCTTGCCATACTCGATAAGCGCCGCAACGACGATACCGAGACCCCCACCATCCACAATGTAATCGGTGAGGTCAAGGGCAAGCGCGCCATCATCTTCGACGACGAAATAGCCTCCGGCGCCTCGATCCTCGAAGTGGTCAAGGCCCTCGAACGCCTCGGCGTAACGGAGATATCCGCCTGCTGCGTGCACGCCGTGCTGTCGGGCAAGGCAACCGAAAGGCTCAAAAACTCGTCGCTCAACAGATTGGTGGTAACCGATACAGTCTTCATCCCCGAAGAGAAAAAGTTCGACAGGATGACGGTGATATCGGTCGCGGAGCTGTTCGCCCGCGCGATAATGTATACAAACCGGGGCGCGTCTATAAGCGGGCTTTATGACGGGNATTGATAAATATCTGCGGATAGGCTGTACGGATAGCCGATATGACGGATGAAAAACAAACGTCAGATTATCGTTGACGTAAAACGAATTTTCTTAAAAACTTAAAAAAAGAAGTGAGGTAATACAATGAACAGGAATACGGCAATAGCCGGCATAACAGCATTGATAATTTGTACCATTGTGATAAACAGCCTTTATATCGTTAAAGCAGGGCACAGGGGCGTTGTGTTTACATGGGGAAAAATAACCCATATAAAAAGCGAAGGCATACACTTCAAAGTGCCGGTTATGCAGCGCGTGTCCGATGTTGATATCCGCACAAAAAGAGGCCAGGTAACAGCAGAAGCTGCGTCGAAAAACCTTCAAACGGTTACATCGACAATATCCATCAACTATAATCCCGATCCCGATAAGCTTCAGCAGCTGTATGAAACCGTAGGCGATGAATACGGGGAGCGGATAATAATGCCCCGCGTTCATGAAACCATTAAGGCCGTTTCGGCGCAATATACAGCCGAAGAGCTGCTGACGCAAAGAGAGAATGTTAAAAACGATATTGAGCGAAGCCTTATAAGGCAGCTGAAAGAGTATAACATAATAGTAAACAGCGGAGGGGNGCAGATTATAAGCTTCAATTTCAGTAAAGCCTTCGATAACGCGATCGAAGAAAAACAGGTAGCCGAGCAAAAAGCCTTAACGGCGACAAACAAGCTCGAACAGATTAAAATTGAGGCGGAACAAAAGCTGACGCAGGCGCGGGCCGAAGCGGAAGCCATAAAAATTCAATCGGAAGCGATAAGGGCGCAGGGCGGCAAGGAATATATCAATCTGAAAGCCATAGAAAAATGGGACGGCAAACTGCCCGTATATAACGGCGGGAGCGGCCCAATACCATTTTTGGAAATAAAGTAGATTATGATTAAGCTGACAATGGGGCCGTCTGAAGACGGCTCGCGTCTTGACAGGCTGCTGCGCAAGCGGCTGCCGCTTTTGGGCCTGTCCGCCATATATGGCTTGATACGCAAGGGCGCGGTCCGCCTTGACGGAAAGAAAGCGAAACAGGACCACCGCCTCAAAGAGGGCGAGGTTTTGGAGATAGACGTCAACGAATCCGAATTCGAATCCGAGGCGCGCCCCGAAAACTCGCTCGCGGCGCTGGTAAAAACCGATTTCTTCCGCCGCAATTTCAGCATATTGCACGAGGACCACTCAATCCTCATCTGCAACAAGCCGGCGGGGCTCGTAGTCCACTCCGGCAGCGGGCACGTCCACCACGACAACCTTGTGGACCTGGCGACAGGCTACATTATGTCCACGCAAAAACCCGCGCCGGCGGGGGCGGAAATTGAGGCGCCGGTGCTGATGCACAGACTGGACCGCGATACCTCCGGCATCATCATGCTCGCCAAAAACAAGGGCATCGTCCGCGCCCTGCACGCAAGCATGCGCGAGGGGATGTTTACCAAGCAGTACATAGCGATCTGCCACAACCGCCCGCCCGAATTTGAGGGGACTATTAAAATAGGTATGGCTCGTAACGACAGCAAGCGCGGCGGNATGAAGATGCGCGTAGCCGACAACGGCCCCGAATCCATAACCACCTACCGCATACTCGAATACCAGAACGACCGCTCACGCCTGGAGATATTAATCCATACCGGCAAGACGCACCAGATCCGCGTACATATGTCTCACCTCAAGTCCCCCATAATAGGCGACGACCGCTACGGCGACCCGCGTATGGACGAAAAGGTGTTCGCCACAACGGAGATGCCCCGCCGCCTCTACCTGCACGCCCACAAACTGACCTTCCCGCACCCAAAAACGGGAAAATCAATGACAATAACCGCCCCGGCCCCCAAAGAGTTTGCCCGCGCGCTGGAAAAATTATGAAAAGTTATCTGAACAGTAGCGTTGGGCATAGCGCTTTTTTAAGGAACGACTATATTACCTCCATGACCACAACCCCCAAAATCCACCGCCCAACAGCAACAACGCTCCTCGCCCTCGCGGCCCTCGCGGTAATAGCGGGGGGATGCGGTAAGACAGCGGAGCGTAAGGATGCTGATACCGTACAGACAGCGGCGGTAGCGCCCAATGTCATTAGCGGGACGTTTACCGATTCGCGGGATGGTCAGGTTTATCGTACTGTAGTAATAGGTACGCAGACGTGGATGGCGGAGAATCTTAATTATAAGACCGGTGCCTCCGTCTGTTATGATAACGCAGATTCCAACTGTACCAAATACGGGCGGCTCTATGATTGGGATGACGCAATGACCGCCTGTCCGGCCCCGTGGAGGCTACCGAGTGATGAAGATTGGGACAGTTTGGCTCTGGCGGCCGGTGGTCAGCGTGAGAATGATTATAATTGGGAAGTTGCGGGTAACAAGCTTAAATCAACAACAGGTTGGGCTTGTGTAGGTTTGGATTATGGTGGCAAATTGGTATTTGGCAACGGTACCGACGAATTTGGCTTTTCGGCACTGCCCGGCGGCTGGCGGGGCGTCGGCAAATTCGGCAATGCCGGCGACTACGGCTACTGGTGGAGCGCCACGGAGTACGATGCCACGTACGCCTCGTACCGGAGCATGAACGGCTACTTCAGCCTAGTGCGCAGGTTCCACGCCTTCAAGAGGTATCTGTATAGCGTGCGTTGTGTGCAGGACTTAGGGTCGGTATAAACCTCAAACACCGCATTTGCCGCAAAAAATCAGGGCAACCGGGTGTGGGAGAGCCGTTTGGGGCATCAGAAAGAGGCTTTATCACAAACTTTTGTGTTGATATTGTATGCACATTGTGATAAAATTATATTATATTTATATATGGGAGCCGGCCCGGCTTTCCTCCGGCGCGGGGNGTGGAAGACTCCCCGCGCGTCTCATCACTCAGCAAGGAGCGGTTATGCCGACGACAACCATAAACGTCCGTACGGACAGCGAGCTGAAGGCCAACGTGCAGTCGATTCTGGCCGATTTGGGGCTCGACATCTCAACGGCCATAAACGTCTATTTGAACCAGATCGTCTACAAAAAAGCAATCCCGTTCGAAATTTCCAAGCCGGAGCCGACCGAGCCGGAACCTGTGAAGCAGTTCAAGTTCGGAGGCTGGGAGGGGAAAATCTCGATGTCGGACGATTTTAACGAGCCTATGTAAGAATTTGAGGACGGGTTGACGTATGGAAATGGATATTACCGCTATGACACCTAAAACGCCTATCCGCACAACAACGCTCCTCGCCCTCGCCGCCCTCGCGGTAATTGCGGTACTACGGTCTGACGCATACGCCCAATCCAACCCCCGCGAGACGGCTACCGAGAACTATCCTGATGAAATTATGTGTATTATAAATAATTACGCGGCAAGTTCTCTGAAGGCGCAAAAGCGCTCTGGAGATGTACAACAATTTTGTTGTAGAATTCTAAGAAG
>WQTH01000076.1 GCA_009786415.1 Chitinispirillia bacterium | reverse complement strand
CCAGAGGGTACGCGACGAATACGTCTACCGCGTGATGGCCATAGCCGACGAGAAAGCCAGGCGGGCTTATTATCGCGATAAGGCCAAAGAGGATATTAAAAAGGCTAAGGAGGAGAGCAAGGCTGAAGGCAAAGCTGAAGGTATGGCTGAAGGTATGGCTGAGGGCGTGGCTCAAGGTAAGGCTGAGGGTTTGGCAAAAGGTATGACTGAGGGCGCAGCGAAAGAACGGCAGAAAAACGCCAACGCCATGATCGCCGAAGGCATACCCCCGGAAACCATCGCCAGAATCACCGGACTCTCAGTAGACAAAATCCGGAAACTGTAAAATACCGAACAGCGTAAAGTTGGCCTCTCCAAACGGAGAGGCCCCCCTACTCCAGCCCCACCGTAATATCCGGCAGCACCAATTTGGCATCGGTGTCTTTGGGAGGACCTCTATCAAAATCTCTTTTATGGATACCGCCAATAATTTTCTTTCCCCTTGTATTCCGTCACCCCGTAATATATATTATCTACATTCACAGCGCCCCAAAGGCGTCTCGCTCTCTAACACCACGCATTATCTTAATTATCGGTTGTACGGTGACGGCAAATTTCCCCGCCATCGAGACGGTTCCCGCTCTCTCCGCCCCTAAATATCCCTAAAAATTACGCAAACGCTCTGCAAGAGCCGTTTTGATGCTTTGCCCGTTTTACAAATTTTACAAAAACTAACCGTTATACCAAATCCCTACCAGGGAAGGAGAGATTTATGGACAGAAAGAAGCGGTCAATCCGTGTCAGGCGCAATATCAAGGACAGTATATTCAGGAGCTTTTTCCGCAGCCGCGCCCGTTTTCGGGAGCTTTACAACGCTATCAAGGGCACAAACTACGGCCCGGAGACGCCAATGGTGGAGACCACGCTGAGCAATGCCCTTATCATGGAGAAGGTAAATGACGTGTCGTACCTGATAGACGGTACACTGGTCGTGTTCGTGGAGGCGCAATCTACTATCAACTACAATATGCCCCTGCGGATGCTGATGTACGTTGGCCGGGTCATGGAGGTGCTGATGAAGAGCAAGAACATATACCGCGAAAAGATGGTCGAGATTCCGGATGTCGAATTTTACGTCATCTACAACGGCGCCAAACCGTTTCCCAAGCACAAAAAGCTCAAGCTTTCCAATATGCGGTGCGCCAAAAGAAAAAAAATTACCCCAAAACTTGAACTTGTCGTTGACATTTATAATATTTATGGAGGGCTCAACCCCGGCCTCCTGAGCCGTAGCCGCTCGCTCGGCAGTTACGAGGAACTCGTGGAGAGGTACGACCGCCATTACGCGGTAACGCGCGACCGGTCCGAAGCGCTGAGGCGCACCATCGACGAGTGCAGGGCGCTGGGAATACAGGAAGAACTAATAGAACTTTTCGCGAAAGGGATGGATAACATGATATTTACAAAGTTCAATCTGGAAGATGCAAAGGAAGTCTGGCAGGAAGAGGCCAGGGAAGATGGCTTGGAAGAGGGTATTAAGAAGGGTGTAAAGAAGGGAATGACGGAAGGCAGGAAGGAGGGTATGGCTCAAGGCATGGAAAAAGCGGCTCGAGCCATGATCGCCGAAGGCATACCCCCGGCAACCATCGCCAGAATCACCGGACTCTCGGAAAACAAAATCCGGAAACTGTAAAGAAACGAACAGCGTAAAATTGGCCTCTCCAACCGGAGAGGCCACCCCCCTACTCCCGTACCACCGTAATATCCGGCAACTCCAAAATGGCGGCGGCGTTCTTGGGAACCTCTATCAAAATCTCCTTTATGGACACCGCCGAACCGAATGATAAACGGTACACCGTGCCCGGTGCCAAATCGCCTAACTGCAAAGTGCCGTCGCCGCCGGTGAAGGTGGCCAGCTTCAACTCGCCGGGATCATCCTCGCGCTCTACCCTCACGTATGTGTAACTGAGCGGACGCGCTCCGTCGCGCAGACGGGTCTGCACCATAATGCCGTCCCTGCTGCCTATGCGAAGAGCGTAGCCCTGCTTGTAACCGCCAGTTACGTAGAAACGGTTGTTCTCAAGTATCGCGCCGTAAGGGGCGTCTGTTAAGGTCAGGGTTATTGGCGTGTTGGTGTGCGCCGATACGCCGGTCTTGTACGCCGCGCCGAGCCAGCCGTTGTGGCTGTGATCCTGCCTGTAGTAGTGCGACCTGTCTACGTGGACTTTTGAGCCGGCAAGTGAGTTTCTTGCGTCAATCAACACAAAGCCGCCGCTCACCGGGCGCCCGAATGCCCACAGGCCGTCGGCGAACATGAACGAACCCGACAGGGTGGTATTTACGTACTGGTACTGCGTTTCCGCGAAGTATGTGTTGCGCATCGTCATGCCGTAGCCGGCGTTTAGCGCGGCTCGGTTGTGGTTCTGCATGAGGGTCGCGCGCACTTCGGGGATATCCAGGTTGAATACATCGCGCATCGTGAAGTTTGCCGAATAGCTGCGCGACCCTGCGCCGTAGCCGCCGCTCGACCAGTTCCAGTTTGCGCCCGCGCTGCCGCTTACGCTCGAATTCACGCTGTCGCCCAGCGCCACTTCGTATTGAGGCCCCTCTTCGTAGGGCAGCGTGTCGGCTGGGAGTATCTCCTGCATTATAAGCGGGGTGTAAGACAGACCCACGCCGGCAGAAGCAGACGCCGAGAGGCGGTGCTTTCCGTAGCTACGGGAGAGGCCGGCGCCTACGCCGAAACCGCGGCCCATGTTTGTGGAGAAATACGGCCGTTTTACCCCATTTATAAAGTTTATGCCCGCGCTTGCGCTCATGGCAACCCCCAGAAGGCGTTGTGACAGGCGCACCCCGTAGTTGTAATCTATTGGGTGGTGTTCCGCCCCGGCCACCGCGTCTGTTTCAGTTTCGCGGTTGAAGGTTACGCCGCCGCCCATGGATATGCTGCCGCGAAGAAAACCAAAGCCGAGGTTGCCGGACACGCCCGCCATATCGCGATTCTCCCGCTCGGTGTCGCTGAACGGGTCGGGGTTGTAGGCTGCGGTGCTGTAGTACCCTCTTGCCGAGAGGCCGATGTTGGGCAGCGGCCCACCGTCGAGGCGGCCTGTGATTTGCCTGTTCAGCCTTATTATACCGGGGCTTATGTTTGGGGAGTAGCTCACGTTTACGTACTGCCCTGCAGGAGCGCCGGAGCCGGGCATGAAGTTCGCGCCGCCCTGCAGGCTCATACGGCCGAACCGCCCGAAGTTAAACGCGGTCTGCGCCAGCATCACGTTGTTGAATGGCGACGACAGCCCCGTAACGCCAAGGCTCACCGTGTGGGTAAGGCCGTAGAGATAGTCGTAGCTCAACGCCGGTTCCTGCGGATCGTAGTCATAGGCGAGCGGCCGGGGCACAGCGTCGCGGCGGACGCCGACCACAGCCGATACGCGCGACTCTCCCTTGCGCATATTGCCGGGGGGGGCCTGTATGTACTCGAACGGCACCTCCTCCACGCTGCCGTCCTCCATACGTAGCATCAGGCGCACACTGTTGCGGCCTGTCTCGCCGCCGAAGCCGCGCACTTCATGCCGGCCCGCTGGCAGGTTGAAGCGCTGGCGGTAGATGCCGTCCATATACACCTCAACAGTACCGGCGCGCGGCATGAAAAAGGTGATAGTGCTCTCATCGTCCTGCGGGTTGTTGCCGAAAAGCCCCTCGTTGTACTCGTAGCGCGCGCCGCCCACCGCCCTGCCGCCGAAACTCAGGTAAACATCGCCAAGGGTGAGGCGGGAATGCCGTGGCACAAACTCGCGCACCAGCCGCGCGTCGCCGCGGCGGTAATTGTCCGATGTGAAAGGCTCGCCCATAACCGGCTCCCGCGCCCACGCCGATCCCTCCAGCGTCCACTTGAGCATTGCGGCCGCGCCGTTGCAACTTACATAGAGCGGAGCGCGCGAAAAATCGCTGCGGCTGAACTTGATGCCGGCTACGTTGTAGGCAACGCTCGAATACGCGAGCATCTCGCTTGCCGTGTAGTTCATGTATAGCGAAAAAAACGCCGGCTTCACGCGCTCGCCGCGGGGCTGCCACACGTACCCACCCTTGAGGTTCAACCGCTGAAGCACTTTCTTGCCCGGCGGGATATCAATGCGCATCTCGTGCATACGCTCGTCTACCGACACGTCGTAACCCGCCGCCGTCAAAACGCTCGCGGTAAAGTACCCCGCCGAATCGCCGGCCTCCGCGCGATCGTCGGGGATAATTACGGCGTCGAGATACTCGCCAAGGAGCGGCGAGATAAAGCGGAAATCGGAAAAATTCTCATCGTAAACCACCTCGGTGTTGCCTGTCGACCGGCCGTCTACAAACATGATGTATATGAGCTGGCGCGGCCTCTCCGGCGCAGCGCGGCCAAAAGCGAGGGCGAAAAGCTCGGCCTCAGACATGCGCCTGAGCTCGGCCTGCGTAGCGGGACGCACCACCGCAGGCGACGCGGGCAAAGCGGACGGAACAATCTGATCAGGCGAAACAGCGCCGTCAACAATACCCTCCGGCGACAAGACCGAATCTGCGCCGGCAACACCTTCGGCCGGCGATAACTCAGGCGCAGCACCACTGCCGTCGTCCCCATCGAGAGCGGCGCTGCCGGCGGAAGGCAGCAAAACACCGGCGGTATCGGCAGGCGGCAGTTGCTCGACAGTCAGGGCGCCGTCCGATACGGAAACGACCGCGAAAAGCGCCACCGTACAGGCTGTCAGCTTACCGTTCACATAACCATCCTCTTGGCGGTAATTTTTCCCCTATTTCGTATCAATCTCAAACGACACCTCTCTGGCGGAGAGCGCCTTCCTGTAGGGGTAGGAGAAAGTGAACCTGCGCTGCTCGCCCGGCATTATTGCGTTCTTTCTGCCGGAAAAGTTCCTTATGCGCTCCCTGTTCCTGCCGGCGCCTATCGTTATAACCATCTCGTCGGGCTTTACGCGGCCACGGCTTTTGTTCTCAGCTATCACTTCGACCGTGCCCTCACCCAAAAGCCGCGACGACACAAACGTCAGGCGGCCCGGCCTGTCGGTCTCAAGCGCGATTACCGTGAAGTAGGCCATATAGGTGTTGAGGGCCGCCTGCACACTCTCGGCCTCGCCGGAAAGCGGCAGCGGAACCTGCCGGGCATGCAGCACAAACGCCTTGTCGGCCGCCACCTTATGCCCGGCCTTGTAGGCTATCTGCACACGCACCCGCTGCTTGGCCTGCAACACCAGCTGCGCAGGATACACCGTAAACTCGCCGCTACGGATAAGGTTTGTGACCTTGGGCTCGCCGTTTATGTCCACCTCGCGGTTGTAAACCACAAGCTCCACCGCAACAGGCGCGCCGTCGGCAGCAGTGTGCGCCAAATCAACCCAGGCCATATTCTCGCCCATGTCCGCTTTCATTATTATTACAGGCGGCTCCAGCGAAAACGCGGCAAAAACCGCTGCGACAGAAAACAGTACTGCAAAAACCACAAAAATACGATTACGCAATCTCTAACCCCTTTCGGTTAAAATTTAATCCGGCGACAACAGCCGCTCTATATGCAAACCAATCTCGCCGCTGTAAAGACCGCCGCCGCGGCGGCCAGCCGCAGAAGCCTCGCTCGCGTCTGTAATACCCCACAACTCCATCTCGTACAGTTCCTGAACATCCTCATCCAAAAACTCTACCTCGTATATGTAACCGCGGCCGCGATAATCATCCTCCCGCAGCTTCCTTACAACCACACGATTGTATATATCCGTATAACGCAGCTCCATATCACGCAAACGAACAACAGCGGAAACCGCGCCACGCACATGCTTGAGAACACCGCCATCAACAAACGCCAGCTGCAATATAAACGTGCCCATGGCAGCGTTAGACACAGAAAACGTACCAAGCCGGCGCATATCGCCCTCGCCGGGCATTAAAAACTCGCTCGAAACTACCTCGCTGCTCACATCGCTTATCACAGGCAATAACGTGTCGGCGGATGACGACGCGGCAACAGATGACTCCTCAGGAGTGGGCGCGTCTACAAAAGACGGAGGATCGGAGGCGAACTTTAACATACGGAAAAAACGGGACTGCGCGGAAACAGGGGCGGATAACGACAATAATATAAACGTAAACAAAAACAGTAACGGCAACGATAACGAAAAGGCGGACGATAAACGCGCTTTGAAATGATTGTAACTGCGTATACGGCTAATAACCATTATTCACGTCTTGCCTTTGATAAGAAAAATGGCGCCGGCCTTTTGGCCGGCACCCTTTGATACTTACTCGATTACTTAGTTAACTGCTTACTTAGTTATTGATTTACTGTTCTTGCTTTTTTGTTTTTGGGCGATCAATACACTCCCCAGAATGTGAAATACAGGTCTTCGGTGTACTGGCCGTTCTTGTTTATCCTGGTCCCTACCGATTCCTTATCATTATCATTAATATCCAACGCGGCGTTTACGAAAAACAACATGGCCGGCTGCAACACTTGCGGAGTTTTAGGTACGCCGCTTACGGTTACCGGGCTGATGCCCTGAAGAGAGCCGTATTTTGCGCTTGTTGCGGTCATTCCTCTGGCCGGATCAAGAATTTTTGTGAAAAAGTTAAATGTGGAATCAGTAGCCAGCCCAGATTGAGTCTCCACTAAAGGTGATGCAAAACCTCGAATCGCGTGGTCATTAGGTACTGCAACACCGGATTTCGCGCACCCGGCAACGCTGTCAACCGCAAAAGTAATACTACTCCCAACGCACTGTCCCGTCGCAGTCACTTTATTATCGTTGTTTACAACAACGTTGTTATAATCTACAACCTCCCTTGCCACAAGGCTCCCCAAGTTATTCGCAACAGACACAACACCGCTCCCAGTACCCAAAGTACTTCCAATACCCACCAACTGCACAAACGATTCTCTATCTCCTGAAGCAAAAACCGCCGCCGTATTGAGCATAACATCAATCATCGGTTTTGCCGCACTGGACGCATCGAACGCTACAGTGCCAATAGCAATCTTTATCGGAACCTCTGGAACGTTGTCGGCTTTCAAATAAACGCCCTTAGCCGCATCCTTATAAGTAGTATCCGCAACCCATGTCTGACATACCAAATTCTGTATAACCCAAGACGCGCACCTCACATTATCAATTTTTTCAATTTCCACAATCTTACCCGGCTTCAGGTCGGCGTCGGCGTCGTCATTCCTTTTTTCCCTCATAAGATNCCCGCCATTCCTCGTACTTACAAGCAGGTCCCACCTGAAATAATTGGTTTCGACAAAAACATACCCGGCGTTTCCTACTTTAGTTATGAAATCTACATCTTTAATCAAATGTATCTCAGGGTTTGTGGGATCAATATTCGGCATTGTATACACAGCGGCAAACGGATCATCCATTTTCTGCTCAAACATAATCCGAATCGGAGCCTGCCCAACCGCCACCGCAGACCCAGGCCCATCGGCCCCTGTATAAACAGGAACCCTCGACACTGTCTGCGCCGTAGTAACCCCCACCACCCCAACCAATCCAACAACCCCCACCAGCGCCGCCATAGTAACGGTAACAATTTTCCTTACATACTTTGCTTTTTTGACACTCATAATATTGCTCCTTATACATGGTAGATGACTATTTACGTTTTTATTTTTAACTTACAAGTTACATTATTTACATCATTACGTCATTTAAGCGTTTAAGCTCTCGCGTTTCGCAATTTTATATTTATTTTTATTATGCGAATTTCGCATCGTTCACACCGGCAAATCTGTTGTTATTAATTACAAAATCGTTGCAACAGGTTTATGCCGCCGTCTGTTTTTCAGGGGGCAATATCCATATACGGTTATATCGCGCCGGATGTATTCAGGTGCCATCCGTTTGCGCGGCTATATGAGATACGTGTATGTTTGCGCCCCTGCCGGCAGTTATTGCGGTCTCCCCACCGCGAATTTTTAGCCATGGCGCGTAATTTCCGCCCTCCTTTCCTGATTTTTGCATCGCCATTTGGGCGATTTAAGTCGTTTGGCGGCATTTTTTGGTACGCGGGTGTAGTTATGCATACTACTGCGGCGTTTTTGTAATGTTTGAGTTATCAATGGGTTACGAATCACTAATTTTTTGCTGCGTGGTTTTTGCGTGGCTGTTTTTTGGGTTTGCCTCATTTTTTTCTTGCATTTTTTGGTTTTTGTGGTTAAATTTTTTATCTGCTGCCTGTTTTGTCATCTTAACATTTATCGAAGGGCGCTGCCGCGTGGAGGCCGGCGGGCTTTTTCGGCATTGTTTAACCGCAAACCAAAGGAGGGGTGTTATGAGATTAATTACCGCAGAGGAGGTTCAGGTTTTGTTCAGGCTTAAATCTATACAGACTATTTACAGGTGGGCGCGGGACGGGCGCATCCGGGCGGTGCGTTTTGGGGCCCGTGGTATCAGGTTTTGTGCCGAAGAGATAGAAAATATTATGCATTCCGGCACGCCATTTATTAATTTAAAGGCAGGCAGACCCATAGCGGCCCGCGCTGTCGCGCACAGGAGGGTAAGAGCATGGGAGTAACAAAATCAGCAGTATCGGTTGCAGGCGTTCCGGGCCTTAGGGCCAGGAACGGGAAGTTTGTGGTTGACAAGATCGTTGACGGCGTCAGGATATACAAGACGCTCGACACGGCCGACGTCAACCTTGCGCGCAAGATTGTCGCCCGTTTGACCAACGAGGTTTTGGAGGGGCGGTATCTTCCCAAGCGCGTGAGTTCTTTGACAGTTCAGGATGTGCTCAATTTGTTCTGGAGCGGGCATCTTGTCCACAAGCCTTACGCGAGGTGTATCAAGTACACGCTCAACGCGATCGCGGACCGGCTTGGCGGGTGCGAGCTTTCCAAGATATCCAGGGCCGACATAGAGCTTTACAAGCGGGAGCGTTTCAGGGATGTGAGCCGCAATGATCCCAAGGGTTTGCGCACGGTTTCGCCGCGCACGGTGCAGAAGGAGCTTCAGCACCTCAGCATGGCGATAAACTTCGCGGTTGACAGCGGGGAGCTTGAGTTCAACCCTATCAAGCGGTTCATACACGTGCCTCAGGGCCGGCCCAAAAAGGTTGTGCTCGACGACGGTTACGACGACGGCCCGCAGTGGAGGCTGCTTTACGGCGCGCTTCACGAGCGTGTCAGGCATATCGCGCTCGCGCTTTACGAGACGGGTATGCGCCCCAAGGAGTGCTTCAATATGCGCTGGGGCTGGCTGTCTGAGAAAGCGCCCGACAGGTGGGTCATAACGGTGCCGGGCAGTGTTGACAAAACCGGCAACGAGCATGATGTTCCGGTGTCTTTGCGGCTGCTTGAGATGTTCAGGTCTATGGGCTTGGGCACGGCTGCGGCGGTTGGTGGCGAGGCGGTGTTTCCGGCCCAGCGCAAGGAGACGGGGGTGCGGGAGAACATCGGGACGGCGTTCACGAACGCGCTCGTGCGGTGCGGGCTGGGCGGGCTGGGTATTTCGCCCTACGCGCTGCGGCGGACGCGGATCACGGTGTGGGACGCGGTCGATTCGAACGCTTGCCGGTACGCTGTGGGGCACGTGGCGCGGGAGGTGCATCTGAAGCACTACGTGAGGATCTCCCCGGAGCGTCTTTTCAGGTTGGTGGGGCTCGATTTCGCGCCCTCGTTCAGGCCGGCGGCGCAGGCCGGGCAGGCTGCGTGTTTTTGCGTGGCTTCTGCGTGACCTTTTTGGCGGCTGCGTGGATTTTGCGTGATAATAGCGGTATAAACGGGTATAAAAGAATACATCGCGTATACGGTTTCAGAGAAGTTGCAGCACAGTTAAGTCATTGATTTTATTAGGAGTGTTATGGAGGGAAGCGGCGTAAAGGGTGTAGTTATGCATACCATCCTTTTCCGTTCCGGGGCGCCGTTTTTTCCCTTTTGCCGCCGTTGTTTTTGGCGGTTTTGGGGATATTCTTCCGGTTCGTTGTAGGATTTATCGGCATTTTTCCCATCGGACTTTAGTGGTAATTCACGTTTTGTCCGTGATTTTTGCCGGCAAACGCCGTTTTGCGCCGTCCAATCCCTTCTGTTTTGGAGGGATTGGGTTTGGTACTTTATATAATATAGTATAATTTGCGGAAAAAATCAAGTTTTTGTAGTATTTTGGTTGGGATTTTTTGGGGGCGGGCGGGAATTTGTCGGGGGGTTGGGAGATTTGGGGGGCGTCGGGCGGCCGGGGGGGGGTTAGTCGGGCAGGCTGTCTACACCGGCCTGAGCGCTGTTTAACGAGAGGCCGTATGGGGTTCCCAGAGCTCCTTCGCACTGGTATACCTTTTCGAGCAGCCGTTTCCCGTCGGTAGAGTACACTTTCAGTATGTTTACTATAGGGCCTATCTCATTTATCGTTTCGAGTCTGGTTTTAACAAAATCAGGCCACTGCCCTTCTTTGATGAAGGGTTTGTAGTCATCAAGCATTTTCCTGGTCAGATCGGTCATTTTAAAACCTCCAGCCTTAGATTATTTCCGAACCGCCCGATAACTCTGTAGCTCAGGTTTCGGCCCAGAAGCAACTCGTCCTGATGTTTTGGGTAGTCCGTATTATTACCAATATATATGCTGCGCGTCCCTTTTGGCACAAAAATTTCCAAATTTATCGGATTTCCGCCTCTACCCGTAACCCATTTGCTGAAATCGGCATTAGATTTTTGTGTTACGGATGTACTTAGAAAAGCCGGTACCGGTTTTACATCTCCGGCCTCCCAACCCGCGTGATACTCGGCGCAAGCTACCCGATAAACTGTGGTATCAAATGGCAGCTGAAATTTGCTGATTGCGGAATCTATAAGGCGTATGTCTCTTTGGCAGCGCGCCTTAATTGCTTCTGAGGCTTCTAAAATCCCGTAGAGCATCGGGTTGACGAACTTATGTTCGCCGGTAGTATATTCGTTCAATGCTTCCGTTTCGGTCGCTCTGCCGTTTTTCGTCAGTTTGTCACGGTATACCTCGTCACTTAGCCGTTGCAGTTCCGCGACCTCTTTTTCGGTCAGCGGTTTGAACATCGGTTCCGTACGTGGGGCGGATATAGGGTTGGAGGCAGCAAGCGCGGCGCTGGCGGTATTAACGGCCTTTTTGGGCATGGCGGCATCTCTTTTCCGCGATAACGATAAAGCTATCGCACGGTCATTGGGTGACATTTTTTAGCAATCCTTGAAAAATGCAGAGATTCGCCGTCGGCAATTGTCAACAATTGTGATGGCCGGAGTTGCATCCCCGTAAAACAGGGGGACGCCGCCGTTGTCAACCAAGAGAGTACACCGTTAATCCATTAAACCAGAAAAACCGCAAATAAAGCGGTATAAGTAATATACATTGCGGCGTCGCAAAACCAAAATATTTCTTAGTGTCCCCCAAATCCCCATAACCCCATAAATCCCCATTCAGGCAGTATTTTATTATTGGATTGCCGAAAGCAATCAATAAAATCCAATAATCGTGCCGGTCATTGTTTGCGCGGAACTTTTTTTATTTTCGCCTGCCGCCGCAAAATTAATGTATATTATGAGTAACGCCGCCCTTTCGGCGCGTGTCTAAGTTCATATACGTCAATTATTTGGCATCATCATTAATTATAGGTGTGTTTAATGGGGTCTAAGTCGAAAATTAAGGCGGTAATCGTGGTTATCGTCCTGTTGGCGCTTGCCGGCGGCGGGGTTGGCGGGTATTTTTACTATAAGCGTATGCTTGAGAACCAGCCTAAGGAGTACGACACGGTTGAGGTTAAGCGCGGTACTGTTGAGCGGCTCATTACCAGCACGGGGACGCTTGACCCTGTGGGGTCTGTGGAGGTGGGGACGCAGGTATCGGGGACTGTTGACAAGGTGCTTGTTGATTTTAATGATACGGTGCGCGCGGGGCAGATAATCGCGGAGATAGACAGGAGCGTGCTTTTGAGCAAGCTGACGGAGGCGCAGGCATCTCTGTCGCGGTCGGAGGCGATATTTTCCCAGAGCGAGCAGGAGTTCAGGCGCGGGGAGCTGCTGTTTGATAAGGGGCTGATTTCGGAGCAGGAGTTTGTGAGCCTGCGTACGAATTACCAGTCGCAGCAGGCGTCGCTTCTGGTTGCCAAAGCCGCGGTTAATACGGCTGCCGAGAACGTGCGGTACGCTACTATACGGTCGCCGGTCAGGGGGACGGTTATCGCCCGCCGTGTGGAGGTGGGGCAGACCGTCGCCGCGAGTTTGTCTGCGCCTACGCTGTTTGTAATTGCCGAGGACCTGCGCAGGATGAAGATAATGGCGCAGGTCGACGAGACGGATATAGGCAAGATACGCCCGAATCAGGAGGTGCGCTTCTCGGTGCAGGCCTACCCCGACAAGAACTACAGGGGCGTGGTGAGCCAGGTGCGTTTGCAGCCGGAGATTGTGCAGAATGTTGTTACTTATACGGTGGTGATTTTGGCGGACAATGACGACGGCACTCTGCTGCCGGGGATGACGGCGAACGTCGAGTTTGTGGAGGCGCGGGAGGAGAACGCGCTTGTGGTCCCGGCGTCGGCGCTGCGGTTCAAGCCGCCGGAGGAGGTTGTTGAGCGGTTTGAGGAGGAGCGCAGGGGGGCGATGGAAGAGCGCAAGCACCGCGGCGAGAGCGCGGTTGTGCCGGACGGTGAGCTTCCGCCGCTTGGCGGCCAGCTCCCCCCCGAAGGCGCCGATGCGCCGAGGGTGATGGGCGACGGCGGGGGAGACAGGCGCGCTAAAGATGGTGGCGGTCAGGGGCAGCAGGCTCGTCAGGGAGGCGGTAGTGGGCAGGGGGGGGGGCAGGGGGGCGGCGGACAGGGGAAGAAGAAACGTCTGGCCGG
>WQTH01000075.1 GCA_009786415.1 Chitinispirillia bacterium | reverse complement strand
CGGAGGTTTGATTATGGCTGGTCAGGAGGGACTTGAACCCCCGACCCGGTGGTTAACAGCCACCTGCTCTGCCGACTGAGCTACTGACCAGTACAGCCATTATTTGCCGGTTTGGACGCTGATGCTGCCGCTTGCAGCGGTGTATCAACATAGTAAAGATAATATATTGCAGGCGCAATGTCAAATTTTTTATCAAAAAAATTATTGCGCGCGGGGGCGACACCCGCACGCTATATATCATTAACCGCCAATACCGCGCAAACTGCGGTACCTGCGTATACCTTATCGCAAGATATACATCAGCGCCCTTCCCAACGCCGGCGTGGTCTTTTCCTCCCACGGCTCCGTTACGTGCTCTACCGTGGCCGTTATAAGGTAGGTGCCGGTGCCAACCTTTCTGCCGGTTCTCTTAGCGGTTTTGGTTGTGCCGTCCCACTCGTATACCAAATCCTGCGAGCCTGGAGTCATGACCAGTTCGTCTACCACTACCCTGTTGCCCATTCTGTCGTATATAATGATAGAGCCTTTCAGGTTCATATCCGTGGCAGCCTTGCCCGGTCTTACGATGATACGCGCCTTTTGGCCGGCGTCCGCCCCGGTTACCTGTTTGAACGGGTTGGGGGCTGGAATGACCGTGATGGAGAGCGGGGGCGGTTTGATGCCCAACTTGACCTTGCGATTGTCGGCGTTACTCTGGATGTTGGCGGTCGTGTCGGCCACCACCACGTCTACGTTAATCCATACCGAATCTTCCGCGCCCGGGAAGCCGGCGCCGTTTTCTATGGTGTGGACTATAAACGTCTGCGTGTTGGACAGGGTCCGGGCCGGATTTTCGAGTAACATTTCGTAGACCGTACCATCGGGCTGCAGGAACTTGAACGGCCTGGCCGAGACAACCGTGAGGGGTTCCGAGAAATTGACTATTAGCGTGTCCTTGCCGTTTTCCGGCCCCGGCGCGTATTGGGCCCACCTGATGACCGGGGGCGCCCTGTCGACCACATTGGCGCGTAACGTATCACCGGGATGCGCGTTGTGGGTAGCCATAGCGCGGATTGCCCCCCCGGTTATTATCGAGTCGCCAATTAGCAAACTGTCGATATCGACCAAAACTGTGGTCGTAGCCTCCAAAACCGGGTTCTTCGAAAACCGGCGCTCCCAGCCATCAACGGCTATGAACTGCCCGTTACCCCAAGCAAGCCACAGAGACATACCCGTCACAAGCAACGGTTTGGAGAGGTTGAGCTCCACCTGGTCTATCCGCCCGTCGGCGTTGAGGTCTCTGTAGAACGCGTTGGTTATGCGCGGCGCGGATGACTTAAGCACCACGGGCACCTGTCTGGTCCCCAAACGCGCAGGGTTGCCGGCGCGGTCTGCGACCGGGCCTATCGGGTTGATGAACACCGAGTCGCCCTCGCGAAGCGCGCTGCCGGTGATGTCTATGAGCAGCGTGTAGGTGTTCGATATGAGGCTTGAATCGACCACACTTATTACGTTTATCCCCACCTGAGCGCCGCCGTCCCTAATGAAGACGAGCGCGTTGACGCCTGTCAGGTTTGTTGACGTCATAGGCTCGGAGACGACAATCTGCAGCGTATCGTAAACACCGCTGTTTCTCTCAAACAGCAGCGCCTGTTCGAGCAGCGCCGGGCCGGCGTTGTCCTGAACGGGTATAACCGCCTCCCTCACGGTTCCGCCGTAGCGCAAAAACGAGCGCGCGGTCATCTGCTCGTTGGCCCTGAAGCCGGTAATGTTCACGATGGGCTGGCCGAGGTGGAACCGTATCAAAGACGGGTCGCTCGGATCGGCGGAGATATTGCCGTTTGACGCCTTGACGACACGCGCGCCCGTTTCGCCGGGGATGGTTATGTGCAGCGAGTCTGGCAGTATGTCCGGCACCTTCGAGTACTTGACGTATACGGCATCTATCGCCCCCATGCCCGTGCTGTCCCTGAAGTAGGCGGAGATCGGCACCGCGAACTCGGCGCGGCTGGCGAGCGAAATCTGCGAGATGTCTTCCGGGTCGGTGGGGTCTGCATAAGTTATCCAGATGACCTGCCCGCCGTCCATTGTTATACGGTTGACCCCGCCCGGCGGGCTGACTACGCGGACCGGGCTTGCGCTGCGGAAATTGCCGGTGGAGTCGCCGGTCTCTATCAGCGCAACAACTAAGCTGTCGCCGAATACAGGGTTGACGACCGAGACATATACGGTATCGCGGCCCTTGCCGTTCAGGTTCCCGTTCATATCAACAACGTGGATGTAGAACGAGGTCTCGTCTATACGCGCGGAATCCCTCACGTCAAGATTCTGGTTCGCGGCGTCTATGAGCCTCATTGTGGACGGGTACGGCTCGGCGCCCTTGAACTCCATGTAGAAACTGTGGTTTGAGAACGCACAGCCGTAGCAGGTACCGCAGTCGGAAGGCGGGCCGCCGAAGATCGTAATATCCACATTATTGCCGCCGTTCCTCAGGGGGACGGGAACGGAGATGTCCCACCTGTCGGAAGCCGCGTTGTACTGCGCGACAGAGCTTACGTCGCGGACGCGGTTGCCGTTTACCCAAATATCGTTAACGATGCCGGTCTCGGTTACGTGCGCCCAGCCGTTCACCGTTATGGACGGCAGCACCTGCTCCATAAAGAAGTACTCTTCGGCAGGGTTGAGGATGGGCGCGGTTATCTGCGAGGTCAGCTCGTAGTGTGTCTTTTTCGTAAGCTGCTCCGAAGCCGACGGCGAGTAGCCCCACACGAACTCGTCTTTGCGGTAGACGGTTATGTACTGGTTGATCGGCGTATTCCAGTAATCGCGGTCCAAAATCTGGTCTTTGGTGCCTACCGGCGTTCCGGGATAGTCGACCGGGTCACCGTTCGCGCGGCTGTGGGGCATGAAGCTCCAGTCGACTTTGGGGTCGAGCAGCTTGAGCGGGGTCTGGTTCATAAGGTCCTGATACGGCGGCCAGGGGCTGCGCGACTCAAGCATAAGGTCGAGCCTGAAACGCGCGCCCGACTCCATACGCGCGGGGCCCATAGGAACGGGAATGTAAAATCCCCAGGTGTTATCCGCCGGATTGTAAGTATCCTCCATACGTATAGGGCGCGCGGACTGCACGTAGCTGTCTACAGCCCCCTTGAAGTGCGTATCCTGAAAACCGTCCGACCGGTACTTTATCCCTATGTCAACACGAAACGCGAAGTGGTCCCGGAAAGCGACCCTCCTGTTAGAACCCGGATTCATAGGGTCCGGAACCATGATACTGTCAACCGAGCGTACGTAAAGGCGCAGTTCAAGCGAATCGTAATCCTTCACATCCTGATTGATGACGTTGAGCCCGATAAAGTGGTGGCCGCCCTCATTGTAAAGCGCGGCGCGGATGTCGAACGCGACATGCTCGACCGGCGTAGTGAACTCGTAGAACTGCCCGCCGTTATCATCCCTAGTACCGTTATTCTCTACATAGAAATAGTACGTAGTCTTCTCTTTCAACCCGCCTATCTTGACATAGTGGAACTGCGAGGGGCGGCCGTATATATTCCCGTCCTTTACTGTAGCCGGCGGTTTGCGCTCGCCGTATACGACGCGGCTGTCGTAAGCGCCGTTGGGCGTGTACCAGAAAATTTCCGCAGAATCGCTCGTTACCCGGCAAACCTTGACGTTGGTTATCTCGGCTGTCCCCGGAGGCGTCCGCAGCGTAGTGAACGTGAAGTATTCCCCGCTCCTGTCCTTAATAACGTCGCTGTTCCCGAACATATCCGCAACGAGCGCGTCGAAGTTGTATCTGGTACCCGGTTTAAGCCCCGTAAGCGTGATACTGTGGAACACGCCGTTGCTGTCGGCACGCAGGCTTGTAAACGCGGTTACGCCGTCTTCGGCGTACCGTATGGCCGTCATGCCGAAGCGCGACTGCCGCACCTCTATTATCGCCCTGTCGACGCCTACGTACACTGTCCTTACGGTAGCGGTGGGCGGCTCGGTTATGGGGTCTTCCTTAGCGAGGCCCATAACGGGGATGATCATTGTAGCCGAGGCGTCTATGCCGGTTTCGGTGATGAAGTAGTCGTCGTAGTGCTCTTCGGTCGTGTAAAGCGGGTTGGTAAACGGGTTTGTGCCCGCGTGCAGGGCGCCTACTGGCGGCCTGTATTTGTAGAACGCACCGGGAACGTTTTTGCCCTCCGGGTTTGCCGCCCTGTGATGGGGGTGGTTGTGGTTTTTGGCGCCAACCCCATAAATCATGGACACATCCCACGGATTTACACCGAGCATATAATCCATCTGGCGGATCATAAGGCGGCGTGTCTCGGCCGCTTTCCAGTCATGCACCGGCCCCCCTCCCCCCTGCCACGCATTCTGCGAGTAGGGCAAAAATATCCCCCTGCCGACTAACGAGTCCTGCACGTATCTCGCCATATCGGAGTAGCAATAGAGGTCGAAGATGTTGCCGAACTGGTACCTGTTCCACATCCAGCTCATCTGTATCAGCATGGAGTTCCACACATCTTCATAGTACAGCGCGTCGCGGTTCCACAGGCCTGTGGCGGGGAGATCCAACCTCGCCGTACCGTTGCCGGATGCGGATGTTACGTCGAATATCATATTATAGATAGTCTTGCCCATCAACTTGAGCCGTTCCGTGGAGTCTATGCCGAGCGCGGCGCACATCTGCGGGTCTTTGAGTATCAGACGGAAAAAGCCCCATTTTACGGCCATATGCGGCGACGCCCAGTCGGTGTTCGCCGTCTGCTTGGAGAAGACAGGGTCATCATAAGTAAACCAGCCGCCCTCAAAAAGCGCGTGCCCGTTGCTCGCTACATCGCCCGCCTTGCTGCCGAGCGTTTTGTCGTAGCAAAGGTCGTTAAGATACCTGCGTTCACCCGTAGCGTAGGCCAAACCAAGGGCCGCGAAAGCCAGCTTCTCGGCAACTTTGGCGTTTCCGCTGTACGCCGGGGTCTGCGTGAACACATCGCGGTTCGCCTTTCCGTACTCGTAGAGCCTTTTGGCAATTGCGATGGATGTATCGGCGAATTGTTTGTCGAACACCGCGTAGTTTTTGGCCGTAAGCGCAAGGCCGGCGGCGAAATTGCCCAGTACGTTGGCACCCAGCTCTACACGGGCCTCCCGCGGCGGGCCGCCCCTGTCAACAGACATCCTGTCCTGCATCTCCGGCGCACCCCACCACTGGTGGTCGGGGCCGAACCCGCCAACCGCCGTCACCATCCTCGAAATATTCCCGCCGGCGTTGTTGAACGCACGAATGATGTAGTCGGAGCCGTGCTTCGCCTCGTAGAGCACATCGGGGACGCCGTCGGTCAACACCGTATTGTTGTGATTACGCCCGTAATTATCCGCATCGTGGTCCCGCAGCGCGGCGGAAGCCAGAGCGAGCATCGAGTGCAGGTAGCTCTGGGTAATGCTCTCTTTCAGGTGGTCGCCGCAGTCGTGCCATCCGCCGACGGTTGCGTCTTTAAGGTGGCAGGCCCCGTGGAACCACGACTCGGTATCGCCGCACCGGTTCACACCGGGGAACTTTATGGCCGCGTCGCGCACCCAGCTGTAGACATTTTCGTCTATCGTAAACGGCACCGATTCGTCGGAACCCACGCGCACCTTGTACCGCCCCGGCGCCGACACGTCTATACGCCCCTCAAACAGCGTCCCGGAGACGGTGGGGCTCTGCATGGTGTACCGGGTATCGCCGCCGGCCACGATCTGCGCGTTGTTGGACGCCCTGATGTTGAGCCGCCCGCTGACGGTGGTATTTTTGCTCGTGAGCGCCCCTGTGGCCACAGACGTCCCGGTATTGACATCAATAACGGAGAATGACGACGCGGAGCTGCCCACGTAGTAGAAGAACTTCTCGTCGTTTGGCCTGTACCCTGCCTGATTCACGCGCACCCGCCCCATTTTTATGGTTGCGCTGTCGCGATAGAGCTGGTCGAGCGTGTCTGGCAGCTGCACGGCGATGGGCGCGTAGGGCCGCGGGTCCTGGCGCTGGGGCAGAATCTGCTGGGCATGGGCGGATACGGTCATCCCGGCGGTAATAAATACCGCCGTAAACGCTAAACAGGCTATAATTTGGAACTTTCGGGCCATCTCTCCCCCAAGTGATTTACAGGTATAAATTAAGGCGTGAGTACCACCGATTATATATAATATATGAATTTTATTCAAAAAATCCAAACTTTTTATTATCTTTATATTGGAGACACGGTTAAATACCGCGCCCGCACCGCAGAAGCGGCTACACGGCAGCCGTTATGCCGCACTGCGGCGCAGGTATAATATTTTCAGATAATACGGGGACTATGAGAAAAGGAGCCTGCACATGGAAAACACACCCAAATCAATGCGGATGCAGATCGGGATATTCGGGCGGACCAATGTCGGCAAATCAAGCTTTCTCAACATGGTAACGTCTCAGGATGTCTCTATAGTATCGCCGCAGCCGGGCACTACAACCGACGTAGTGGAAAAGGCGATGGAGTTCAGGCCGGTCGGGCCGGTGGTTTTTCTGGATACGGCAGGGGTAGACGACGATTCGCAGCTCTCAGCCGACCGGCTCAGGCGCACCGCCGCAGTTTTTGAGCGGGCGGACGTGTTCGTAGTGCTTACGGAGCAGGGCAGGTGGGGCGAGTACGAGGCGAAGCTGTGCGACGCCGCGCTTTCGAGGCAGGCGCCGCTCATTGTGGTCATCAACAAGACGGACGTATGCGAGCCGACCGTCGATTTCAGGCGGCAGGTTGTGAACATCACCCCGTACATAATGGAATGCTCCTGCGCTGGGGGCGGCCCCGACGGGGTAGACTGGTCTATCCGCGAGACGATAGTCAGTACATTCAAAGACACCCTGACCCGCTGTCTGGCAGCCACCGAGCCTATGATGCAGCGGGATCTTCTGCACGATATGCTGCCGCCATGCGGGCTGGCGCTTTTGGTCGTGCCCATAGACGCCGGCGCGCCCAAGGGGAGGCTTATACTCCCGCAGGTGCAGACTATGCGCGACGCGCTTGACTGCGGCTGCCAGGTTATGGTAGTGCGCGACAGCGAATACGCCGACGCGCTCTCGGTGTTGAGCAAGCGCCCCGACATCGTGATATGCGACTCGCAGGCCATAAAGCACATCGCCGACACGACGCCGCCGGAGGTGCGCCTCACCACGTTCTCCGTACTCTTCGCCCGCTTCAAGGGCGACCTCGAAACGCTCACGCAGGGGGCCGCCGCCATAAGCAGGCTCAAAGCCGGCGACAGGGTGCTGATATCCGAGGCCTGCACCCACCACGCCGCGTCTGACGACATAGGCCGCGTAAAAATCCCCCATATGCTGAAAGAGCGCACCGGGCTTGGAGACTCAGTGACGATTGACATATGCGGCGGGCGGGACTACCCGCAAAACCTCTCCGACTACAGCCTGATAATCCACTGCGGCTCGTGCATGCTCACGCGGCGGGAGATGATGGCGAGAATAAGGGAGGCCGTAAATAAAAACGTGCCCATTACGAACTATGGTATGGCAATATCGTATTTTCAAGGCGTGCTCGACAGGGTGATCGAGCCTTTTAAGGAGATTTCATAGTATGTTAAACGATAGCAGTTCATGGATTGGGGAGCGCATACACCCCGGCCAGATAGAAAAATATTTGGACGCAAACGGAGACGACTTTATCCCCGACGGCGTTATCGCAGGCCAGCTTGCAAGCGAGGAGTGCATAAACGCCGCCGGCGACAAGGCGCGCGTGAGGGATATTATCGCCAAATCCCTCTCCATAAAAACCCTCGCGCCGGATGAGACTGCCACGCTGCTTAACGTGCGCGACCCGGAGATGTGGCAGGAGATGGAAGAGGCCGCGGGCAAGGTCAAGAAAGCGGTGTACGACAACCGCATAGTCACGTTCGCCCCGCTATACCTGAGCACGGCATGCGTCAACAACTGCCGATACTGCGGGCTGCGCACCGACAATCAATCCGTAACACACGGCGTACTCTCGCTCGACGAGGTTAAAAGCGAGATCGAAGTCCTCGCCGGCAAGATAGGGCACAAGCGCCTGGTAGTCGTGTACGGCGAGCATCCGAAATCGGGCATTGATTATATGGTGGAGACAATAGAGACCATCTACAAAACAAGGGTGCCCATCCCCCACCGCCCCGGCAGGGACACCGCTATACGCCGCGTGAACGTGAACGCCGCGCCGATGACAATCGAGGAGCTGACCGCGCTGGGCAAGGCTGGGCTGGGGACGTATCAGGTTTTTCAGGAGACGTATCACAAAGAGACATACAAGACGCTCCACCCGCACACGACGCTCAAAGGCAACTACCGCTGGCGGCTGTACTGCATGCACCGCGCTTTGGAAGCGGGAATCGACGACGTAGGCATTGGCGCGCTGTTCGGGCTGTATGACTGGCGGTTCGATGTGATGGGCCTGCTGTATCACTCAATAGAGCTGGAAAAGAGATTCGGCATAGGCCCGCACACGGTCTCATTCCCACGATTGGAACCCGCCGAGAACACGCCGTTTATCAGCCAGAGCAAATATATTGTTGATGATAAGGATTTCAGGAAAGCGCTTACGGTTATCCGCCTGTCAATAACGCACGCCGGAATGATACTGACGGCGAGGGAGAACGCCGCGCTGCGGAAATCATTAATACCGTTAGGCATCACGCAGACAGACGCGTCAAGCAATATAGGATTAGGCGCGTACAACAAGGCCAAGGGCAGGGAGATACAGGAGTCCACACGTCAACAGTTTATACTTGGAGACACGCGAAGCCTTGACGATGTGGTAAGGGAGTACGCGCAGATGGGGTACATTACGTCGTTCTGTACCGCAGGATACCGCTGCGGCAGGACAGGGGAATGCATAATGGATTCGCTGAGGACCGGGGCTGAAGGCAAGTTCTGCAAACTGAACGCCGTCGTAACATTCAGGGAGTGGCTCGACGACTTCGCGACTCCTGAGACGAAGGCCGCAGGCGAGACCGTCATAAACAAGGAGATCGGGGAGCTGCAGGAGAAAGTCCCCAAGGTCTTTGACACTTTTATGGACTACTATAACCGTACAGTCAACGGAGAGAGGGATTTGTACTTTTAGCCTATGTCAACTATCACCAGCATATTGTTGAAAGATGCCCTTGACCGGGACGATATCATAACGCTCCTTGGCGCGGATAATCCTACCGACATCGAATTAATCAGGTTGACCGCAGAAAAGATAATGCGGGACAAATGCGGCCCCGATGTTTTCTACCGCGGGCTGATTGAGTTCTCGAACCACTGCATATGCGACTGCTACTACTGCGGGATAAGAAAGAGCAACGCCGCAGTAAACCGCTACATCCTCCCCAAAGACGACATCGCCGCGTCTGCCAAATGGTGCGCGGACCAGGGCTACGGCTCGGTCGTCCTGCAATCCGGCGAGCGCCGGGACGAGGCTTTTATTGATTTTCTGGCTGACGTCATCGCCGAAATAAAATCATCAACAACATCCGAAAAGATGCCGGACGGCGTTGGGATAACGCTGAGCGTGGGCGAGCAGTCACCGGAAACATACAAGCGGCTGTACGATGCCGGCGCACACCGGTACCTGTTAAGGATAGAGTCCTCCAACCCGCATCTGTTCGCATCAATCCACCCGCCGGCGCAGGACCAGCAAACGCGCATCGACTGCCTGAAATCGCTGAGGGACACAGGCTTTCAGGTGGGGACGGGTGTAATGACAGGCATCCCGGGCCAGACGGTTGCCGACCTCGCCGACGACGTTTTGTTCTTCAGGGACATGGATGTCGACATGATAGGCATGGGCCCGTACATAGTCCACAAAGCAACGCCAATGAACATCTATTACGATTACTACAACTACGCGAAGGACGAGATATTCCAGACCGCGCTGTTGATGATAGCCGTATGCCGCATTGTACTTGGCGACGTCAACATCGCGTCGACAACGGCTTTGCAGGCAATGCGGGACAACGGGCGCGAGGAGGGGCTGCGTTACGGCGCAAACGTCATCATGCCGCAGACCACTCCTGTGAATGTGCGGCGGGATTACCTCTTGTACGAGGGCAAGCCCTGCCTTGATGAGGATGTCCGGCATTGCCGCACATGCCTGGAAAAGCGGATCCATTCGATCGGCAGGAAGATCGCCGTTGATGTGTGGGGCGATTCGAAAAGAGCGCTGCGCCGGCAATGTTGATCTCCGCACCCCGCTGGGGGCGCCTGCGGCATAGCTGCATATCCGGCAATCCCCATATGTTACGCCGTATTTTTTTAACGCCTGCGTATCAGCAATCCCAAATATTATATTAATATCATGGAACCGAAATTAATACAAATAGAACTGCCGGAGTGGATGCGTGAACCCCTTGCCCTCGCCACGGGGATTTTCGCCGCGCGCGAGGAGCGGATGGACTTCGCCATCAATCTGGCGCGTATGAACGTAAAATACAGCACCGGGGGCCCGTTCGCCGCCGCGGTGTTCGACACGGAATCAGGGCGGCTTATAGCGGCGGGGGTCAATCTGGTCACAAACATCGGCCTATCAATCGCCCACGCCGAAATGGTCGCGCTGATGCAGGCGCAGGCCGCCCTCGGCAGCTTCGACCTCGGCGCGAACGGCATGCCGCGCTGCGAGCTTGTCACCACCACCGCCCCCTGCGCAATGTGCCTCGGCGCGGTCCCGTGGTCGGGCGTGCGCGCGCTCGTATGCGGCGCGAGGGACGAAGACGCGCGGGCCGTGGGGTTCGACGAGGGGTCGAAGCGGCCGGACTGGGTTAAGGAGCTTGAGAACCGGGGGATCGAGGTGGCGCTTGATGTGCGGAGAGACGATGCCGCCGCGATTCTGCGGGATTACGTCAACGGGGGCGGGGTAGTTTACAACGGACGGCGCGGTTAGGACTGCATAGCTAAATATATAATTCCCAACTTTTTAGCTTACCTTCGTTACGGCCCCCTGTTAATATTGTACATTTTTACGGTCAATTCGAGGTCAACCACCCCGGCATCTGCCACCCCGTCCTCCGGCTTGGCGGGGGCAAACATATCCGAAAGACGGAGAATCCGCACGTCGTCCGGCATCTCGGAGGGGCCGTTGTAGAGGACTATGAATTTGGGGCGCTGAAGCGTGAACATCCGCTCGCGGTACTCATCCTTGTCCGCATGGAGCACTCTGTAGGTCTCGGCGATGTACTGAAACATCCGATAAGCCATATTGTTGTTCAGAGTTGACTGGTGCTCAACCAGCACGACCAACCTGTCGTCCAGTATGAATGAGAGGTCGTTTATCCTGCCTGTTGGCGGTACGGGTTCGATATCCTAATATAATATATGGAAAGGGGGCGAGAGCGGTTTTTGACGGATTGAGCGGGGAAGTCAAAACACCGCGTTATTGGCATGGCCGTGTTGCGTCCAACTGTTCATTTCGTACCGCCTTGAACGCAGCGTACGGAGAAAGCGGCGTCTTTACTGCTGATGTTCTCAGCCACGCTATCAATAAACGAATACATGCTCCGATTCCAGGGAGCGCGATCTTTATTCTCCGTAGCGCTCTGCCAATAAGCATTTATGCCAACATTGCCGAAGTTAGCCCGCTGGAAAAGATATAGGCGGAAACCGCCCGGCAGGGCTGAAAAACCAAAATCGTCTGCACCGTTGCCGCTGCTTCCATCATCATTATTGTCCCAACCGGTTTTTGATTTAAGCCTTATACCGGCAACATCACCGCCCGCTGCCTGAACCAGTTCATTCCAATCTTCACGCGCAGGCAAACGCCATCCGGCGGGGCAAGCCTTTATAGCGGCATTCCAGTTATACAATCTGCCGTATTTCTCGCAGTTGGAATTATCATCATTATAGCACCAACTGTCGGCTGTCTCATGGTTGAGATTTTGAGCCATCCATGTTAATTTTCCTATTTTGACTGTACGATACTTCTTCCCGTCCCGCGAATCGGTAAATGAGTTACCGGATGATGAACTCGCCACCGGCGTACTAACCGACTGCTGCCCCTGCGCAAAGACTATCATACAGACAGCCAACGCTACTATTACCATCAACACTTTTTTCACAGCGTCCCTCTACCTGCTACGTTTGAGGTGGTTCATTATTTTTGACAGTTTTTCATTTGCATTTATGGTGCATTCCGTCTTTATATAAAGATAAAACATTGTAAACTGCTATGTCAAGAGATTTGCCCTTTTTTAACGTTTGTTTCCACATGGCTTATGTCACCATAATCGCTCTTAATAATCCTAATGCAAAAGTTAAAGCCAATAAGTTACTTATGTATAACAAATCGACAGTTAGTTTATGTAAAACTCCATATCTCCCGTAACATCCTTAAAACCATACCTCTCATATAACCGTCTCCCCGCATCTGTTGCATAAAGGGTTATCTTTCTATAACCACGCTTTTCTGCCGTACTAATCGTTCGGTTAAGAAGCTCCATCGCTATGCCTTGTTTTCTATAATCGGGAAAGGTAAACATATTCATTATGTACGCGACTTTACCGTTTGGGCATTTGGAAGACGGAGGTACAACAAAAAAAGATAATCCGCTGGTCGCGACAATCCTGCCATCTTCAAGGGCAAGCCACGCCACAAAGCTATCATCCGCAAGAGCCGTTTCAAAATAGGTTTTGTTGGCGGCCTCCATTTTAAGACGTTCATCTTCTGAACTTATATCTGCCGCCTCTTGCAAGAAAATACTTCTGATTTTCGCAAGACTGTCTACATCACACAAGCCCGCTTTTCTATAAGTAAGCATTTTGATACCCAGCCTGTCTTTTTAAAGAATTTATTTTTATTGCATTGTTTTTTTCATTAAATCATTTACCCTAATTACATTTTTATTGCAGTAAACCAAAAACAAAATGCTGCAATTAATGACAAAGGAGTCATTACATATCTTTCCTTTTTACTTTTTGAT
>WQTH01000074.1 GCA_009786415.1 Chitinispirillia bacterium | reverse complement strand
GGATACGGGCATCGCGGTGGTCATGGCGGCGGGGGCGAGCTTGAAAAGCCCCTCCGGGAATCCCGGCAGCGGCATCCCGCCAAGCAGCGACGGCCCAATGGCGACGCCGATCAGAAGCTCCACGAGCGCCGACGGTATCGGCAGTTTCACCTGTTTGAGCAGTATCCCGGCCGTCCGGGCGATCACCACGATTACCCCCAGCTGCAGGACGAACCGCGACATCAGGTCCACAATGTTCTGCTTGCCGTCGGCCGATTCGCCCCCGCTGAAGGCGTAAACGCCTGCCGGGAGCACGGCGAGGATCAGAAAAGGTATCAGAAAATATCTCACAAGTGAGGAGTGCAAGCACGTTGGATTCAAAAAGCTCTTATTCATTGTAAGGCGGCCTTTCACTTCTGTTGGGAAATCCGCATGGAATGTCATTATAGAATTCGTTACGGGAAAAAATCAACAGGGTATAAAAAAAAGGCGCGGTTCATACCNCGCCACTATGATATCCCGTTCCCGATCCGATAATATTACGCATATACCGCCCGGTTTATTTTACGATAACCGCCGAATTGCCCACTCTCTTGCCGGCTATCCGCGTCTCCACGATGTACCGGCCCGCCGGGACCCCGGCTATCGAGAACCGGGCGTCGCCCGCGCCCCTGAACTTCGCTACCGTCTTGCCCTTTACGTCGACTAAGCGGATGTGCATATCGGCGTCTGTGGGGGAGCTTACGCTCAGGATGCGGCCGGTGAGCGTGACCGCCGGGGTGCGGCTTGCCATACGCCCGGGCCTGGCGCCGTTGAAGACGGATGTGCTGCCTGGACGCTGGGCCAGAGACATGGTGACCCCCGCAGCGGCGGTACTCCACTCGGTGGTAGATTTGTTGAAATCGTCGATCACGTCGGTGTCTACCCTGACGTTGTCAAAATATATTGTTCCGGTGTAGGGCGTGTCCTTTGCGAAGTATTGGAGTATGATCCCCCGCACCTGAGACAGGCTGCTTGCCCCGAAGGCGCTGACGGGAATTGTGACCGTAAACCACTGGCCTTGCGGCTTTCCGGCGAGCGTGAACGACTCGTCTTGCGCAGGGCTCCACGTCCAGTCGCTGCCCACCTTTATCGCCGGGACAATCGTAAGGTTCGTGCCGCTGCCGGGCGCAATGTACATATCAAACATGAAGTTGGTCTTCCCGGAGAAATTGTGAGTGCCCGATTCGACGCTCAATTCGTTCCACGGGCCCCCGTTATCCGCAGTTCCTTCCTGCGGCGTATTTGCCATAACCAGTTTCAGGGCCAAGTCTCCGGTGAGGTCTTCGTAGTTGACATCCTTGATCATGATATCGCTTTTGTGTTTGGCGTAAAGGTTCTCAAGCGCAGGCTTTGTTGTCTCGTAATTGCCGAATTTCGCCACGTTGCCCTCTGTCATCGACCAGCTCATAATGCCGGCATAGCCGTTGTTGTAGGCGTATTCGTAAGCGTTTATAATTGTCATCGCGGTACCCGGCTGCGCCATATTGTACCCGGTTCCCGGGCCCCAGTCTCTGGCCGGGAACTCACCTATGACCACCGGACGGCCCAGTTCCCAGAAACTCGCCGGATTGTGGAATGGAGAGTGGTCGGTGCCTAAGTACTCAGGGTAGTAGTGCGCCATATAGAAGTCCAGGTACGCAAGCTCATCGCCGCCGGCGGCCGTTTTGAGGCTCGCGTCGGTGTAGCGGTGGAAGTACTTGGTCTTATGGAACTCGTGTATGCCGGTAGAGGCCATCTTCTTCGTGCTGCGGTGAACCTCGGCGGCGATTTTGCCCGTGAACCTTATAACATGGTCGTAGTCTATTATGCGTGAAGCCCATCCCTGCCAGTTTGAACCGGTAGTCGTCGTCCCTTTGGACATTCCCTCGGGTTCGTTGAATACCTCCCAACACATAATGGCCGGGTGGCTGCCTACTGCCTCAAGTATAGGTTTCAACCCTTTTTCGATGTATGTGTCGAGGTTCGCCGGCACGGTCAGGAATTTTTCGTTGCGGGCCACAACCGCGGCCGTTTTATTTTCGCCCTCCCCGTTCAGCAGGTCAAACGAGAACAGGCAAAGCGACACCACAACCCCGTTTTCGTATGCAATGTCGAGGGCCTTGCGGATGTTGCTGATGGTTTGCGTGCCTATGCCGGTAACCTCGCCGTCGTTGTTTATTTTGGGGCAGTTCGCCGCGTCGGTATGCAACCACCACCTGACGGCGTTGCCGCCCGCCTTCCTGATGTTTTGAATGTGCTGCCTGAACGCAAACTCATTAAGCGGCGTGTCACCCACGTCGTTGCTGAAAGAGTTGCCGGCAATCCAGGCAATGTTCATCCCGGAAGCAAAAATCGGCTTGCCGTTGATTATCAGCCGGTTTCCCTTAGCCGAATCCTGCATAGTCTGCATAGGCACGCTCCCTTGCGCAAAAGCCCCAGCCAATATCCCCGCCGCCGCGATGAGCGCCGGGATGAGTTTGAGTCTGCGAGTCATAAAGTCCCCTCGTTCCGTTATTGGTTAATGGTTTTATTAATCTGTTTGGATAATACAATTAATATATATAGTATAGGTACATATAATATAATACAAACCAAGCTTGGATACAAGAAAAAAATTAAGAAAAAAAGAGCTCCGCCCGGGACCATTTTTCTTGAACTCATAAACTATTACGGTGGTTGTCCGCTCGGACAGTCTGAAAGTCCGCCTGCGGGGGCGGCATGCTCGCGCTGTCCGAAGCCGGGTTCCCATATTAAAAGTGTTAGTCAAGACGCTTGGTTACCCCGAACGAAGCCGGATATATGTTAGTAATATAAATCATTTTTTCAGAAAATGCAGGTTATTTTTATAGGATTTTTTTTTACTGGGAATTTAGCTTGATTATGCTATGTGGCGATGCTATAATATATATTGATTTTGATGTTAATTCTGGCGTTTGAAAGTCGCCAAAGAACTTTTTCGCGTCCCATAGGGATGCGCCCGGCAGGAGGAAATCGACAAAATGGGCTCTTTTCTGGTAGATGGCAGCTGCAAGCTCTCCGGCACCATACGTGTTACCGGCAACAAAAACGAGGCGCTCCCGGTAATCGCCGCCGCCCTGCTCTCGGCGCAGCCGGTCGTACTCAGGAACGTTCCGGAGATCGGCGATGTGCTCAATATGCTCAAAATCGCGGAGACGCTTGGCACCGCCGTTACCCGCACCGGCGAGAACGAGTACCGCATGGAAACGGTTGGTATCGCCACCTCCAAGCTCCCAATTGAGCTCTCCAACAAGATCCGCGCGTCTGTCCTGTTCGCCTCCGCGCTCCTGATAAGGACCGGCAAGGCCGTCATCACCCAACCGGGCGGGGACCACATAGGCCGCCGCCGGTTAGACACACACTTCCTCGCGTTTCAGGCCTTAGGCGCGACGCTCGACATAGAGCGGACGGTGAGCAGCGAAAACGTCACCCGCGAGACCGCTTTCATCATTACCGCCCCCGAAGGCGGCCTGCGCGGCGCGGACATCTACCTGGACGAAGCATCCGTAACCGCGACCGAGAACGCCCTCATCGCCGCCGCCGGCGCCAACGGGAAAACGGTCATCGCCAACGCCGCGTCGGAGCCGCACGTGCAGGGCCTGTGCAAGTTCCTGCAGGCTTTGGGCGTCAGGATCGAAGGCATCGGCTCGAATCTGCTCACGGTGTACGGGCGCCGCGACTTCGGCGCCGCCGGGCACGAAATCGGCAGCGACTACATAGAAGCCGGGTCGTTCATAGGCCTCGCGGCGGTGACCGGCTCGGACCTGACCATAAGCGGGGNAGATACCGGACTCCTGCGCATGATACTGTTCCAGTTCGAGCGCATAGGGGTGATCTTGGATACGTACCCTGAGAAGCGTACTATGCGCGTGCCGGGCAGCCAGTCGCTAAAGGTCCGCAAAGATATGGGCGGGGTCATCCCCAGAATAGAAGACAGCCCCTGGCCGGGCTTTCCATCAGACCTTATGTCGATATTTTTAGTATGCGCCACGCAGTCGGAGGGAACGTGCCTCATACACGAAAAGATGTTCGAGTCGCGCCTCTTCTTTGTGGACAAGTTGATTGGCATGGGGGCGTCGATCGTACTCTGCGACCCCCATCGGGCGGTCGTTGTCGGCAAGTCGCAGCTCTACGGATCGTCCATGTCGAGCCCGGACATAAGGGCGGGTATGGCGCTGCTCATAGCCGCGCTCGCCGCGCAGGGGAGCAGCGTCATCAACGGGATCGAGCAGATAGACCGGGGGTATCAGGATATCGATAAGCGCCTGAACGCGTTGGGGGCCAATATAGTAAGGAATATGGGGAAGAGGTCGGGTGATGCGCCGGATATTCAGAAGGATGATGTAAAGGCGCCAAAAACCAAGCACGTATCCCAAAAATAACCTTGCCGGGGCGGCCGTTCCCGGCCGCCTTTTTTAAAAAATCAAAATCAACACAAATATTGTTTGCAAATTGGGTTGCGCGTATATTATATTCCGTAACTTATGAATTCTGAAAATCCTTTGATCGTCCAGAGCAACAGCGCCGTCCTTCTTGAGGTCAACAACCCGCTGTTCGCCGAGGTCCGCAACGCCGTCAGCCAGTTCGCTCATCTTGACAAGAGCCCTGAATATATTCATACCTACTCAATCACCCCGTTGTCACTGTGGAACGCTGCGGCGCTGGGGCTAACCGCCGACGATGTGGAGGAGCGCCTGTCGCGGTACTCGAAGTACCCGCTGCCCCGGAACGTCGTAGACGATATCAAGGAACTGATGGGCCGGTTCGGGAAGCTCGTCCTTGAGAACTTTGAGGGCGGGGGGCTGGCGCTGCGCTCCGAAGACCCCAACATGATTCGCCAGCTCAGCCGCCATCCCCAAATCGCGCCCTTAGTCGGCCAATTCGCGGACGCGAACCGCGTGCAGGTGCCGCCGCAGAACCGGGGGCTCATCAAACAGGCGCTCATAGGGTTAGGCTACCCCGCCCACGATCTGGCAGGATATGTTGACGGGGATTCCTACAATGTCGATATCAGGGACAAAATGCTCACCGGCGGCGATTTTACCATCCGCGAGTACCAGCGCATGGCTGCCGAGAGCTTTATAGGCAACGCGAACGCCCCCGGAGGCAGCGGGGNGGTGGTGCTGCCCTGCGGCGCGGGAAAGACGGTCGTAGGCATATACGCAATGAGCCTGTTGAAGCGCAGGACGTTAATATTGGTGACGAATGTTACCGCCGCGCACCAGTGGAAAAGGGAGATAATGGACAAGACCGGCCTGCGCGACGACGAGATAGGGGAGTACAGCGGCGATTCAAAGGAGATTAAGCCCATTACGCTCGCAACATACCAGATACTGACTTACCGCAAGTCAAGGAATGACGATTTTTTGCACTACGAAATTTTCAATTCGCAAAACTGGGGGCTGATTATCTACGACGAAGTCCNCCTCCTCCCCGCGCCGGTCTTCAAGTTCACCGCGGACATTCAGGCCCGCAGGAGATTAGGGCTTACGGCGACATTGATACGCGAGGACGGGCACGAAAACGACGTCTTTACGCTGATTGGCCCCAAAAAATTTGACGTGCCGTGGAAAGACCTCGAACGCCAGGGCTGGATAGCCACCGCGAAATGCGTCGAGATCCGCGTAGACCTGCCGCCGGCGGAAAAAATGCAGTATCTCTCCCTCACACCGCGCCAGCAGATCCGTCAGGCGTACGAAAACCCCGACAAACTGCGCGTAGCGAGGGAAATTGTGGAAACTCACAGCGGCGACAACATACTTATCATCGGCCAATATATCACGCAATTGGAGATGTTCGCCAGTGAGCTTAACGTGCCGCTTATAACCGGGACCACAAACAACAAGCGCCGCGACGATCTGTACAAGCAGTTCAGGGACGGTGAGATAAAGGTGCTGATCCTCTCAAAAGTAGGCAACTTCGCCATAGACCTGCCCGACGCAAACGTGGCTATCCAGATATCAGGCTCATTCGGCTCGCGTCAGGAAGAGGCGCAGAGGCTGGGCCGCATACTCCGCCCCAAAAAGCGCGGCGAGCAGGCCGTATTCTACTCCATTGTCACGCGGGAATCAAAAGAACTGGAATTCGCGATGAACCGCCAGCTATTTCTGACTGAGCAGGGGTATTCGTACGACATCCGCTATTCTGAGACTGATTAGCGCCGGCATCACCACCCGGTATCCTTAGTTATGTCGATCTGTTCCCCAAGCGCTTTGAGGCGGTAGTACTGAACTAATATTTTTTCGTAGTACTCTATGGGCAGCGTCTCATTTCTGCGCAGCACTCCTCTTACCGTTCCCGGTCCGAGGTTATACGCCATTACTCCCACTTTAAAGTCTTTGAACCACGATATCAGCGTCGTAAGATAAGCTGTTCCCAGAATGATATTCATTTCAGGGTTCATGAGGTCTTCCGGCTTCAATCCTTCTATCCCCAATACCTTTGCCATATCGAGCGCGGTTGGGTATTTTATCTGCATGAGGCCGACCGCGTCGCTCAACGCCCCGCTGCGGTACCGCCCCAGGGCTTCGGGGTCGTATTTGCTTTCTACCGCTATCAATCCCAAGAGCAGTTCGGGGCTGTATCCGTATTGCAGGCTGTTTGTGTATACCAGATCGGCCAGCTTGTACACCCATTCCGGGTGCGACTTTCTTCCGATTACAACTTTCAGGAGTTCTACTATGCGCAGGCGCTCTTTCATTATGTTTACGTCGCGCGTCACGCTGATCTTTTCCATTTCGAACTGGGCGATTTTGTCGTCGTGTTTGTGTATGGTATGCTCGTTGTGTATTATTACCGCGGTCATGGAGAACAGGGCGACTATCAGTATGCACACGAGGATGATGCATGTCAGCTCCGACATCCAGATTCTGTTGCCCTCTATGGCAATGCCGTGCCGCGCAGACGATGCGGCGGCCTGCTGCGGGCCCGCGCCGGGCTGTTCCTGCGTGTCAGTTGCGTTTTGATTGCGGAGCATCTTTTACTATTCCCAGCTGTTCCAGCGGACGCAAACGCTCCCGCAGGTTTTCGACCTCTATCTCGGTCGTTACTTTCCACAGGCCAAGCTCGTGAAGCTCAACCTGCTGCTGCCGCAGCCTTTCGTTTTGCATGTTTATTATGTAGAGGAGCGTCATAAACCATCCGCAAAGGACTATAAGCATGGAGAACGCGACAGTGCGCGAGATACGGAAACCGGTTTTTTTGGCGAGCGTCTGGCTCCGTTTTTTCAGCAGGCCAAAGAGCGTGCCGCTTGTAAGCGCGTCGGCGTCGGTGTAGATCGGAAACAGGTTGAAGTAAGGCAGGAACGCGCGGTACATCACATCGTTCTTGAATATCAGCTTGAGTTCGCCGCCCTTGCCCTTGAGCGTGTTGAGCAGGTTAAGGAACATCGGCACCACAGCGTCTTCCACGGACGTAACTTTTTCGAGGTCTATTACAAACGAGCGGCAGCCGTCGCCCATAAGCCCAATAAATTTTTCGCGGATGCTTGGAGCCTGCTCGTTGTTGAAATGGCCTGAGAGGAAGAACCATATTACTGAGCCGCGGCTCTCTAACACAATATCCAGGGCTTCAGAGCGAATCATCGTTATTTCTCCTCGCCTTTATCTTCTTGAAGCTGATCCTGCCGGTGAGCGATACCGCGGTGTTCGCCTCTATCTCTACCGGGCAGGTTATGAGCAGCGTATCGCCGCCGAGCAGCCACACGTCTACCTTCTTCTGGGTAACGAACTCCATCCGCACCCCGGCCTCTTCGTCCTCAACGGCCCACTCGGTTATGTCGTTTATTATAATTGTCTCTTTGCCGCTTACGGTTTGTTTGGTTTTGCCGCCTATTATGCGGGCGCCCTCCCCGTCCGATGAGTCGGGCAGCGCGAGCGGTATCTCCGTGCCGAATATAAACGAGTAGTTTGTAAGCGAGGTATTGCCTAACTTGTAGCTGTACGAGAGCGTGGCGCTGTCTTTTTCGAGCCCGAAGACCTTGTCCATGCTCATAGGGTACGTACGCCCGCCGTCAGCGAAACCGCTTGTGCAGTTCAGAATGACCTTTACGCCGGTGGGGGNGTTCTTGAACGTGTACTCGAAAGCGGATTCGGCGAAATTGGCGCAGTCTTTTATAAGCCCCCTGGCGTAATCTTCCGCATTGAGCTGGCCGGGCATAAAAATCTTGTCGCAGAACCCCAGCTTGCTCTCGCGGGGCACTATTACGTTGGGCCGCGTACGCACCGCAGGGTTGTACGCCGCGAAAGCGTTGTACGAACGTTCCCGGTAGTCAAGCTCGTACACATGCGCGCCGTTTTTGTGGTCGAGGCACATTTTGAGCGCTTTGTTCGACATGATGACGCTCTTGTACCCGTTGCGCAAAAAGTCCGCCAGCCGTATCACGCCGTTCTGCGTGTCCCTCAGCTCGTACAGCTCCCGCTCCACGTCAATCAGTTTGCCGTATGTCCACAGCCGGTCGGAGACTTTGCAGAAACCGGAGTGCTGCGCCGGCAAAAACCTGTTTATATCCTGAGCGAAGAAGAGCAGCCTGCGCAGCTTCGCGGCCAGCTTGGAGTCTTTAAGCTCGCGCACGCTGTCGCTGACGTCCATCATTTTGCGCTGCAGTACGCCGATCTGGTCGTAGCAGTGCATATGGTTAAGGAAGTAAGGCGTTNCCGGCTCGTTGTGCGACGGCACGAGGCTGGGCGGGAAGTAGTGCAGGCCCAGCGGCGGCACGTTGCCTATAACATCCTTAAAGCGCAGCGGCTGGAGCTCAAGTATGTGCTTCTCGACCTCAGCGGAGGTCTGCTCAAACCATTTTTTCTGGAGTTCGGCGTTCTCCGGCAAAAGCGAGTAGAGGTACTTGAGAATCAGCATCTGCGGCGCATTGTCCGGAGTGTCGCTCGCGGTGTTCTCTTTTACCCACGAGACGATGCTCTCCGGCGCGTTGTAGCGGTGGTACGTCTGGGTGGGGAAGAGGGCCATTGAGGTGCCCGTATACTCCGTCATCCAGTAGCCGTAGGGCGTTGTATCTTTTTTGGGCAGCAGCTCGGCGGCGATAACCGCGTACTTGAGCCCCGCCCCGTTGAACATGTCGATGTGCGACGGCTCCCAGTTGGAGAACGGGGGCACGTACCCTTCGGGCGGCTCCCCGGTCAGATCCGTGAAGACCGATGCCCCCAGGGCGATGTTCTCGCTCGTGAGCCATAGCGGCGAAAAACTCAAAAACGGCTCGGTGTACCCCGTGCAGAGCCACTCAAGGCTGCCGCGCGCTACCATTGCCCGCATCGACGAGATGACAAGCGGGTCTATGCACTCCAGAATGTACCCCGGCAGCGCTACATTGAAACGCAGGCGCGGGTATTTCTCGCACAAAGAGAGCAAAAGGCGGGCAAGCTGGTTGACGGAGTCAATCAGGTCCTTTTTAGGCATCAGCCCGTTTTTGTAGGGCTGCAGAAGCAGTATAATTTGATCGCGTCTCATGATGTACTATTTAATATAGTATCGTGGGATTGCAAAAATCAAATGGCCGGCCATGATTTATGGAAATTGAGGAATTTTTCCGTCTAAACGCCCAAAAACCGCCCGAAGCGTTATTTACAGGATTAAGGGACTTTCATGGTTAGACCTCAAAACCATGCCTGACGGGTTGTCCTCAGGGCGAGCCGGGGGAATGTATAGGGATTTAGGAGGATTTATGGGCGTCAAAATCAAATCTTACAAAATATTGATTTTTTTCGGGAAAATAACTATATTATATATAGGGGATAACACAGGATAATCCTAAAAGGAGGTTTTATTATGAATATAGGCAGCAATAGTTCCGTTTCCACCGCCGCCCGCATGCTTGATATCGCCGCAGCGGGCAACGCCAAGACCCTTGAGCGCCTCGCCACGGCCATGAGGATCAACCGCGCGTCCGACGACGCGGCGGGCCTCGCCATATCCGAGCATATGAGTGGGCAGGCCCGCGGCCTTGATATGGCCTCCCGCAACGCCTCCGACTCCATCTCCATGCTGCGGACGGGCGAGGGGGCGCTGGAACAGACCCACGAATCCCTCCAGAGGATGCGCGAATTGGCCGTACAGGCCTCAAACGGCATCTACACCGACTCCGACCGGGCGCACTTGCAGGCCGAGGTGAGCCAGCTGCGCACCGATATCGACCGTATAGGCAACGTCACCGAGTTCAATACCCAAAAGCTCTTAGACGGCTCCGCAACCGGCATAACCACCCAGGCCGGCGCCAACAGCGGCCAGACCATAGACATCTCCATAGGCGACACGAGGGCCGCGGCCCTTGGCATTGGCGGGGNAGACGTAAGCACCGCCGCCGGTGCCGCGAGCGCGCTTGAATCCATAGACGCCGCCATAGACAAAATATCCACCCAGCGCGGCAACATGGGCGCCACCGAAAACCGCCTCGAACACACCGTAAACAACCTGAACACGGCCTACGAAAACCAAATAGCCTCCGAAAGCCGCATCCGCGACTTGGATATGGCTCGCGCGGCAATCCAAAAGTCGGTAAACAGCATCCTAACCCAAACATCCCTCGCTATGCTGTCGCAGGGCAATATGGCGCAGCAGGGCGTGCTGCAGCTGATGAGGTAGGAGGGGATTCTGTGCGGCATATATATTCCGTTTCCATCAGAACCTGTTTCAGGGGGGAACTATGGCTGTATTGACGGTTAACGATGATGTTTGTATGAGAGCGGAAAAGTTTGCGAGACAAGAAGAGCGCACCCGCGAGGAAATTGTTAATGAAGCGATAGATACATACCTGAAACGAAAAGCCTGAGACCGCTACTGCGAAAGCGGATGTACCGAAGAAGCGCGTAAAATCGCGGAGGAATGGCTCACAGACGAAGACGTTATACAGTTCGTTGACGAGATAATACACTCACAACGCGATGAAACGATGGGTAGTGGGATGCCGTATGCCCGGCTTTCAAGTACTCTATGGACGTGCGCAAAGCACTATACACCACGAACACCATCGAAAGCCTGAACAGCCAATACCGCCGCTTAAATAGCAACCGGTCGGTTTTTCCCTCTGAGGAGGCGCTGAAAAAGGCTCTATTCCTGACTATACTGCAGATCACTAAAAAGTGGGTCAACAAGATCAGGAATTGGGGGCAAATATACGGCGAGCTCGCTATCGCGTTCGAGGGCAGGATGCCATAAAAAAGTCGCATTTATATATGCGCATATCGTATTTTATGTTCATGGCCCTCTATATTAGGGGCCATGGTGGACGAAATAAAAAAACGGAAAAAACTAATTTACAGAAAAGGTTTTACACTCCCGTTTACCCGTACTGCCAACTGCCTCATAATGCCTCGTTCAACTGATTATGCAGTAACCGCCTCAAATCTTCCTTGTTTGGCAAATACAATTGATATTTTGAAACAAATAGCTGGCTGCTCATCCCATAGGTGGCATATTCTACCAAAAGTTCATCTTTCTCTTTTGAAAGAATTATCCCTATTGGAGGATTATCCCCCTCCACGTTTTCTTCCTTGTCAAAATAGCCCATGTACATATTCATCTGCCCTATATCACCGTGCTCTACCTCATTAATTTTAAGGTCGATCAGGACAAAACAGCGCAATATCCGGTGATAAAACACCAAATCTACCCGATATACGGTATTATTGAGAATAATCCGGTACTGGCGGCCAACAAAAGTAAAACCTTTGCCAAGTTCCAAAAGAAAATTTTGAAGATTGTCAATTAACCGGCTTTCAAGCTCATTTTCCGAAACAATGTACGGCTCAGAAATTTTGAGAAATTCAAAAACATACACGTCTTTTACCACATCTTCAGGAGTTTCGATTAGTTGCCCGTTCTTTGATAGCGCCAATACCTTATCCTTGTCCTTAGACACGGTAAGCCTTAGAAATAAACCCGATTCCTTCTGCCGTTTTAACTCTCTAATACTCCAGTTTTCCAGTATATTTTGCTGATAGTAGAATGACCGCTCCAACTCGTTATCGATTTTTACCAGCTCGCAGTAGTGAGACCATGATAATTTGTGAGAAAGTGTCTCACAATTTGGGAAAAAACGGTAAAAAAGCCGCATATAGCTCAAATTTGACCTGCTGAACCCCCGGCCGTGCCTAAATGTCAAATCCCTCGATAAATTTTCCAAAAGGCCGGTACCGTACTTCGCCTTGGATTTTCCACCCTGCTCAAACTCAACAATGTATCTGCCTATGTCCCAGTTTGTATTGACAATACTCTCATTAACCGATCTAATAGCCTGCGCCTGCCCTTCAACGTAGCGGTGCGATATCCTTTCGAGAAGGTCTTCATAATGCTTTTGAACCATTTTTTCGAGATCATGTTTCATTTTTCGAACCTGGTTTTAATAGTGAAAACTTGCTACATCTATAGCTGCCGATTAGATAATATAGCACAATGGATACATCGTGTCAATAAGAATATCATTTTTTTATTGTTTCTGGATAAAGTAGCCGACTTTTGGGAGACAATCCCGACGACGATGGCCCCAACGGGCCCGACGCCAACCGCGAGTTCAAGGACGGCATGTTCCGCGCCATCTTCAAAGAGCCTGCGGAGTTCCGCCGCGTCGCCAGCTACCTCCTGAAGACCGACTTCGGCCCCGACACGCCGATGGAGGAGGTTACGCTCTCCAGCCCGCTCTATATGGGCCCCAAGAACGATGTGTCGTTCCTCGTAGACGGCCGCCTCATCGTCTTCACCGAGCACCAGTCAACGGTCAGCCCCAACATCCCGCTGCGGTTCCTTATATACGTGGCCGACACGTACAAAGCCCGTTTCAGCAGAGGATATGAAAGAATACTGGCAGCAAGAGGCCAGGGAGGAGGCTTGGGAAGAGGCCTTGGCAAAAGGCAAGGCCGAAGGCCGGGAGGAAGGCATGGCCGAGGGTATGGCCCAAATCATCGCCCTGATCGAAAAAGGCGTACCGCTCGAAGAGGCCAAAAGGCTCCTCGG
>WQTH01000073.1 GCA_009786415.1 Chitinispirillia bacterium | reverse complement strand
TTCGTGAGTTTGTATTTAAGTTCGGCCATTCGCCATTTTCTCCATGCTATAATATACTACATTCCCACCCCAAAAGCAAAAAAACGGCAAAAATGGCGTTTTGGGGCATACGGGGCGGTCCGGGAAGCCGCAACGGAATAAGCGGGTGCCGGAGCGGCATTGATTTTTGAATTTGGGCGCACAGGGGGCTTTAGAGCAAAAACCAACGCAACTCATTGATTTTACTTAGTAAACAGGCCATAAGGCAGGTGTTGCCTGCGGAATTTTAGATTGAAGAAAGAAAAAAATACATTTAGGTCTTGACACACCCAAAAAGATATATTATCTTTAATTGCAAGTAAATAGGTATGTATAATAGTATTTATGCTAAAATACTTAAAATATGGCGATTTTTGGTCATTATTAACCTTTACGGCAAAGAGTTTTTATATGCCGGTGAACAGTTATAGCTTTGAAAAGGCAATTTATGTCGAGTAACCACAGCCATAACCATGATCACAGCCACAGTCACGGCCATAGCCATGACCATGCCCACGGAGATATAAGCGATTATCTCAGCGCCGTGGCGGAGTACCGCAAGACGTTTCCGTCTAAAAACGACGTTATTGAGCAGACCCCCGACCCGGCGACCCGGGAGATGTTGCTGCACATGCAGGAAACCGGGCATGAAACCGCGTTTGACCATTTTGACAAGCAAAAACCTCACTGTTCATTCGGGATAGCGGGCGTTTGCTGCAAAAATTGCATGATGGGCCCCTGCAAGATTACCGCGAAGTCGCCAAAAGGCGCTTGCGGGGCCGATGAGGATTTAATTTCCGCGCGTAATTTGCTGCGTCATATCGGTGCCGCGGTTGCGGGGCACGGCGGGCGCGGCAGAGAAAGCATGCTCGCGTTAAAATACGCCGCCGAAGGTAAAATCAATACTCCCATAGCCGGGGAGGCTAAGCTCAAATCGACGGCGCAGGCGCTTGGGATAAAAACCGACGGGAAAAGCGTTAATGAGCTTGCCGGCGAAGTCGCCGATATCTTGTTGGACGATTTATCGCGAACCGTTCCGGCGGAACATAAAACCTTAAACGCGTTCGCGCCGCCCGAGAGATTGAAAACCTGGGCGGGTTTGGACATTTTGCCCATAAGCGCATATCACGAACTGTTTGAGGCGATGCACCGAACCGGAACCGGGACAGACGGCGACTGGCGGAATATAATGCGGCAGTTTGAGCGCTGCGGGCTGGCGTTTTCGTGGTCAAGCGTACTCGGCACGTCAATTGCTCAGGACTGTTTGTTTGGCCTGCCTGTCCGAAACAGGTTGAAGATGAATCTGGGCGCGCTGAAAAAGGGGTATGTAAACATAGCTGTGCACGGGCATTCGCCTGTTTTGGTAAGCGAGATTGTAAAGAAAGGGAGAGAGGAGAAGTTTGTCGCTTCGGCAAAAGAGAGAGGTGCGCTGGGCATTCGTTTTTACGGTATTTGCTGCAGCGGGCTTTCCGCCATGTACCGCTACGGGGAGGTGATTCCCCTGTCTAACGCGGTGGGCGCCGAGCTTGTGCTTGGCACGGGCGCGCTGGATTTGTGGGTTGCGGATGTTCAGGATGTTTTTCCGTCGATTATGAATGTGGCCAAATGCGTTAAGACCGCCGTTGTAACAACAAGCGATTCCGCCCGCTTGCCAGACGCGGAGCATTATGGGTTTGACCATCACCATTCCAACATAAATCAGGCGGAAGAGCTGGCGGAGCGCATAATTAACCGCGCGATTGAAAGTTTCGCAAAACGGCAGGACGTACCGGTATTCATTCCACAATACGAAGTTGAAGCGGAAACGGGGTTTTCCGTCGAAAACATATCCGAGTTTTTCGGAGGAAGCGTAAAACCTGTTGCGGACGCGCTGAAATCCGGAAAAATCAAAGGGATTGTAAATTTAGTCGGGTGCAATAATCCGCGGGTTCTTTACGAGAAAGCCATCGCGGATGTCGCCGGCGCGTTGATAAAAAATGATATTCTGGTACTGACAAACGGATGCGCGTCTTTCCCGCTTTTGAAACTTGGTTTCTGCCGCGCGTCCGCCGCCGAGCAGGCGGGCCGCGGTTTGCGGGAATTTTTATGCGATAAATTGCCGCCCGTATGGCACATGGGCGAATGTGTGGATAACGCCCGCGCGTCGGCATTGTTTAAAATGTTGTCCGTTTTGGCGGGNGCGGATTTAAAGGACATGCCGTTTGCCTTTTCGAGCCCTGAGTGGTCTAATGAAAAGGGGATAGGCGCGGCTCTCAGTTTCCGGCTTATGGGAATGAACTCCTATCACTGCGTATATCCGCCGGTGCAGGGTTCAAAAAATGTTATGGATTACGTGCTTAACGGGGGCTTTGAACGGTTCGGCTCACGCATGGTTATAGACACTGATCCGTTGGCTTTAGCAACTAAAATAGTTTCACATATGGAAGAAAAATCAAGGAGGTTGAAATGAAAGGATTTTCAAAAATCTTGTTAGTCGTCCTGTTTGCGTTTCTGGCGGCAGGGTGTTCAAAAAACAGTTCCGGCGGCGCGAAGAAAAGCCTTAAGATAGCCTATCTTCCGATCACCCACGCAATTCCGCTCTTTGCCGCGGCAGAGCTCGCAAGCGAAGATTTCGGTGTCAAAATAGAGCTGATTAAATACAGCTCCTGGGCTGAATTGACCGATGCCCTTAACTCCGGGCGTGTAGACGGCGCGTCCGTACTGATACAGCTCGCGTCAAAATCGAAAGAGCAGGGCGTCGGCTTAAAGGCGGTCGCGCTCGGGCACCGGGACGGAAACGCGGTGATTGTGAAACCGAATATAAACAGCGCGCAGGAGCTGAAAGGCAAAACGTTTGCCATACCACACCGCCTGTCCTCGCACAACATTTTGCTCAGGCAAATGCTGTCGAATGCCCAGATCGGCACAGGCGACTTGAATGTGGTTGAAATGGCGCCGCCGGAGATGCCTGCCGCGCTGGTGCAGGGGCAGATAGACGGCTATTGCGTCGCGGAGCCGTTTGGCGCTAAAGCGGTTACGCTCGGCGCGGGCAAAGCGTTGCATGAATCGGGAGAATTGTGGCGCAATTCAATATGCTGCGCAATGGTACTTACGGATAATTTTATTAAAAACCATCCAGACGCCGCCAAACAATTTGTCGCTCAGTACCACGAAGCCGGCGCGCGCGTTTCCCGCGACAAGGATTTTGCCGATGCGACCGCGAAAAAATATCTGATGGTTGACGACGCCACGCTTAAGCTCTCTTTGGAATGGATATCGTTTGACAGCCTGGAAATTACCCCGGCGGCATATTCGGACCTCAGCGGCAAAATGGTAACATTCGGGCTCTCCTCAAACCCTCCGGAATATGAGGAATTTGTGGCAAGTTTAAGGAGATGATAAATGCTGATTTTTAAAAAAATATACCCGGCGGTTATCGGGTTTACCGTACTGATCGCTGTTTGGCAAACGGCGACGCTGCTTGGCGGGTATAATCCGGCGCTGTTCCCCCCGCCTTTGAGCGTGGTCAGCGGTTTATGGGAGCTGATTCGGGAAGACATACTCACAAAGGCTATTGTGCATAGTCTGGGCAGATTCTTTGCCGGTTATGTCGCGGCGGCGGCGCTTGGTTTGGTGCTGGGGCTTTATTTCGGGTATTTTCATAACGCGTGGCGTTTTGTAAACCCCATCATTCAATTTCTTCGCCCGATCTCACCTATCGCGTGGCTTCCGTTTGTGGTGCTATGGTTTGGAATAGGGGATATTCCCGCCGTTGTAATTGTATTTATCGCGGCATTTTTCCCGATATTGCTGATAACGGTGTCATCGGTAAGCAAGATTGACCGTAATTACCTGAAAGTAGCGAAAAACTTCGGGCTGTCCCCGCTTGATGTTTTTATCAAAATCATCTTGCCGGCCGCGTTTCCGCACATGACATCCGGACTTCATATCGCAATAGGCACCGCTTGGGTATTTATTGTTGCCGGGGAGATGGTTGGCGCGCAGTCGGGGCTCGGTTTTCTGATTGTTGACGCGAGGCAAAACATGCGCGCCGATTTGCTGATGGCGGCGATGGTGGTAATAGGGCTTTTGGGGCTTGCGTTAGACGGGATTTTCGGCATGGCCGAAAAGCGCATTTACGCAAAATGGGGAATGACTAAAAAATAAGGGAGAGCTATGTTTGTTAAAGTTGATAACGTGTCAAAAACCTTTGAGCAGAACGGAGCGTTTTTTCACGCGCTCCGGGATGTGAATTTGGAAATAGAAAAAGGCGAGTTTGTATGCCTCCTGGGGCCTTCCGGCTGCGGGAAAACGACGCTTCTTAACATATTGGCAGGTTTTGAGCCTGTGTTTGACGGAACCGTGTCTGTGGGCAGCAGCGTGACAATTTTTCAAAATTTCGGGCTGCTCCCCTGGCGTACCGTACGCAGAAACATTGAGCTTGGGCTGGAAACGAAAAAGCTTTCAAAACAGGAAATACGCGGCACGTCCGACGAATATCTTGAATTAGTGGGGCTTAAATCTTTCGCGAATCACTACCCGCACCAGCTTTCAGGCGGAATGCGCCAGCGCGTAGCAATTGCCGGCGCGCTGGCGATACATCCGGAAATCATATTTATGGATGAGCCGTTGGGGGCGCTTGATTCTTTTACCCGTATGCAAATGCAAGATGAAATACTGCGTATTTGGGAAAAGCGAAAAACAACGATTATGCTTATAACGCACGATATAGACGAGGCGATTTACTTAAGCGACCGTATTGTGATTATGTCGCCGCGCCCGGGTAAAATACAGGAGATTCTAAACGTATCCATGCCCAGGCCCCGCGAGAGAAATTTACCAGAATTTTTGAACATGCGCGCCAAAATACTGGAAATACTGCATTTTACAAAAGAGCAGCAACCGCCGGATTATTATTTGTAGGGTTCGCTTGCCAGTATGGCGCGCTGAACCGGCTGAAACGCATAAAAGAGAGGATGTCCCGGTGAGTTTGAACGGAGCGGTTATCTCCATGAGCGGCGGATAGTGACCGCTTCTTATGCGCCTTTTGCCCTGTCCGGCCACGGAAAAAATTTCCCGGCAGGCAAAAAATACCGCCCTTAAATCAGCTCAAATCATCCCATATTACCCCGAAATCCGCTCAAGATCCACCCAAAATCCGCAAATCCACCCAAAAAAGTCAGCAAATCCACCCCAAAACCCCAAAAAACGCCCTACCCGCGCCCCGTGGCACACGGCTTGCAGTGTTTATTAAGCGGACGAGAACCAGTCACCCAAAAGGGGCGAAAGAAAATGATTCAGGGAATTTACACGGCTTCGACATCAATGGCCGCTCTGGCGCAGAAGCAGGAGCAGATAGCCAACAACCTGGCCAACGCCAACAGCACCGGCTTCAAGCAGAGCGGGTTGTTCACGGCGGCGTATCAGGAGTATTATAAGGATGATACCGACCGCGTTTTCGCGAACCGCGATTTCAAGGTCGATGAGGTTTTTATAGATTTTACGGAGGGCACGATGCGCTCCACCGGCAACGATCTCGACATGATGATCAAGGGCACCGGCTTTTTTAAGATTATGGCCGACGACGGCGTGCGCTACACGAGGAACGGCAACTTTTCGATTAACGATCAGGGCCTGCTCGTAATGTCGGACGGCTCGAAGGTTATGGGTACAGAGGGCTTTATTCGCGTTGAGCCGAACGAGAAGATAACGATTACGGAGATGGGCGAGGTCATTCAGTCCGGCTACAGCAAGGGCTTTATAAAGATAGTTGATTTTGAAAAGCCTTATGAGCTGAGGCGCTGCGGCAACAGCCGTTTCGCACCCATAAACGTAGAGGCGGTTGAGCACCAGTCGGCGGGTTTTGTGATTCGTCAGGGGTATCTTGAGGGGTCGAATGTGGATATGATCCGCAACATGGTGAACATGATTTCGGCGCACCGCAACTACGAGTCGAGCCAGAAGGCGCTGCACTCGCAGGACGAGACGCTGGACAAGGCGGTTAATCAGGTCGCGAATATAAGGTAATAGATAAATTAACGGGTAATAGTGAAATATTGAACAGGTAAAGTAAAAAGGAGAATAAAAATGATTAGAAGTCTTATGACAGCGGCGACGGGGATGGAGGCGATGCAGTTCTATATGGACAACATCACCAACAACCTGTCCAACCTCCACACTAACGGCTACAAGCGTACCCGCGTAGAGTTTCAGGAACTGATGTATCAGGCGATACGCGAGCCGGGTGTGCGCAACTTTGAGGGCAGCATGGCCCCTGCCGGCATAGAGGTGGGGTTAGGCGTTAAGGCTGGAGCCACTATGAGGGTATTCCAGCAGGGCTCGCCGAACCTGACGCAGAACCCGTACGATATCGCCATAAGCGGCGAGGGCTTCTTTCAGATTACTATGCCGGACGGCTCGACATCCTACACACGCGACGGCTCGTTCAAACAGTCGAACGATGGCACGCTTGTAACATCGTCGGGCTTTATTGTACAGCCGCAGATAACAGTGCCCGAAGGCGCAAATTCGTTTCAGGTTGAGCCGGACGGGCGGGTAAGCGTAATTATGCCGGGCGAAGAGCTCTCTACGGATATCGGCCAGTTTGAGCTGGTAAGGTTCATCAATCCGGCGGGCCTCAGGTCTTTGGGCGGGAACCTCTTTGGCGCGACAGACGCCAGCGGAGTGCCGGTAGTGGCGCTGCCCGGTGAAGACAGCATGGGCACGCTGATGCAGAACTACGTAGAGGNGTCGAACGTGCAGATCGTAGACGAAATGGTCAGCATGATCGCCGCGCAGAGGGCGTACGAAATCGTCTCTAAAGCGATATCGACCAGCGAAGAGATGCTGCAGATCGCAAATAACTTGAAACGGTAGTTATCAGGCAGGCTATAGTGAATAGTGAACAGGTAACTAATTGTTGTGCAGGCAGATAGATAGTCAATGATAATGTTAACGGATGATTAGCGATAATCGTCAAAACGTAAGGGATGGATGGTATGAACCGCAGACTTAACAGCATCGGCAATGCGATACGCGAGACGGCTAAGGCGTCTGCGTTTGTTATGGCGTTTGCGTTTGCCGCGGCGGCATCCCCCAAAACGGTTACGCTGCATTTCTTTGATTCTACGATGGTGAACGATACGCTGATACGCATCGGCGATATCGCAAAAGTCGAGAGTTCCGACGCGGCTCTCGCCGTGCAGGTCAGGTCGATGTCCGCCGGTGAAGCGGCCCCTCCGGGATTCTGCCGGCTCATAAACACGGACGATCTGGTTATGTTCCGCGTACGTCCGCACCTTAAGGGCATTAATGTTGTTTGCGGCAACAGCAAGAGGGTCAAGGTTGTCAGCGACTATAATGAAAAGACGGTTGGAGAGTTTGAGGCCGTTATACGTTCTTATGTCGGCAGCCGTTTAGAGTGGGCCGAGGGCGAGTGGGAGCTTACCATCAACAACCCGCAGGTTTCGTGGAAGAGCGGCAGGGGAGAGGNGAGCGTTGAGGTTACGGGGATTGATAACCCGTTTGCAAAGGGCAATACCGGTTTGACATTAGCGGTTCGTCAGGGCTCGCGCGTCAGCCGCATTCCCGTGCCGTGCAAGATATCCGTAAAAGCGCAGGTTTTGACGGCGACCCGCACAATACAGCGCGGCGAGGAGTTCAGCAGCGAAAATAGCACAACGCAAGTTGTTGACATTACAAGTTTTGCGTACNCTCCGCTGCGCCAGCTGCCTAAAGCCGGCACTATGACGGCGATGAGGTCTATAACGGCGGGCAGCGTTTTGCACGACAGGATGCTCCGCGCCATTCCGCTGGTGGCCCGCGGCGATCAGGTACGCATCAACTTTATAGGCGAGAGAGTAAGGATTTCGGTTCTCGGCGTTGCCCGCGACAACGGCGGCAATGGGGACCGGATTTGGGTAGAAAATCTTCAAACAGGTAAACTTATCCGCGCGGCGGTGTCGGGCAGGGGCTCGGTAGTCGTGCATCAGGAAGGGGACAGGTCATGAACAGGTATTTGAGGAAAGCAGTCACAATGGTCGCGGCGGCGGCGCTCTGCACAAGCGTGTTTGCCACACAGGTGTACAGCCTCTTTTCCGACCACAGGGCGATGCGCGTCGACGACATACTTACGATCATAATCGTAGAGTCGGCCAAGGCGGGCAGCGAGAGCAAGACCAACACGTCCAAGGGTACGGACGTAGGCTTCAAGGCCAAGTCGCTCAGCCTCCTCTCGCCGCAGGAGTTCGGCGCGAGCAACTCGACCAAGTACGACGGCAAGGGCGCAACGTCGCGTTCCGGCAGCCTGTCGGCTACGGTTACGGCCCGCGTAATACAGGTGCTTGAGAGCGGGAACCTGCTTATTGAGGGCAGCAAGACCGTAGAGATCAATCAGGAAAAGGAGATCATAAAGATCAGCGGCATCGTACGCCCGCAGGATATACAGAAGAACAACATCGTATATTCGACGAGCCTCGCCGACGCGGAGATTATGTATTCGGGCAGCGGTGCGGTGAATACCGCGGCGAGGCCGGGGATGTTTACGCGGTTCTTTAACTGGTTGTTCTGATAAGTAACAGTGAATAAGTTGGGGGGTGGCGGGATGTCATCCATAAAAAACGAATTAACGGACTAATTCATTGCAGTAAAAGGTGTTTTAACTATCAACAATAATAATGGGCGGCCGGACAGCCGTCAAAAAAGCGGGAGAGTGGATTATGAATAAGTTCGTTAAGATTGCATGCGCGGTAATGGCGGTGGCGGTTGCGGCATCGGCTCAGGGTATACGCATAAAGGACGTGGCGTCCGTATCGGGCCTTGAGGATGTGCAGCTGTTCGGTTACGGTTTGGTAGTCGGCCTCGCCGGCACCGGCGACCGCAGCCAGACGATATTCACCGAGCAGACTATCGTCAATATGCTCAAGAACATGGGTGTCGAGCTTCCGGAGCGGCAGCTGCGTACCCGCAACGTCGCGGCGGTTATGGTTACCGGCCAGCTGGCACCGTTCAAGCGCAAGGGCACGAAATTTGACATTACGGTAAACTCGATGGGCGATGCGACGAGCCTTGAGGGCGGCACGCTTATAATGACCCCGATACAGGGGCCGGACGGCAACATCTACGCCTCGGCGCAGGGGCCTCTGGCGACCGGCGGGTATGACCTGCGCGACCGCGGCTTTACGCACATCAAGAAGAACCACGTGCTGGTCGGGCGCATCCCCGGCGGCGCGATAGTGCAGAAGGAGTACCAGTTCAACAACCTGTTCGACGGCGATAATATGTCTCTGTCGCTCCACAGCCCCGACTTCACGTCGGCGGTATCTATGGCTCAGGCGATAAACGCGCAGTACGGCGTGCCGGGCATAGCAAAGGCGCTCGACGCCGCGACGGTAGAGATCGACATGGCGCGAGCCGGCGGCACAGCGTCGCCTATGGAGTTCATATCGAGGGTGGAGAACATGACATTTGAAGTGGCGTCGCAGGCAAAGGTCGTAATAAACGAACGTACGGGAACAATAGTGGCCGGCGGCACGGTGCGCATATCGCAGGTAGCGGTTACCCACGGCGGCGTAAAGGTCGAGGTGGTCAACCTGCCCGAAGTCATACAGCCGCGCCCCTTCACATTAGGAACGACGGAAGTGGTGCCGAACCCGGCGATGATAGTGGAGGAGAAAGACGCCGAAATGGTAGTGCTGGACGAGACGACTACGGTGTCGGACCTGGCGCAGGCGCTCAACTCGCTGGGAGTTACGCCCCGCGACGTGATAGCGATCCTGCAGGCTATAAAGGAAGCCGGGGCGCTGCACGCTCAGCTGGTTATACTGTAATAGTGATGCAGGGGCGGCTTAAAAGCCGCCCGTCGGGTCGTAAAAGGTTTGGAGTTTTAACTTTGATATGATAGCGGGGCGGACGCAGGGAGGCGTCCTTAACCGATACAAAACGGCAGGGATGCTTAACACAAACAGAAGGGAGGTACGCATTACACCGTAAAAGGTTAAATTGGTTTCTCAATCCTGAGCAGTAACCAACGGACTTCTCACCCGTTGGAGCAGTAAGGCAGTAAAAGGTTGAAATTGGTTTCTCAATCCTAAGCAGTNCCCGGCGGACTTCTCACCCGCCGGAGCAGTAAAGCAGTAAAAGGTTGAAATTGGTTTCTCAATCCTGAGCAGTACCCGGCGGACTTCTCACCCGCCGGAGCAGTAAAGCAGTAAAAGGTTGAAATTGGTTTCTCAATCCTGAGCAGTAACCAACGGACTTCTCACCCGTTGGAGCAGTAAGGCAGTAAAAGGTTTTAAATTGGTTTCTCAATCCTAAAAGTCTGAACCGCAAGGATGAATCATGAGCGCAGGGAGGCGCTCCAGACTTCTTGGGAGAGTGTGTAAAGGCAGGGGGCGGCGTCAAAACCGCCCGCAAGATGGCTGGGGCGGCAAGGATGCCGCCCGCCGGAAATTTAAAGTCGGCAGTTATAATTACCCGAACAATTAACGCGGGAGAGAATAAATGAATATCGGAATTAACGGTTACAGGCAGCAATCGGCGTTCGGCGCGGATTTTAAGACATCCAACGCGGGGCTGAACAAAGAGCAGGATGCTGACAGAAAAGCGTTGGATGTGGCAAACGTGCCCCCCGGCACCAAACGCATGGCCGTCTACCTGTTGGAGACCAAACAGGCCAAAGACATAGACGACGCCCTCGACAAGGCCTCGAACCCGAACTTCAAGGCGAAAAGCTTTGGAGACCTGCTGGGAGCCAAAATGGGCGGTTGATATTCGGCGGGGCGGGGGAGTAATAAGAAACGGCAGGGAGCCCCCTGCCGTTTCCGGTATTTCTGTTACTTCATCAGCAACTGCTTTAAAACCTTTACCAAATCCGCGCGTACTTTCGCGATTGATTTGGTAAGGTTTCTTCCGGTATCGGATTTGTGATCTCGACAGGTATTTTTGTGTAGGTTTCCGGCCAGAGTCCACCCATATGCAGCAGAGTCAAAGTGCCGCCCGATAACGTATAAGGAACGGTCTCCGGCCCTGAAGGGGGCAATATCATCGTTAATTGGTTTCCGCTCGCGCTCCATGTGCCGACCACCTCTATAACCCAATAATCGTCGTAATCGTTTATCCACTGTAAAACACCGCCCGCCAGCAAGATAAACCCATCGCGGTTGCCCGGCTCATAGCTGTCTACCCACGCATAGCCGCTTGCGCAAATAAGGGCGGCATCGCCGTCACCATCACCGTCACCATCGCCATCACCATCACCACCGCCGCTGCCCGGCAGGTTAAGGCCGCTATTCTTTGTATAAGTCAAACTGGCGCCCGCTGCCCCGGGAACCGTAAGCGTCAGGGTTGAACCCTTTATTTCGTACGTGTACGTAACCTCAATACCCGACAAGATTATAGTTAGCTCTTTACCGCGAACCGTATAACTTTCGGTTGTCGAAAGTATCCAGTCATTGCCGGTCAACTTCGTGATGAGCTCCAGATTGCCGTCGCTCTTGAAAACATAGCCCGTCATCCCTGTCATGTCATCGACCCAAGCCTCGCCCGCGCCCAAAACAAGCTCGCCGCCCTTGCCGTCCTTGCCGCCGGTGGGGTTATCGTTCCCGCCGCAGGAAACAAACAGCGAAAACGCCGAAAACATGGCGATTAACGCAAACAAAACGCCCCCCCTACCGAAACAGCTGACCTTCGACTTCTGCATAACGCACCCCTCCTGCTTTTGTTATAGTGAAAAACGGTTAAACGCTTGATTTTAGCCATTATATGCACCGTTTCCAAATTTTCGTAAACGGTGATGGCCATGCCGATGGCCGGATATATCCACGTATTGATCAGTCTATATACGCCCCAAACGTATAATATCATAATATAATACAATATAACAAAAAACATACTCAATAGCTTAAAAAATTTTAAAATTCGCAGACGGCTATTCTTTTAGTTTGTTTTTATCGCCAAAAACGCGCTACCAGTTTTCCGCGCAACGGACTGAATACGCTGTTCGCCCTGGTTGGGATGCCCGGCCACTTATAATCCATCCAATATGAAGGTGAATAACAACGCTCGCGATTTCCGCCGCGCTTTTTTGTTGATTACGGCATCCGAACCTCCCTCGAACCGCGCGCCCTTGAGAATCAACGGCTTATGGCCAGGCCTGCCTTTCCACGCCAAGAGATCGTTCATCGCATTTCTGTACATCCAGCCTTCCCCTGTTTTTCATATAATATACTATATTTACACAAAGTCGAGGGAGTTTTTGTAAAATTTTACAGAAAGCAGGGGGGAGTTTATGTAATATGTTACATAAAACCGGGGGGAGTTTGCAAAATTGCCCTACCGGCCCGGGTTATATGCACGGCGGTCTGCTTAAGGACATAGCTTTTGCCCACGCGGCGCTGCCCAGTAAAGACCTTTACCAACTGCTTGCCGATAAACGGGGCGGTCTTCTTTTGGATGGAAAACGAGACTCGGAGATCGTTGCAGGAGAGACAGGCCATTTTACCGTTTGATATATCCATCCCGCTGCCCTTCTATCTTTAATGTGAACCGCCTGATACAATCTCATTATATCTTTTTTCATCCCACTCGTGCCCTTTAACAGACCAGGGTGAATTGTGGGGCCGTGGCGGAAACCCGCTTCTGCAAAATCCGTGTTTATTGTCAAAATCCATTACGGCGTGCGGATAATTATTAATAAACAATATAGCGCTGTTGCCGTCCTTAGACCACGCTATAACTATTTCGGATGGGATGTTTCTATCCGTTACCGCTTTTACATCGTAGATATGGCGCGCGTCTATAATCAGCTGCTCGTAATTGCTATCGAGCGCGTAAAAATATCCGGTTTTCTTGTCGTCCTCAAAAACAACCTGAAGGTTATTGTGAACCGGCGAGACGGAGCTTATAACAACCTTCCGCCCAACCCTGATCGTTTGTTTCTTGTCTGCCACAAGATTATACTCCATTTTTCCTCCCCCAATAAAAATAAAGAAAGAAAGNGTACCGGCCATTATCGCCATAATAAGCCGCCGCGCTTTTTTGTTGATTGATACGTCCATAGCAAATCGTCCTTTGTTTTATTGTTTATTGTACGGACGCTATGAATCGCGCCCATATTATCTTCGTGTCCAACAAATTTACATTTACTCTCCCACCACCGCACGGACTAACGCACGCAACGCACCGAAAAACCGTAACCCTCGTTGTCGTAGTTCTCGTACACGTCGTTGTGG
>WQTH01000072.1 GCA_009786415.1 Chitinispirillia bacterium | reverse complement strand
GGGGGGGGGGGGGGGGGGGGGGCACGTATATGTCATGCCGACTTGCGCTTGTCAAGCAACCGTTACGGCAATTCGCTGCCGGAACAGGGCGTAACATATGAGTGGCAGTCAGCGCGAGCAGGATTAATATGCCCAAAACCGCAAGTTCCATAAAGGCCGCCTTATTATAATGATCTGCAGATCAGCGGGTCAACCTGCCCGCCCCACCAAATTCTCTATAATATGAATATATATTATGGGCGTTTTGTGTGTCAATTTTTTTTGCGGGGCGGAGTAGAGGTGTTACGCGGCGAAGTTGATGGAGGACATTATCGCTTGCATTGCCTGATTATTGCCGGTATAGGCCGATACCGCGCCGGCCATTATTCTCGACGGGCGCGCGTTTTCGTCTGTTGCCGCGTTTTGTTGGTTTGAGTTATTATTGGCACTGGCATTTTGTCCGCCGTCTTCGCCCTCGCCGTTTGCTTCCGCCGCTCTTCGTTCGCTCAGTTCGGCTCTGGCCTGCCCCTCGGCGTGGGATGCCGCCGCGGCTACGGCGCGGTCTTGCCCGGACGGTTCGGCGGGGGCCATAGCGGCGGCGCGGACCACCTGCATCTTTTCGATGGTGGCTTCGGGGTTGTCGCGGACGGGTGAGGTGTCTATTTGAACTTCGCCGCCTACCGCGTAGCGTTTTTTGTCTGGGCCGCTCTCGTACTCGTAGGACGCGCCGCCGCGGATGTACGCGCCTCCTACGGAGATGTGGGCCTGTTCGTGGGCCCTGACCTCAGCGTCGCGCTGCTGAAGTTCGTCTATGACTTTCTGCTGCTCCGGGGTGTACTCTCCGCTTACGGGGCCGGCGTCCTCTTCGGCTACAGCCTTGTCGGGATTTTGCGCGTTTTCGCCGGCGTTCGGGGCGCCGGTTTCAGCGGCGGAATTATTAATAGCCGCGTATCCGATGCCGGCGGCGTCTGTGGTATCCGCGTCATCGTTTTGCTCCCCGGAGTCCGTTTCTTCTTCGGGTAAATCCGCTTTTTCGTCGGGTAATTGCGTGTTTTCGTGATTTTCGGCCGGGGCGGACATATTTTCTTCGATGGGGGTATTTTCCCACTCGATTCCGGCGAAGTCGAAAGACGGGATGTACTGGTCTATCTGGGTTGGCGGGGTTACGCTTGGGGCGTTTGGAACCCCGAAGCGCGCGGGGTCGGCGCGCATAGCTCCGCCGCTAAGGTATGAGGCGCCCATGCCCGCGCTGTGCGGTATATAGGAACCCACCCGGCCCGCGAGAGCCTCAATGGACGCGTTCATTGCCGATTGCACCGACAAAGACATGGCTGTCTGCCCCTTGTACTGACTGTCCCCAACTGCTTTAGACGGCCCCCCAAGCCATACTGTCCCTAATATACAATATACGAAAAAGTTGGTGGGATTCGCAAAAATAAAAAATTTTTTTTAGATCTCACGATTAAATATTATACCTGCGCCATTCGGAGACATAACGGCTGTCGTGCGGTTGCCGATGGTTATTTAGTCGTGCCTTCAATAAAAACAGGCGGTTTATGGTACCCCCGGCGCTGTGGGCGGCCTGCATGGCGTACGGGTGCGGTATTGAGGATATCCGGCAAAAACGGTGTTGTTTGGGATGGATTCCGCACCCCGTTGGCGCCTTGCGTATCCCTACGGAAACGGTATTGTAGGGGTGATATCCCGCCGCCCAGCGGCAGCGGGGGAAAAATTGATTTTAAAAAAAACTTGAATAGTAGCCGCCCGAAATCTATACTTATATATATATATGAAAGTAGATTTTATGTAAAATTTAAATAAAAAATTCCTAAACAAGGAGGATTTTAGTGAAAAGGATTGGTTCTGCAGTACTGTCGGCGGTAGTTCTTGCTTTGGCCATCGGATGCGGCGGCGGCGAGGGGTTGGGTATCAAGGAGGGCGACGAGCTGGTTTTGGGCGAGAGGCTTGAGCGCGCCCGTTTCGATGCGTCCTACGGAGAATTGAACGACAAGGGCAAGATTGAGATCAAGTCCAATGACGGCGCGCATGTCGAGGTTCCCGAAGGCACGGTATTCAAGGTTTTGGTCACTCCGCGCAGAGAGGCCAAGACCATTGAAGTCGTTCCCATTAAGACCACCAAAGAGTTCGTGCTTGAAGATGGTACGGCAGAGAAGCGCGAGATAACCGACGAGACCGAGATCCGCGATTTCTTCGTGCATAGTCGTTTCAGGGAGGGCGAGCGCTTTGAAGACGGCAGGACCGCGCCTTTCCTCTACTACTCGTTCAGCTTTGATGCGGCTATGCTGGGCAATCAGCTTAAGAAAAAAGAGTAATTTGCCGGCAAGAGCGCTGTGGTTGCGTACGATGCGTGATACCAGTCCTCCCGTGGATACGGGAGGACTTTGTTATTTAATAGTCAACAACACAATTTTGAACAAAAAGGGCTAAAATGTCAACCAATATTCTCAGTTCGTACCTGTCCAAAACCGACATAAGCAAGGTCGACACCGGCCTTGTTGCCTATCTGGCCAATCTTGAGGAGGTCGCCAGGGTTGCGCCTTCCGTAGCCGCGTCGACCGTTAAGGAGCTTGAAGACCAGCGGTCCAACCTCAAGCTGATAGCCAGCGAGAACTACTGCTCGCTGGCTACGCAGCTGGCCATGGGCAACCTGCTCACCGACAAGTACGCGGAGGGTTTCCCGAACCACAGGTTTTACGCGGGCTGCGCCAACGTAGACACCATAGAGTCGTATGCGGTTGAGCAGGCCCGCAAGCTCTTTGGCGCGGAGCATGCCTACGTGCAGCCGCACAGCGGGGCCGACGCCAACCTTATAGCGTATTGGGCGATATTAACGGCGCGCGTTCAGATCCCGGCGCTTGAGGAGATGGGTGAGACCAACCCGTCCAAGCTGTCGCAGGAGGATTGGAACAAGCTGCGGGCGCGGTTGGGGAACCAGAAATTGCTGGGTATGGATTACTACTCCGGCGGCCACCTGACGCACGGGTACCGTCACAACGTTTCCGCGCAGATGTTCGACGCGTACAATTACGGTGTTGACAAGGGTACGGGGATACTTGATTATGATGTGATAGAGAAGATGGCCGTTGACCTGAAGCCGTTGATCCTGCTGGCGGGCTACAGCGCGTATCCCCGGAAAATCAACTTCGCGCGGATGAGGGCGATTGCGGACAAGGCCGGGGCGGTGTTTATGGTAGATATGGCCCACTTTGCCGGTCTTGTGGCGGGCAAGGTATTTGAGGGCGATTTTGACCCGGTGGCCCACGCCCACGTGGTAACGACCACCACGCACAAGACGCTTCGCGGCCCCCGCGGCGGCCTGGTGCTGTGCACGGAGGAGTTTGCGGAGAGTGTTGACAAAGGCTGCCCGTTGGTAATGGGCGGCCCGTTGGGCCACGTAATGGCCGCGAAAGCCGTTGCGTTGACAGAGGCGAATTCGCCGGCGTTCAGGGATTACGCCGCGTCAATCGTCAAAAACTCATCCGCCATGAGCAAGTTCTGTATAGATGAGGGGATGACGGTAGCAACCGGCGGTACGGAAAACCACCTTTTCCTGATCAACGTAACACCCTATGGCCTGACAGGCCGTCAGGCCGAAAGCGCCCTGAGGGATTGCGGGATCACCCTGAACAGAAACTCCCTCCCCTACGACGCCAACGGCCCCTGGTACACCAGCGGCCTGCGCATAGGCACCCCGGCAACTACTACGTTAGGGATGGGCGTTGACGAGATGAAGGAGATAGCGGCGGTCCTGAAATTGGTCCTCTCCAACACAAAGCCGGAGACGGTAACATCAGGCGAAAACGCCGGCAAGCCAAGCAAGGCGAAATACATAATAGACGCCAGCGCCGCAAACGAAGCGCGCACCCGCGTAAAAGCCCTGCTAGCCAAATTCCCGGTCTACCCGCAGTTAGACCTGGATCTGCTGAAAAAATCGTTCTGTTAACATTGCCATTAACATACCGATTTTAATATGTTCTGCCATTGACGTTGCCGTTGATTTTGCCGTTAATCTTGCAGTTGACGTTGATGTTGATTTTGATGTTGACTTTGATGTTGACGTACCGATTTTAAAAAGTTTCCCCCTAAGGGGGAAATTGAAGGGGGGGTATCTACGACCGGGGCGTTGCGGGGTGTCCCCGCAGAGGGGGTAGCGGAAGACAAATTTCAAAAATGGCGTCTTTTTGCCATTTTTGAAATTTGGCTGGAGCGAGGGGGAGACTTCCCCCTACATCCCTTGATTTTGACTTTGATTTTCAGATAAACGGTGATGGCACAAACAACTGCGAAAACGTCTTCTCCGCAAAATGATCCGTCATCCCCGCAATATAATCAATAACCACCCGCCATGCCGCGACCCCATCTTGATAATTAGTATTCTTGATGAAACTGAAAAAAGTCTCCATAACCGGCGCCTCCCTCACCAGCGTCCTGATAAACTCCGTGTTCCGCCCGTACTCCGATTCGACGTATATCTTGTAAAGCTCCCCGTAAAGTATCTCCAGCATCTTCTTAATCTTGTTTGACACATGCGCAACATCGGGATGCCGGTATATCCGGTCGTAGTTAAAATCCTTGAACCTCTTCATAAGCTCGAAAACCTCCGCGCTCATCACGATACAGTCCTTACCCGCGCTGTTGGCTATGGTATCATTCACAAACACCCCTATAATATGCCCGTTTTCCGTCCCCAGCGTATTGGCGATTTCCGCCGGGATATCCTCTTTTTTTATAAGGCGTGCCTTGATAGCGTCTTCAAGGTCCCGCCCCAAGTAGGCGATGCGGTCCACAAGCCTCACTAAACACCCCTCAAGGGTAGCGGGATAAGGCCCGCGGTCATCCAATGATTCGAGGTCGTTCAGGTTTCTGCTGCGATTGGGCGCGACGGTGCGGTCGAAGCTCTCCCCGCAGTGTGTGGCGATGCCGTCTCTGACCTCGTATGTCAGGTTGAGCCCGTCGCCGTAGTTCGTCAGTTTGTCGACGATGCGCAGCCCGTGTATCTCGTGTTTGAATCCTCCGCTGATGCCCTCGTTTTTAAGGATTCCGTCGAGCACGCGCTCGCCGGCGTGGCCGAACGGCGGGTGGCCGAGGTCGTGGCCCTTGGCTATGGCGTTTATCAGGTCGGTATTGAGGTTGAGGCAGCGGCCTATGACCGTGGCGATGCTTGAGACGTGCAGTACGTGTTCCATTCTCGTGCAGATGTGGTCGTTATCGGGGGATAGGAACACCTGCGTTTTGTGTTTGAGGCGCCGGAACGGGCGGGAGTGGAGTATGCGAGTCTCGTCGCGGGCGAATTCGAGGCGGAACGGGTCGCGCTGAAGCGGCTTGCGCCGTCCGAGGGACTCGCTGCTCTTTTTGGCGAAGGGGCTGAGGTTTTCTTCGTCCTTGAGCAGTATTCGCCGCACATCGAGTTCGATGTTGCCGCTCATTATGAGTTTGCCTCGCGCAGGAACTGTTTTACGTAGTTTACCTGGTCCGGCGTTTCGAGCGATCCGGGGCGCACCTTGCGCACCGCCGCGACGGCTTTTTCGCCGGAGATGGAGAGGTATTTGCCCATTACGCATGCGAGCAGCAGCCCGGTGCGGCCGATCCCCGCCTGGCAGTGTACGCAGACGCCTATGCCCTCCTCGTCGTACATTGCGTCTACGATGTCTTCCACGAGGGCGGCGAAGGATTCGGGGTCGTCGGGGACGCTGAAGTCGGCGATGGGGTAGAAAATCCAGTCGATGCCGGCCCGTTCGCACTCTTCCGCTGCGGGGCCGTGCGGCTGCGCCAGCGAGACCAGCACGTCTACGCCCTGCTCGGCCAGCCAGTCGGCGTTGGAGGCGCCTATAACCCCGGTGAAGTCGGGCGCCGCGCTGCCGGCGAGCCTGTTGGGGATAACCCATGAAAAATTGGATACGCTCAAGGTACAAGCCTTTCGATAACGAATATGTGTACTATTTTATAGAATATAATATATGGGTTGACGGGGATGGGGAGTATCAACTTTTTGCGGAACCTATTTTTTTTAATTTTTTATGCACTTTTTCCCAAAATAAACCGTATATTTATAGGATATAGCCGTTTTGTTTCGAATTTTAACCAATTAACACTATAAAAACACAAAAACTGGAGGGATTAATGCACCGTTTCAGCTTCAAGTATGCCGTTTCGTTCACTTTCGCACTGGTTTTGGCGATTCTGCCCGCCGGCGCCGCCGACCTGCTGGTCAATGATTTTACCGATGCCGGCGCCTCGCATCTGCAGGGGTGGAGAAACTCCGCCGCTCCGGGTATGACTGTTGATATGGGCAGCGGTGGGGCCAGCATAAACAACACGAACGGGTACCTCGGTGAGTACCGCTACCAGTTTGACGGGGCCAAACCGGCGACTTTTACCATATCCTACGTTTTGCGCTCACAGCAGGGGCCCGATGACAACGCCCACGCGGGGGTGATGTTCTGCCGGGGTTCCGGGGAGATCCCCACCGGGTATGTCCTTACCCTTTTAGATGGCCGGGTGTCTGTGCTCAAATACGTTGCAGTGGCAACCAACCAATATTCGTGGACCCCAATATTCTACCATACCAGTTTTGACCTCAAGGCTTCGGACAACAAGCTGACGGTCAGCAAGAGCGGCTCGGAGCTGCACATATTCGCTAACGATGTCTTTCAGGGGAAAATTACCGATTCCCAGTATGCCTCCGGTGATGTTTCGCTCGCGCTGTCTCCCGGCGCAAGCGGTGTTTTCGGCGCGTTCAGCATGACCGACGAGTTCAAGCCGGGTGAGGCGAAAGGCTCTTTTTCCGACAACTTCAACGGAAACGGACTCAAGTACTGGAAATCCCTCAACTACGGCGGCCCGGCGTCTCAGGTTACGGAAGATGACGGCATGATGAAGATGCAGGTGCCTGAAGGTACCGTTGCGGTGAGGTACGCAGACTTGGATCTGCCCGGCGCGTTCAGCGTAAGCGTAGAGGCGCGGCATATTTCAGGCGCAACCAACAATATGTATGGAATTATACTGATAGGCGAGAGCGGTGAGTACGTTCCAACTATGAATTTTGGAATAACCGGGGTCAGCGGATACGCCGTATGGGACTATATCAGTAACACATACATCCCCGCCTCAAGCAATGCCATAAAAGGTTCGGGGGTCAGTTTCGGTTCCGTATTTATTGATACGCTCGAGATCAAGAGGAGTTCGGGGGCATCGGAGATCGAATTTTTTGCGAACGGAAAGCCCTTGGCCCACAGCGGCGTTCTTCCGGCCGGTTTCAAGATTGTTGGTGTAGGGCTCTTTGCTTACTCGGATAAGGGCGAGATGGCAGTAGCGTTCGATAATTTCTCTGCTGCGAACGAAGTGGCCGCGTCCATAAAGTTCAGGCCGGCCGTATCCCGCCGTCCCGCCGCTTTGAAGGGTACCAACAATATTTATTATGACGTGCTGGGCCGCGCGCGCTACTCGACCTCGGTAAATCCGGGCCGCCTGCCGGCCAAGGCCCGCGCCGCCGGCGTGTACGTAAACGAAAACGGCAGGGACGTGCGTGTGCGCAGGGACCGGAGGTAGTTATGATAAAGCGCATTGCGGTTGCATTGGTACTTACGGCGGCGGTCTCTCTCTTCGCCCAGTCTGAGGGCGCGTACGATATTGGCAGTTCGGGGTCGTCGCCGGCCGGGGATGGCCCGGCCTATTCCGGGCTGCTTGACCCGGCCCGTTTTCAGGTCAACCACTCCATGAGCTTCATGGCCGGCGGCACGCGCGTGGCCGACGTCAAGTCGCAGAGCGTCTATTCGACCATGATGCACTACAGGTTCAACGCGCCGGTGGTTCTGAGCCTGAATTTCGACATGCCCATCCACTCCACGTTCAACCGGTACGGCAACTTCACGTCCGACAACCTGCAGTCGCTGGACTATTTCAGGAATATGCCGATAGACGCGTCTATAACGTGGATGCCCAGCGACAACTTCATGCTGCGCGTGTCGGTGATAAAGCAGCCGGAGTCGGCGTACTTTTACAACGGGTTCTACCGCCCGGACCGTTTTTACCGGGGGTGGTAGGTCTCCGTAACTATCGTACGGCAGTCTATAGCCCCGGCGATCTTCTCCGCGCTCTGTTTATCCGCGGCGATGCCTATTATTGTTGACCCGGAGCCGCTCATGGTGGCCGAGGCGCACCCGGCCGAGAGCAGGCTGTCTCTAATCTCCCTCAGCCGGGGATGTTTTTCGAATATTGACGGCTCGAAATCGTTGTGCATATATTTTACGGNAGCGGAGAAGTCATCGTTCCGCAGCGCGTTCATCAGCCCTTCGGTCATATCTGTGCTTTTGCCGGTGCGGCTGTAGTCTATCCCCCCGTAAGCCTCTTTTGTATTGACGCCGAATTCGGGGATTGCCAGTATTATGTGGAATTTCATGTTTGTATCTATCTTGCTTATAACCTTTGTGGCCTCGCTGTCGAACGCCGTGCCGCCGGTGAAGAAGAAGGGGACATCCATGCCCAGGGTACGGCCGAGGTCGCGGTATTGGGCCAGCGACAGGCCGAGCCGCCAGAGTTCGTCAAGCGCGTGGAGCGTTGCCGCCGCGTTGGCCGAGCCGCCGGCCATGCCGCCCATTACGGGGATGCGCTTCTCGATGGAGATCTTGAGCGGCCCGCCCACGCGGAACCGGTCTCTGACGAGCTTGACCGCCCTGAGGCAGATGTTGGAGTCGTCCGCCGGTACCCGCAGGTCATCGCACTCTAACGTATCGCTCCCCCCGGCCGCCTCTTCCACGTGCAGAGTGTCGCAAATGGAAACCATGTGCTTGACGATGCCGAGCTCGTGGTACCCCGCCATGGGCCCGTCTTCAATACGCCTGATGATATCAAGCGCCAGTGTTACGCGTGTTGGGGATTCTACTGTTGTCATGTTGCCGCCATGTCTGTTAAATTAATTAAAAGTTGAAATATCGCCGCCCCTGATATAAATTTACATTACGGCGGCTAAAGACAGGAGAATTTTATGCAATATCGTTCGGACAAATTTGGGAACAGGCTCTCGGCCCTCGGATTCGGCTGTATGCGCTTCCCCCGTATCAAGGGGAAGATTGATATGGCGGCGTCGGAGGCTATGGTCGTTGATGCCGTAAGCCGCGGCGTCAACTACTTCGACACGGCGTATATCTACCCCGGCAGCGAGGAAGCGTTCGGGCAGATTGTCCAAAACACCGGCCTGAGGGGGAAGATCAGCATAGCCACGAAGCTGCCGATCTTCATGTGCAAATCGTACGCCGATTTCGACAAATTCTTCAATACGTCCCTCAAAAGGCTCAAAACGGAGTATGTCGACTACTATCTGATGCACATGATAACCACGCCGGAGCAGTGGCGGTCGCTGTGCGATTTGGGTATAGAGCGGTGGATTGACGAGAAGAAGGCTGCGGGGAAGATCAGGCAGCTTGGGTTCTCGTTTCACGGCAAGCGCGACGACTATGTAAAAATTGTTGACGCGCGGGACTGGGACTTTACGATGATACAGTACAATTATTTGGACATAAACAACCAGGCGGGGCGTACAGGGCTTGAGCACGCCGCGTCCAAGGGGATCCCCGTTATGATCATGGAGCCGCTTCTGGGCGGGCGGCTGGCGCGCGAGGGGGATCTGCCGCCAAAGGTCAGGGAGGTCTTTGCAGAGGCGGGGAATCAGTTTACCCCGGCGGCGAGGGCGCTGCGTTGGCTCTGGAACCATCCACAAATCACAACGGTATTGTCGGGTATGGGCAGCCGGCGGGACCTCGACGACAACATTGCCGCCGCGGAATCTGTTTCCGCGCCCAATACCCTTAATGAAAAAGAGCTTGAAACCATAGACAAGGCTATATCCGCGTTCAACGAATCCAACCGCATAAAGTGCACGGGCTGCGGTTACTGCGTCCCGTGTCCTTTTGGCGTAAATATCCCCGATTGCTTCTCCGCGTACAATATGTCCTACGTTATGGGCAGAATGTCCTCGCTGCAAAAGTATCTTCAGGCGACCGCCGCGCTTACTACAAGCAAGGGTATGGCGGGCTCGTGCAAAAGCTGCGGTAAATGTGAGGCGCACTGCCCTCAGTCAATCCGCATCGCCGCCTCTTTAAAGCTGGTAAAAAAGCGGCTGGAACCGTTTTGGTTCACAGCGCCGCTGTCAATCGTGCGATTGTTTACGGGGGTAAAAAACAAGCGCGGTTGATACATATATTGCTGTAAAAAAAGCAAGATAGATTCTCGTATAATATCATCCATAAAAGGGGGGTTTTATGATGATAAGGCGAGAAGCCTCGCGCTATATATTGGCCATGTCCAAAGTGCGCCCGGTGCTTGTTATTTCCGGGCCGTACCAATCCGGGAAGACGACGCTTGTAAGAAAGCTGTTTCCGGGCCACAGGTATGTCAGCCTTAGCGCCAGCGCTGAGGCCCGTGAGCTTGCGCGCGCCAGCCCGCGTGATTTTCTGGCGCNCTGCGCTGCGGGCTTTGGCGGCGGTATAATCATAGACGAGTTCCGGCTCGCGCCGGAGCTTTCGGGGGCTATACGCGCCGCAACGGCAGGGAATTTGCGTCCGGGGCGGTTTATTCTGGTGTCGTCGCTACGCCCGCAGAAATCCATCGTCGCGCCCGCGTCAACGGAAAAACTAGCCAGCGCAACGCTGCTGCCGCTTACCATTGGGGAACTCGTGCGCTCAGGCGTGCGCCTCGGCCGCGACGGGTACATACACGGCGGGTTCATGCCGCACGTATACTGCATATCCGGCCACACCGCAGGGGAGCACGATGCACAGCGCCAAAACTACCGCGCCGGATACTTGGAGCGCTGCGTCTCGCGCCTTATAGTAACCGGCAGCCACGAGGCGCTTGGCCGCTTTATGAGTATGCTCGCCGGCCGCGTGGGGCAGGCCGTGAACTTCGGCACCTACGCCGAGGCCGTAGGCGTATCAACTACGACCATAATGTCCTGGGTGACGGCGCTGGAGACGGGGTTCATCATCTTCAGGCTGCCGTGCTACCCCGGCGGCCTGGGGGAACGGGTGATGAAGACGCCGAAACTCTACTTCACCGACGTGGGCCTGGCCGCGCACCTGCTGGGGATCAAAAACGACAAAGATATACAGCGCCACCCGCAGGTCGGAAACCTCTTCGAGAACATGGTGGTCGCCGAGGCCCTCAAAAACTGCCGCAACCGTGGGAAAAACGCCGAACTCTACTACTTCCGCAGCCGGAGCGGGTTAGAGATAGACCTCATAGTGAAAATCCGCGAAGATATAATCCCCATAGAGATAAAGTGCGGCGCCAGCTACTGCTCAACCCACGGCCGCAACATAGAGGCGTTCAGGAAACTGTCGGCAAAAATCAGGGAAGGGTACGTAGTCTACAACGGCAGCGACCGCATGAAGGAGAAGGGCGCGGCGGAGTACGTGAACTACTGCCGGGNGGGGGAGCTTATGTTTTAACAAGACGCCGCCGGGGGCTATATTATATGTATGATTTTATATAATTGGCATTTTTGTTAGGCCAGCGGGATACAGGAAAAACGCTCTCCTGCCTCCGTTCATTAATTATTTTACAGTAAGCATCCGCAAAACCCTGGAAAGTGCAGGCTGGCCTTATATCGAAATGGGCTGACTCGCGAAAAATTCAAACACATTGGAGGCTTTATGGCTTTTCGCATCAAATTAAAAAAGAGCGTCGCCGATTCGGTTGATGAAGTAAAAAGCGCGGTTGCGGCTAACGGCGGGGTGTTTGAGTGGGACGGCGCTCAGGGGCGGCTTGAGGTGTCGTCGCCGGTTGGCAAGATAAAGGGCGCGTGCCGGGCTGTTTCCGGCAATGAGATTGAGGTGAGCATAACCGACAAGCCGTTTCTTGTTTCGGAGGGGATGATAAAGGGGAAGATTGAGGAGTATTTGGGCTGATGCGTATCCAGTTACCCCCGGTCCCGCTTGAGCGCCGCGAAGCTCCGGTCGTAGGCTGCCTCGGCCTCTTTAGAGAAGAAGCAGGCCGGGAACTCGCTGCTGCGCACGTGGTACGCGAGGCACTCGCAGCACTTCCCCCTGCGTGGGCAGGAGTAGGTGCAGCTGCATTTCATTGCGGTATTGCTCGTACAGCCCATAAGTTATCCTCCTTTGGCGGATGATTCTCTATTCCCACTGCCATACATGGGGACATCGTTTTTGATCGGCGTATTTTGTATCAATACACTGGCGTTTCGATAAATCGCGATATGCCTCACTTGAACACGTAGTGTTTTTTGACCGGCGCGGCAACTTTCCAGACGCACGAAAGCCCCCGCGGGAAGATTACGTAGTCCCCCGGCCCGAAGCTGGCGCTGCCGCCGTCGTATTCGACCGTTACCTGCCCCTCAAGTATAAGGCAGGTCTCCTCGCTGTCGTAGCCCCAGTCGAACTCGGACACCTCGCACGTCCAAATGGGCTTGCTCAACATCACGCTTTTTTCGTCCTCGGTCGGTTTTCTGACTGTAATGTTCATGGCATAGCCTTTCTTTGTATGGGTTGTATGTTATCCCCAAATAACACAGTCCTCTTGTCATATATCGCGCATCTCTTCTGCCGTTACTTCCGTGTTCGGCATATTTCTTACCTCCGCGCGATATCAATAATATAACATATGGAGGTACGAGGAACAAGGATTTTTTATAAGTTAGTGCAAAACCCCGGCGGTTTGTGAGGAACGTTTGAAAAATATCGTTGTGGCGGGGNGCGAAAAAATATTGTTTATAACTCCTTGCTTTTACACTTATTACATTCATAAATCCAGCATTTCGTTAATCAATGGTTTAGATAAATTTCGTAAAAACATTGATTTTTAGACAAAATTGTAGTATATTATAAATGTGCGGCGGTAACGTCGCACGTTCCTTTCAGCGGGTCTACCGCCCCCGTGTACCTCACGGGGGCTAATTTTCTCCGTGTCGCTTGACAGACTGCAAAAACCGTTTTCCGGAAAGAAAAATATAAGCGTAAACTATAAAACAACAACGCTTGGCACAGATAAGTTCGCTGAAATCAAGGCCATTATAAAAAGCGTATTCTAATAGTAAATGCCGTAGCCGAGAACTCCAGCACCGCAACCCGGACGGCAAAGACGCCTGCCGCCTTGGGGTGAGGCTCATGGGCGGAAAGGGGGGCGCGTTTTACAAGATGGGGATGGGCGGGATTGAGGTGATTGGGGAGATTAAGGGCGTGGCCTGACAGTCGCTCCACCCCAAAGACCACCGCACGGGACGGTAAGGTGGCAATTAGTCAGATACAAACTGTCATTTGGGATAATGTACATAGCAATCTCGCGCTTGATCGAAAACCAAGCCGAAACGCTCCACGTAATCAAGCATCTTTCGCCCGGATTCCGCATTGCGCTCCTCCGGGGTCGAGTCCTTTAACCGCTCATAGTTCCATTCACGGACTTTATGAATATCATCTATCGTAAATTCAGAACTCAA
>WQTH01000071.1 GCA_009786415.1 Chitinispirillia bacterium | reverse complement strand
TACATCCTCTTCTCCGTGTTAAGATGAAATGGCGATATCTCCAGCTTATACGCGATAAACTCAGGGTCATAGCTGAAAATATACCTCCCGGAATCCTCGGAAAAGTACAACCTCCCCACACGGATATCCTCATCCCCAAAATCCAAATGGACATTGATAGAACTCATCGGACAATCCTTCTGGATTCAGCGAGCTCAATCTCGCTAATATCCCAGTAATCGCGGCACTCTAAAGCCGATAATATAGGGTTCTCCATACCATAGCTATAACACAGCCTGAAAAGCCGCTCAAGACTGATCCCCCCCGTCTGCTCAAACTTTTGCAGCGTCCCGAGGGCGACCCCGGCCTTGGCCGCGGCCTCCGTCTGCTTCAAACCGAGAGCAATCCGCCTCTTCTTCAAAGCCCGCGCCGCCTGTTTCGCCAAATACTTTGACATAGCCTCTCTCATACTAGTATTATTCTCCTATTTTGAGCTAAAAAGCGGGTATACTAGTATAAATATACCATTTTTGAGATTAAAATGCAACATTTTTTTGGACTTTTTTCAAGGTATGGGGAAATAATCGTATTATTTTAGTAGTTTAAGGCGTAAATTGATTATAATAGTATAATAATAGTAGTTTGGTCCCTAATAAATGGGCCGTGGAGGGGTTCGCGCAGAGGGAAATGCCTGACGCCGGATATGGGCGGGATTTGCTTTGGCGGGGGACGGAGGCCAACCACACGACCGACCGACCGTACCCAAAGACTACCGTACCACCCGACCCAAAGGCCACACAACCGCAGGGACACGGGCGGCGGGGGGATTGTGGTAATTTTCGCCCTTTTCTGCCCCCCGTATACAAAAAATTAATAAAATTTGCTTTTTTCGGTGCGGGTACGTATATTTATAATATGAAAATAAGAGTATACATAGACACGTCAATTGTCGGCGGCTTTTTTGATGAGGAATTTGAAGCAGAAACACAGTCCCTGTTTAAGCAATTGGAGGACGGGAAGATAACATTTGTCGTGTCGGATCTGTTATTGAGAGAATTAAAATCTGCACCTGAAAACGTTTGCGCTTTGCTTGAACGTTATCCGGCGGAATGTTTTGAGGCCGTTGTAACAACTCAAGACGCGGTAGAATTAGCCAATGCGTACATAGCCGAAAAGGTAATCGGGCAAACAAGTTTTGACGATTGCCTGCACATTGCAATAGCCACATTAAACAAGGTTGATATATTGGCAAGTTGGAATTTTAAGCACATTGTGAACATAAGCAGAATAAGAGGCTATAACAGCGTGAACATGAAAATGGGCTACGCTACCCTCGAAATCAGAAACCCGAAAGACTTGGTGGAATATGAAAACGATTAGCCGCCCCAAAAAATTCGATTGCGTCAAAATGAAGATCGCTGTTCAGGCGCAAGTCTACGCAGAAACAAAAGATATGGCTTTTGATGAACTCGCAGCGTATTTAGGCGCACATCTGCGCGGAAACTTCTTTTGGGAAAAAATAAATAGCGGGAAGTGCGCATTGCCGAAATGACGCCGACAACACACATGCAAATTGCCATTTGACACCCGACCCAAAGACCACACAACCACCAGTACCGCCGGACAAAGGACTCCAAAAATAAAGGGGAGACCGGTTGACGGCCTCCCCGCACACTCCTTCGATTTAAATTGTTGATATACCCGCCAATAGCGTCCCCCACAGCCCGCTTGTCCATACAATAAATCTACATCACCGCCCTCGGAATATCAACTTTTCAATTTTATTTTCGCCCCCACGGCCCTCTTCCGCCCGTCAAACCCCAATTCACCGCTAACAACAACATTTGCACCCGCGTTCCAGCGGACATCCTGCACACAACGGCTTCTTCCGGCAGTGTTCTTTTGCGTTTGCTACTATCAGCGCGTGAAAGTTGTTGTATAGCTCAACGCCCTTGGGCAGATTATCCTCAAAATACGCCTTAACTTGCGAGTACGTTTTTCCGGCATCAACCGGGTAGCGCCCGCATAGCCTCATTGTATACGCGTCAATTACGAATGTCGGTAAATCAAAGGCGTAGAGGAGGATGGAGTCGGCGGTTTCGGGGCCAACGCCTTTTGTAGACAGCAGTTCCCCCCGCAGCTTTTCAAGCGGCTCGCGCTTGACTTTCCGTACATCATAATCATACCTCTCGAACCATTTTGTGACCGATTTCAGGTATACGGCTTTCTGGTTGAAGAACCCGGCGGGGCGGATAATATCCGTCAGTTTGGACATCCTTACCGATGCAACAAATTCTGGCTCCGGGCCGTCTTCCCCAAAGTTGATAATCGCCTTCTCGACATTGGTCCACGCCGTATTCTGCGTCAGCACCGCGCCTGCAATGACCTCGTACGGCGTGCGGGCGGGCCACCATTGCAAATCCCCATAGCGGCAAAACAGTTTTTTATAGATTGACGCCAATTTTTTATCTGCCATACGCTTAATATAATATATATTAATGTATATGATCTGCGAAATCCAAAATATCGTTAAGGCTTACCCGTCGCCGTCGGGGCAGGAGCGGTTAATTATTCTGGACGATGTCTCCCTCTCCCTCGGCAAGGGCGAGTCGGCGGCCATTGTCGGGCCGTCGGGCAGCGGTAAGACTACGCTTTTGCACATTGCCGCGGGGTTGGAGGCGCCGGACGGCGGGCGGGTGCTCATAGACGGGAACGACATTTCCGGCCTTGGCGAGCGGGAGCTTGCGTTTATGCGGAACCGCAAGGTGGGCGTTGTGTTCCAGCGCCACTACCTGCTGCCGCAGTGCACGCTCATAGAGAACGTGCTCGTCCCCACGCTGCCCTACGGCAACAGGCACGAGGCGGGACTGCTTCGGCAGCGGGCTATTAACATCCTCGACCGGCTCGGCCTGTCTAAACGGCTCGGCCACTTCCCGGCGCAGCTCTCCGGCGGCGAGTGCCAGCGCGCGGCGCTGGCGCGGGCGCTCATCAACTGCCCGACGCTGCTGTGCGCCGACGAGCCGACCGGGTCGCTTGATAATGAATCCGCATTGGAAATGGGCAAACTTCTGCGCGAAATCAATAAAGAGGAGCAGACGGCGCTGATCCTCGTTACCCACTCGGAAAAGCTGGCGGCTGAGATGGGGCAAACGCTTGAGCTTAAGGGCGGGAAGCTAAATGCCGGGGCGTAACGCGAAGAGCGGAGGATTAACGGGCGCCGGCCCTTTCTGGAGGCTCGCGTGGCGCGGGTTTGTGTTTCACTGGCGGAGCAACGCTTTGTTCTGCGCGGGGTGCGCGGTCAGCGCGGTGATATTGATTGGGGCGCTGTTGACAGGCTCATCGCTAAAGGGAAGCATACGCGGGCTGTTTGAACCGCGGCTTGGGGATATTAATTGGGTGTTGACATCATCGGCCGGGCAGTTCAGGGAGTCGATTGCGGATTCTGTAAGTACAAATTTATCCGTAAATGCCGCGCCGGTATTTATGACGACGGGATCGGTGAGTATTGCCGGGGGGGAAGGGCGGGNTCATAGAGTCAATATAATCGGAGTTGATGACAGATTTTGGGAATTGGGGCCGGGTGATGATGATAACCGCAGGGGCAACCGCCCACAGCCGCCCGCCTCCGACAGCGCGGCCATCCTCAACACTGCCCTCGCCATCAAACTAAACGCCAATACCGGCGATCAGATAATAATGCGGTTCCAGAATAGCGGGGCGCCGGGGATGGACGCGCCTTTCGGGATGCGGGATGATATATCAACATTGAGATTGCCGCTAAGCGATATTATTGACGCGGATGATTTTGGGGATTTCAGCCTTAAAGGGGAACATTTCACCGTATATAATGTTTTTGTTCCGTTGAAAATATTGCAGTCCGTCAATAATATACCGCAAATGGCAAACGCTGTTATCATCAATAAATCAACACAGCAGCAAATTACCGATATCCTCCAAAAAAGCCTGAGCCTTAAGGATGCCGGGCTTAATTTGCGGGCTGTTGACGGCGGGGTCGAGATTTATTCCGACGGGATATTTATAAACGATAACCTGAAGGGCGCAATCACCAACGCGATCCCGACGGCAATCCCAGTATCAGCGTGGTTCGTCAATTCCATCAACAACTCGGATAAATCAACACCGTATTCATTCGTCTCCTCTCCCCCGTTATCGCGTTATATCAACGATAATAATATTGAATTGACGGAATGGGCGGCACGGGATATCGGCGCGGCGGTTGGGGATAGCGTGACGCTGACGTATTTTGTCCCGGCGAACAGCGGGCAATCCGGAACGGCCGCCCCTACAGGGCTGCGCGTTGATTCAACGGTATTTGTGGTTTCCGCCATACATAATGATGACGCTCCGTGGATCAACAAATCACTGATGCCGCCATACCCAGGGCTTGCGGACGCGGGGAGCTGTACGGATTGGGATCCCTCCATACCTGTTGACCTGGTGAAAATACGTACAAAGGATGAGGATTATTGGAATAAGTATCAGGGGACTCCAAAGGCAATCATCAGCTACGAGAAGGCGGCGCGGATATGGGCCAACCGTTTCGGCGTATGTACGGCGATACGCATCCCCGGCAATATCAGTCCCCGCGATATTGAATCCGCAATCACTCCGTCCCTCACGGCGCAGCTCTGCGGAATGCGGCTGACGGATATACGCGCATCAATTAATAACGCCGTCAACAACGGTACTGACTTCGCGCCGCTATTTCTGGGACTGAGTTTTTTCACGTTCGCGGCATCGTTGATACTGATTTGGCTATTGTCGACACTTCAAGTGAAATCGCGGGCGGAAGAGTTTAAAATTTTGACCGCCGTCGGCTACACCCGGCGGCATATCCTGTTGATTTATCTTATCGAGGGGATGATAATCTTTTCCGCAGGGACAATCCTCGGCATCCTCATCAGCCCATTTTACACCTTAGCGATTATCGCAGGATTAAAGACGGTATGGAGCGCGGCGGCGATGACGCCTGTCCTGAACCCGCATATTGAGGTGATGCCGGTGATCATCGGCGGCCTCGCGGCGTTTGTTTGCGCGGCGGTATCAATGTTGATCCCCATATATTCGCTGACACGCGCCAATCACCGTAAACCATCATCCCAAAACATCAAAAAATCCCCCCCGTCAACCCAGCCGTTCACCATGCGCCGCTTCATCCTGCTTAATATCCTCAGAGATAAGAAGCGCAGAACAGGAGAAGCGTCTGTCCTCGCGTTAGCGCTTTTAATCCTGGGGACGACCCAGCTGTTCCGAACCGGCGCAATCCCCGATCCATCGCTAAGATCAAGCGGTACCGGCGGCTTCACGTGGTACGGCGAGCTGAATTCGGGCATCCCCCACAATCAGACCGGCATTGATTTCCTGCTGGAACACGGGACGGATGTCGATACTGCGGGATTTTTATCTTTGGCGATGCGTATGCGTGACGGCGACGACGCGAGCTGCCTCAGCCTGAACCGGTCAAGCTCCCCGGCGCTGGTCGGGGTTGACCAGAGGATATTGGACAGCCTCGGCGCGTTCTCCTTCGCGTCTGTCATCAAAAATAAGGGAATTGACAGGTCGCATCCCTGGAAAATATTGGGCGACAATGCGGGGGATGACCGGACGGTTTACGGCATCACCGATGCAAATACTATAGAATGGGGGCTTGGGAAGTCGCCTGGGGATAAAGTACCGTACATTGATGAATCCGGGGATACGCTCAACGTCATCCTCGCCGCGGGGCTGAAAAATTCGATATTTCAGGGCAAGATCCTCATCGCCGAATCCGATTTCATCCGCCATTTCCCGTCAATCAGCGGGTATCGGATTTTATTGTTATCCGCAGATGTCCCAAAAAGCGGCGGCCGGCCGGAGGCGGGCAGCCCTGCGGGTGATGCTGGAAGGGTCAAGGCGGATGGGGGAAAATTCGCGGCAGGCGGCAGGAAAGCCGCTGGCAGCGCGGTTTTTGGGAGGGCCGCCGTCAACACATTTGAATCCTTCCACGACCGCAGCGGCCTACAGTTTGAGTCAACATCAGAAAGGCTCAACGCCTTCAATTCCGTCCAAAACGCCTACCTCTCGATCTTCGCGCTTTTGGGGATGGCGGGGCTCGTGCTGGGGTGTGCGGGTATGGGGATCATCGTCGCGCGGGGCATTGAGGAGCGGCGGGCGGAGCTTGCCCTGCTTATGGTTCAGGGGTTCAGCGCCGGGGCGGTCAGGCGGGCACTGTTCGCGGAGCACGCGGCGGTCGTTTTGGCCGGGGCGCTGTGCGGGCTTGTTCCGGCGGCCCTGCTGTCGTGGGCGGCTGTAGACGCGGCGGGGGTCGCCCGGCTGGCCTTTTTGTTGACAATTGTGCTGCTATTTGGCATAGGGTCGGTACTGTTTGGGCTGCGGGGGTTGCGGCAGGGGAGTTTGCTGCCGATTATCAAGAATGAAGTCTGTTGAAACCACATACCCGCACCGGCGCGCAACCGCACGACAGCCGTGATGCCGCGTACAATATTTAATCGTGGTATATATAATCTTGTTTTTTGGCCCGGCGTGTGTTATATTTATATTATAGAGTACGAAACCGGTACGGTTAAAAGGGGTAAAGTATGCAGTTTACGGTGAATAAGGACAGGAGCCAGACGCGCGTTCTTGTTATTGAGGACGAGGAACACTCCCGGGATTGCATCAGCGACTTTTTGGAGCTGGTGGGGTTTTCCGCCATACGCGCGGAGAACGGGCGTCAGGGGATTGAGCTTTTCGGGCAGCACCAGCCAGACGTTATAGTCACGGATATCCGTATGCCGGAGATGGACGGATTTGACATACTGAAGTTTTTGCAGACCTACTCATCCGAAACGCCGGTTATCGTCATATCGGGCACCGATTCGCTTGACGACGTGGCGCAGTGCCTGAAACTTGGGGCGTGGGACTACATAATCAAGCCGGTGTACGACTTCGGGGTGGTTGAAATGTCGGTGGCGCGCGTTCTTGAGAAGAAACACCTTATTGAGGAGAACCGGCGTTACCGGGAGTACCTTGAGGAGGAGGTAATCAAGCGGTCTGACGAGCTGCTCAGCAACACCGTTCGGATGGAGCAGGAGCGCGAGCAGCTGCGGGCACAGATCGTATCGGCGCAAAAGATGGAGATTGTGGGGCTCTTAACGGGCGGCATCGCGCACGATTTCAACAATGTGCTGGCGGCCCTCACCGGCTACGCGGAGCTTTTGCAGGAGAGCATGAAAGACGCAACCGGCACTCAGGTTGAGTATTTGGAGAAGATAACAGCCATAGCGAAGCGCGGGCAGGACCTTACGAAGCGGCTGATGTCGTTCATACGCAAAAAACGCGACAAGCTTGAGAAGGTCGACGTCCACAAGGCGCTGCTCGACGCCGAGACGCTCCTGCGGCCCAATTGCAAGACGGTGCACATAAAGTTGGAGATGAACGCCCAAAAATTTATGGTGCTCGGCGACGAAGCGCAAATCCAGAGCGCCTTCCTGAATTTGGGCTTAAACGCGCGCGACGCGATGCCAAGCGGCGGCGACCTGACGTTCAAGACCTGCAACGAGGAGCACGACCTCGGCAAGGAGAATGGGAAGTACAAGTGCATACGCATCGACATCATCGATACCGGCTCGGGGATAAACGGCAGTATCATAAAGAAAATTTTTGAGCCGCTCTTCACGACCAAGGGGCAGGGTTCGGGTACGGGGCTTGGCCTCTCCGCCGTCCTCTACTGCGTCAAGCGCTTCCACGGCCACATAGATGTCGAGAGCGCGGTCGGCAAGGGGACTATGTTTAGCATATCCCTGCCGCTCTCCGACCAGAAGATACCGCACGGCGACGAGTCGGATGCCAGAGAGTGCGTAACTTTCGGCGAAGAGCACGCCCGCTTCCTTGAATCTTTGGTTAATTACATGGGAGAAAGGGCCTCAGACTCAAAATGAAATACTGTCCGAAATGCTGGGCTGAGAGCGCGGATGGCGCCAAATTCTGCGCGAACTGCGGCGCGGAGCAGGCAGAAGCCGCTTTCGCGGAAGAACTCAATGCCGACGAGGAGACCAACGCCGACGAAACGGAGGCGCAAGAAACCCGGCGCCCAACGGTGGCTTTCTCATCAACCAAAACGCCGGACGGTGAGGAGATCAACAAGAATATCGAGTCGCACCTCGTAAAAGCAATCCTGTCAACTATCTGCTGCTGCCTGCCGTTCACCATCGTAGCTATCGTCTTCGCCGCGCAGGCAGAACAAAAGCTGCGGGCCAAAAACTATGCCGCCGCGCTGGATGCAAGCAAAAAGGCAAACCTCTGGAGCAACGTGGCGATAGGCATGGGAATTTTGATGATGCTTATCGGAATAATCTTTTACGGCACAATCATATTCCGGGCAATTATGGACGGTACAATCGCCGATATCAACGGTTTTCTCCTCTAAGCGGATGGCGCACAATGCCGGAACCACGCTGCATCTGGAACCTGCTGACGGGGACGTATTGCCCAGGATGCGGGACCCTGCGGGCGCTGAAAGCGGTGTGGGCCGGGGATTTTGCCGAAGCTTTCGCGTATAACCCGTTCCTGTTCCTTATCATCATACCCTTTATTGTTTACATGGGAGCGATATACATACGGCGGCTGGTAACGAAAAAACGGACACCGTCCATCTTCTCGTCCCCCAAAGCAATTTGGCCTGCCATGGCGGTTATCACGTGCGTGTGGATATTAAGAAACGTTTTTCCGCCGGGATGACGGTATAATCGCTGCGGGACGGCCGCCCCAAAAGATTATTTGCGCCGCCTCAGCAATCCCCCTACAGAATCCCTGAATTTTTGCAGCTTCAGCACCTCATACAGTACAAACACCGTTACCAGCGACGGGATTGACGCGGCGCAACAGACCACCAACGCCTGAATCCGCCTGCTGCCGCTGACGGCGACATCATCAAAAAGCCCCCGTATATAATAACAGATTACAGCGCCTGCGACCGACACCGCGATAATCTTCCCCAGCTTTACGGCCTCCGCCTTCATAGCCTCGAACCCGCCGTACTTCCTGCCCCAGATAATGTATAGGGTCAAAAACTGCACAGTCATGGCCACGCCCGAAGCCAACCCCAGCCCCTTAGCCCCCATCTGCTGGCTGAACAGGTAGTAGAGCGGGATGCTCAAAAGCGACACCGACGTGCTGATTACCATAGGCAAGAGCGTTTTTTGCAGGGCGTAGAAGGGCCGCGCGGCAAGTATCGACACAGAGCTGGCGAACGCGCCTATCAGGTACATCGTCAGTATCGGCGCGGTCTCCCGTGTAGACTCCTCCGTAAAGCGCCCGTGCTCGTAGAGTATTATGATGATCTGCGGGGCCAGCGCCATCATTATCCCCGTAAGCGGCAGCAGGTACATGGCGATCTTGTTCATCATGTCGTTAAGCAATTCGCTCATCTTCCCGTAGGCCTTTTCGGCAGCCAGCTTTGTGAGGTAGGGGTAAAACGCGACGCCCGACGCCTGCCCGAACACGCCGACCAGTATCATCATCGTCCTTAACGCGTAATTGGCGCTGGCGACCGCGCCGGCCTCAAGGAACGACGCGAAGTAGCGGAAAAATATCTCATTGGAGAACGTCATCCCCAGCCCGGCTACGAGCGGTATCGTTATCTTTATATAATGTATAAACTCAGGATCGGCGGGAGAGAACCGGAAGCTGTACTTCATCCCCGCCTTCAACGCGCCGGGGAGCTGCACGAGCACATTGCCGATGAACGCGCCGCCCACCACGCCCCACGCAAACCCCTCTACCCCCATCTTCGGCCCCAAAAATATCCCGCCGGCAATTATCCCCAAATTGTAGCACAGCGGCGACAGCGCGGGCAAAAAGAACTTCTGCCGCGCGTACTGCACAGCCATGAGGAACGCGCCCCAGTAGAAGAAAATCTGGGCGGGCAGGATGATATGCGTAAGCCGCACGGAAAGGGCGAAGGTTGCCGGATCCTGATTCTTGAGCCCGGTCAGCGACAGAATCTGCGGCGTGAAGAGCATCGCCAAAGGGATAAGCGCGGCAAACGCGGCGGACCCCACGGTAATCATGTTCGAAAAGGTCTTCCACGCCCCGGCATCGTCGTTATTGGTCAGGTACTTCTGGAAGATAGGTATAAATGTTACGGACAGGAACCCGCCGGCGAGGAAGTGGTTGAGCAGTTCGGGGATGAGGAACGCCGCTACGTACGCGTCCATCTCGCTCCCCGTGCCGCCCATGTTGGCCAGCACCATCTCCCGGAACATCCCGGTGAGGCGGGAGAGCAGCACGGACGCCATCATTATCATGGCGGCTATTGATATCGACCGATTCATTTAAGTATCGCAGCCCTTTCCTGAAGACCATATAAAATTACAATAATTTTTGCGGAAAAACAAAATATCGCTGAAAAACAAAAAGGCCCTCAAGGGGAGAGCCTTTTATGGAAATGAAGATTACCGCTTATTTTTTCTTCTTTTTGGCAGCCTTCTTCTTCGCCGCTTTCTTCTTAGCCGGCGCGGCGGCTTTGGCAGCAAACTTCTTCACCGCGCGCCTGGATTTGTCCTTGGCCGCGTTGATAACACGGTAGGCCTGGGAGATCGACAAGCCGAACTTCTTGGCTATCGCCGTCCCGGACATCCCCGCAGCGTAAGCTTCGCCTATCGCGGCGTTCCGGTTGGAGGTGTCGGCCACAGACGAAGCTATCCCAAGCTTCTTGCGCAGCTGATGAACTGCCTGACGGGTGACTCCCAACGCTTCGCCAATAGCGGCGTCCGTCTTGTGCGCCTTCTGCAACTTGACGAATTGGGCTTTTGAAATTTTGGGCATAGGTACTACTCTCCCCTCTTACTGATAAATGGTGAGCAATAATGTATCCATAGTGTACTAATATAATTATACTAAAAAAAATTTATAAATGCAATATTAAATTCGCTTGCGGTAATTTATTTTGCTATAACAATGCCATTCACAGATATCCTGAGCAAATACGAAAGCTTCGATGCAGCCGCCCGTTGCGCCTCCGTAACGCCCGCGCAGGTGGTGCAGACCCTGCGCAAAGGACGGCTTGACGAACTCGACTACCTGACCCTGCTCTCCCCCGCCGCATCGTCGCCGGAGTGTTTGGAGATGATGGCACAAAGGGCATTGGAGACCACCAGAAGGCAATTCGGCAACGTAATCTTCCTCTTTACGCCGCTGTACGTCTCCAATATATGCGACAACCTTTGCCCCTACTGCTCGTTCGCCCACCAGCACAAAATCAGGCGCCGCCACCTGAACGCCACCGAGGTAAGACGCGAGGCGGAGCTTATCGCGCAAACCGGGCTGCGCCACATCCTAATGCTCACAGGGGAATCCCGCAAGGGCGCGTCGGTGCGGTACCTCAGTGAATGCGCAGGCGTTTTGAAAGATTTTTTTTCGTCAATCGCCATAGAAGTCTACCCGTTAGACGGGAGCGAATACGCCGAACTTGTCGGATGCGGGGTAGACGGCTTGACGATCTATCAGGAGACCTACGACCGCGGCATCTACGCAGCGCTGCACAGGGGCGGACCCAAAGAGAACTTCGAGTACAGGCTGCTGGCCCCCGAACGCGCCTGTGAAGCGGGGGTGCGGGCGGTAACGGTAGGCGCGCTGCTCGGCCTCGCGCCGCCGCTGCGGGACGCCTGGATGTCCGGGCTTCACGCGCGGTACATACTAGACAGATTCCCGTCGGTCGAAATATCCGGCTCATTCCCCCGTCTGCGCCCGCAGGAGGGAGAGTTCGAGTCTGGCTTCTCAGTAGACGACAGGACATTCGTGCAGTATATGACGGCGTTCAGGATATTCATGCCGAGCGCCGGGATCACCGTATCCACACGCGAATCGGCGAGCTTCCGCGACTCCATACTGCCGCTGGGGCCTACGAAAATGTCCGCCGGCGTAAGCACGTCCGTAGGCCGCGGCAGCGGCAACGAAACCGAATCCCAGTTCGAAATCGCCGATCGCCGCACCGTCGGCGAAATGCAGAAAAACCTGCTGGCGCGTGGATTCCAACCGGTAACCGTCGACTGGAACTATGCCCTCTGCAGAGACGCCACATAAAATCAAAAACTCACGGAAACACGCGCCACCGCAGCAAATAATGAAAACGTACCACCGCCACAGATAACCACCCGACGAGCGGCAGTAAAGACTTTCGCACTACTAGTAACAGGATTCCGCACTGCGCTCCTCCGGGGTCGAGTCTTTTAACCGCTCATAGTTCCATTCGCTGAATTTGTGAATATCATCTATCGTAAATTCAAAACTCAACCGCGGCTTTGGAATATCATAAATCATGCTCACACCCTCCAATAAGCACCAATGGATCACAAATAAGAACACCCTTGTACCCCTCCAAAATCGTAATCGCCCTCACCCTGCGGATACCTCGATTTAACAGCGACACTTCGGTTAGATTTAATTTGAGGCAATTCGTCCCCGCACTAATCGCGGAATACCAAACCCACCTGCCCAATAAAGAACTACTTACAAACAAACTGCGCGAACTGGCGGAAGCGGAAGAGATGGAGGATGAGGAAAAATAATAACGAACCACCGTCCCAAAGACCACCGGTACCACCGGGAACACAGACGCCGCACCGCAACCCGGACGGCAAAGACGCCTGCCGCCTCGGGGCGAGGCTCAAGGATTTGGGCGGAAAGCGGTTCGCGTTTTACAAAATGGGGATGGGCGGGATTGAGTTGGTTGGGAAAATTAAGGGCGTAACCTGATAACTACGACTGGCTTACTCATAACCACCGCACGGTTTCGGGAGCCCCCGCACCCCGCAGAACTACGAAACAGCCCCTTTTTGCAACAACCCCAATATCAATGCAGTCAACTTCTCAACATCACCGTCAATAGTACCAGACATATAGCGCTCGTATGCTTCAATATTATCAGGCGGATTCAGATTAAGGATATAACCCTTCTCCAAGGCGAGAATGCGTATAAATTCGCGCTGAGTCCGGCCATTGCCCTCCCTGAACGGATGAAGATAATTTATGTTGTCAAGCAACACCGCCAAACATTCAGCCAATTTAGGCATTTCTGCCGGAGCGACTTTCCGGTACTCCGATATAAGTGTATCAATATGGGCAAACCCCCTGTCAAAATATACTGTCGAAAAAAATGGTTTGCCCTGCTTGCTTATCTCTACAGTTCTTTTTTGCCCCGCCCACCAGTATACATCCTGAAATAAATAACGATGTATATCTAAAAGCGCTCCGGCATCACGAATAACAAACNCCCGCGACTCAAGCTCACCCGTCCGCTTTACAACTGCGGCGCTCTCAAAAAACAGCAAGGCATCCGGGTCGGCAATATCAGCCAAATTCCTCAAAACTCCCGTATCAGGGTCGGTATAGGCATAGTCCGGATCAACATACTCGTAGGCATTACGCATAAGCCCCCTCTTTGGCCAGCTGCGCCACCTGACCAAGAGCAATCTTGCCGGCCAA
>WQTH01000070.1 GCA_009786415.1 Chitinispirillia bacterium | reverse complement strand
GAGAGCGGGCGCAAAAAAGGCGAGCATGACACCATCGTCCTCGCGTTCAACTACGACTACATGGTCGAGAACCGCGGGAACCTGAAAAAAATCCTGTCCGTGCCCGAAATCGAAAACCGCATCATCCGCGAGATTCAGCACTTCCCGAATTTTCTGGTAGAGGAGTACAAAGACAGGCTCTCGCCGGAAGACTATCTGGTCTGCCGCTACAAAATCTCTTTCCAGATAATAGGCTCCCTCACGCTGTTTTTCGACTGGTTCGTAAACGACATGCCGATGGACATAGAAAAATTCATCCCTATGCTCAACGCGATGAACATCCCAAAGGTAATACAGTACCGCCACATCCCAAGCATCGTGATGCGGATTGATAAATCGGGGTGAAGCGTTTACCGCACGTTGGGACTTTTGTTGACAATTATATGGATATAATATAATGTAATTTCGTGGTTACTGCCAAAGCCGTTGGGGGCAATATTTATGAAAATGCACGGTAACACGCGCCAAAGGCCGGGAATTTAAGATAAAAATTGGCTTTTTAGTTCGTTTTGTACTACAATTCAAAGTTCCCCCTTGACACACAATCCACCCCAATATTATATTATAGGCGTCCCTTATACTTATTAGGAGGATATAATGGCGGTATTGACGATCACAGGCGAGAGGTTCCAGGCGGCATAGGAATTGGCATCTTAGCCAGAACGCAGAAGGGATCCATGGAAGACAACGACATTATCCGCAGCCGGATATCAGGCAGCCAGCAGAATGAGCGGGCACCGCGCCGGCGTATTTTCAGCAATGCCTTGCAGCGGGGCCGGACACTCGCAAATGCGTTTTTTAAGCGGGCCGGCGGCATTTTTGTGTCGGAGCTGAAGTCGAACGCCNCCCCCGGAAAAGCGGCCGCGTCGTTCGCGCTCGGCATCTTTTTGGGGGTTTTCCCTGTTTACGGCTTCCAGACGGCCGTGGCTATATTTGCTGCCAAACTGCTGAAGCTTAACGTCCCCATTGCGGTTTTTGGGACGTTGGCACCATCCCCGTTCATCATCCCCACAGCCTTCGCGTCGGTGTGGCTCGGTTCCATGATATTCGCATCGCCGGAGGGTACGGAGACGAATATGCAGGCGCTCATGGCGCTTTTTTCAGAGAACAAACCCGCGTTTTTTGCGGAGGGCGGAAAGTATTTTTTGACAGGCGGCACCATCCTTTCCGTATTAGGCGGTGGGCTCGCGTATGTTATCGCGTACCCGGTGTGTAAAATGGTCCAAAGAAAAGGAAAAATGCCATGACAGAATCTGAGCTGCCCCGTCCCGAAGACAACAGCCCCCAAAAGCGCAGGTGGATACTGGGCTATTACGGCTTTTGGGTAGTATTGACTTACCTCGGCGCAGCGGCAGCGGTGGTGGGCATGAATTTCGCACTCACCGGAAAAATCAAAGCCGCGGTCATCTGCCTCATGATCGCCGGGATATGCGATATGTTTGACGGGCCTGTGGCAAGGCTCGCGAAACGGACCGACCGTGAGAAAAAATTCGGAATGCAAATAGATTCTCTGGCAGACATAATCAGTTTTGGGATACTTCCGGCAGTTATCGGATACTCGATATTTGCCAATGACGCAACTCTGGATTGCAGCTATTTCGGGCCGGCAGCTGTTAACGTAATCATTTCCGTATATGTTCTGGCGGCGCTTATAAGGCTTGCGTACTTTAATGTTACGGAAGCCGAACTTCAGAGCAAAGACAAAAAAAGGAAATATTTTGACGGTATGCCCGTTACAAGCGTCGCACTTTTAATCCCCATAATTTATTCAGTGTGCGTTTATTTTGACCTCCATCTTTCCGATATTTACAATCAGTCCCTTATTGTATTCTCGGTAGCCTTTGTGCTAAAAATAAAAATACCGAAACTGAAGCTCAAGCATTTGATTATTTTTTGCCTTATTGGCCTGCCTGTAATTATTTACATCTTTTTGTCAAAGGCTGCGAAGATATGATGATTCGTACAAAGAGCGCTATAACAAAAAAAATACGCCATAAAGATAACATGGGCATAAGATTTTTATATAATACGCTGCCCGGCAGGATAATGCTGAAAGCGTTTGTAAGGCCGTCCGTTTCCGCCATCTTCGGTTTTTTTATGGATAGCCGGCCCTCAAACCTTCTTGTCGGCAAATTTGTGAAGCGCAATAATATTGACATGGGTGAGTACGAAAATGAGAAGTACCGCTCTTTCAATGACTTTTTTACGCGAAAGGTCAAAGACGGCCTCAGGCCCTTCCCGGATAACGCGCGCGATCTGGCCGCGGCCTGCGACGCCCGGTTAACCGCGTACCCGATCACCGCCGACGGCCTCTTCCGCATAAAGAACTCGGAGTACGATGTGGCCGCGCTGCTTAAAGACAAATCTCTCGCCGATGAATACACAGGCGGGGNATGCCTTATTTTCAGGCTGACGCCGGATGATTACCACCGGTACTCCTATATTGACGATGGGGAGATCCTCTCCACAAAGAAAATCAAAGGCGTTCTCCACACGGTCCGCCCCATTTCACAGCGCCGCTACAAGATATACGCGCAAAACGCCAGAGAGTACACGGTAATGCTGACGGAGAATTTCGGCAAAGTCATTCAGGTAGAGGTTGGCGCCCTCTTTGTCGGGCGCATAAGAAACCATGCGGCCGGCGGCGCGTTTAAGCGCGGAACTGAGAAGGGGATGTTTGAGTTCGGCGGCTCTACCATTGTCATGCTGTTCCAGAAAGACCGGGCAGCTATAAACGAAACCATATACGAAAACACGCGGATAGACAAGGAAACCATTGTCAAAATGGGTTCTAAAATCGGCGCCGTGTTTGAACCCAGGAGCGTCTGATGAGCGGAATAGCGTTTATATTCATATTTGTCATATCCTTTTACGGCGGCACAAACATCTACATAGCCAAGAGGTTATATCATGGCGTCAACTGGTACTTCAGCGGCGTAAACAAAGTATTGTTCGTTTGCCTGTACGCGTTTTTCGCGCTGACCCTGCTACTAGGATTTCTGCCGCTGCCCTGGGGCATTGACAGGACGATGCGCGTTATCGGTTCGTATTGGATAGGNATTTATATGTATATGGGGCTGCTTTTTATCGTGGCCGACCTGTTGATATTCCTGGGAAGAGCCGCGCATATAATTCACAGAACCACGCTGAATGGCATCCGTTTTTATTCCGCGCTGACCGTGGTTCTGCTAACTGCCGCCATCATCTTTTACGGCGTACACAACGCCGACAATATCAAACACGTCTCCTATGAGGTCGATTTTAACGAACCCGCTGTAAGCGGCATGAAGATAGTATTGATAAGCGACCTGCACTTGGGTGCGGTGAAATCCGAGGAAAGGCTTGAGAGCATCGTGCAAGCCATCAACGACCTGAAACCCGGTATCGTTTGCATGGCCGGAGACATCTTCAACGATGACATTAACGCCGTACGCGACCCGGACAGGGTAACTGCCCTGTTCAAAAGCATAGAAGCCGAATACGGCGTCTACGCATGCCTCGGAAACCACGACGGGGGGCGTACGACCGGTAAGATAATGGACTTACTTGAAAAAAGCAACATCACGCTGCTTAACGACGATTACCGCATCATCGACGGCCGGCTGGCGCTCTTCGGCCGGCTGGATTCAAGGCCGATAGGGGGCTTCGGCGAGCTCTCGCGGCGGGACATCACGGAGACAATAGACTCCGTGGGNGCGAATATGCCGGTGATAGTTATGGACCACAACCCATCAAAGATAGCGGATTACAGCAGTAAGGTTAACATGATCCTCTCCGGTCATACCCACAGGGGCCAGATATTCCCGGGCAGCCTGGTAACAAGAGTCATGTACACCGTAGACTACGGGCACTACCAAAAAGACGCGGACAGCCCGCACGTTATAGTCACATCCGGCGTAAGCACATGGGGGCCGCCAATGCGGATCGGCACCAACAATGAGATTGTGAGCATTGTATTGCGCTGACGTATAAATATAGTAATTAAACTATAACAGGAGCAAATATTAAATGAAACGATGTGAATGGTGCGAAGGGTCAAAATTGTATGTGGAGTATCATGATACCGAGTGGGGGGTACCCGTGTTTGACGACCAAAAACACTTTGAATTTCTTGTGCTTGAATCGGCTCAGGCGGGGCTGAGCTGGATAACAATTTTGAAGAAGAGGGAGAATTACCGCAAGGCCTATGATAATTTTGACCCCAAAAAAGTCGCCCGCTACGGAGACGCGAAGAAAGCAAAGCTTATGGGCGACGCCGGGATAGTCCGCAACCGGCTGAAAATAGAGGCATCCGTGACAAACGCCCAGCACTTTTTGGAGATACAAAAGGAGTTCGGCAGCTTTTCAAACTATATTTGGGGATTTACCGATGGAAAGCCGGTTACAGGAAAACGGAAAAGCCTTGATGAGATACCTCCCAGAACGGAGCTATCCGATAAAATTTCGGCGGATATGAAGAAAAGGGGATTTAAGTTTCTCGGCAGCGTGATAATGTATTCGCATATGCAGGCTACGGGGGTAGTAAACGACCATGTAACGGGCTGCTATCGCTATAAAGAATTGAAGAACGGCTGATGCCATCCGCCGGCGCGTTCGGCCTGCTGCCGGCGTCGGTTATTGCCGGGCTCCTCTGGGAAGCGGTACGGCAGCATCAAAATATTTGACAGCCTTCTTACACCGCCAGCAAGACCCGAACGCTGTATGGTGCAACAGGGATGCTGTTGGCGGATGATGCGATTATGCTCTCATCCGTCAGCAAATCCGTAAAATTGCCGCTGTGCTGTCCACTCAGATTAAATGTGTCTTGAGACTCCCCCACATTCACGGCTACGAAGATACGCTCGTTACCGGCAAACCGCTCGAAAACAAACGGACGATGGTACTCTAAATAGACTTGACGGTAGCCGCCGTATTTCAGCGCGTCGTGCCGCTGCCTTATGCCCGCGAGCCTGGCGATGTGGGCCGGCAGCGCGGGGGCGTCTTCAGGTGGATTCATGATGTCTATGTACGGGCGCAGCGGCTGGTCCGACCCGTTCTCCTTGACGCCGCGTATGCCCCACTCGCTGCCGTAATATATGGACGGCAGGCCGGGCAGCGTGAACATTACCGTGTAGAGCATTTCGAGGAACGCCCCGTTTTTGATATTGCTCGCGATGCGCGGCTGGTCGTGGTTGTCCAAAAAGTTGTACAGCGGCAGGCCGTTTGACGGCTTGGCGTTTTGCAGGCTGTGCGCCAGCTCGTACAGATTGTTGTCGTTATGGCTGGAGAACAGGCTTTTGTAGAGAATGTAGTTGGTAACGCTGTGCAGGGTGTTATCATCCACCCACCGCTGGTACTCTCCCCCAACAACTTCGCCCATAAGCCAGAAATCGCGTTTTAACGATGCGGTAACGCCGCGCAGCTCCCGCATAAACCCGAAGTCAATCACATTGGCCGAGTCTAAGCGCATCCCGTCTATATCAAACTCGTTGATCCAGAATTTAGCGGCGTCTGACAGGTATTGTCGGACGGCATTGTTTTGCAGATTGAATTTGGGCAGCTCGTAGTACCCGCTCCACGTATCATAATGGAACGGGTCGCCCATGGGGCTCTGGCGGTTGAAATCAACGCCAGAAAACCAGCTCGCGTACTCCCGGTTACCATTGCGCAATTCTTGAAACGCGAAAAAATCCCTCCCGCAGTGATTAAACACGCTGTCAAGCACTACGCGCACACCGTTTTTGTGGAATGCGCCGACAAGCGATTTAAATTCATCATTTGTGCCGACGCGGTTATCAATCACAAAATAATCGGTAACGTCGTACCCGTGCGTACGGGACTTTAGGACGGGGCTGAACAGCACCGCGTTGCATCCGAGCTTTTTGATGTGCGGAAGCCACTTTTCGATATCAGGGAACGCCCGCCCCTGCACTGCGTAATCGTTCTGAAACGGCGCCTGCGCCAGCGAGAACGTGTAGATGTGGTAAAACACCGCGTCTTCGTACCAGTAACGGTCAGCCATTGATCCCTCCCCTTNCCCTCCGCTAAAAAGGGTATGCTCTATTAATATTTTTATCCCCAGCCCCACAAGCACAGCTCCGCCCAAAAGCTCGGCCTTAGATTTGAACTTGCTGCCGAAGATATTTCCTATCTTTACCCCGCCTATTGAGATGAAGCAGGTCGTCAAACCGATTATAGCAATCGCGGTTAGTATGTTGATTTGGAAAAACGCGAAAGTTACCCCCACCGCCAGCGCGTCTATGCTCGTAGCCACCGCCAGCAGCAGCATATTGACAAACAAGAACTTATTTGCGGTTGATTTATCCTCATCGTCATCTTTAGACAGCGCCTCCTTTATCATCTTACCGCCTATGATGGCCAGCAGGCCGAAGGCTATCCAATGGTCAAAATTTTTGATCTTCTCCGCAAACAGCGTGCCGGCGAAATGGCCAATGAGCGGCATAAGCGCCTGAAAGAAGCCGAAGTAAAGGCCGGGGAGCATGTACTCAATCAATTTTGGCTTTTTGACGGAGAGGCCCAGAGTAATGGATACGGCGAAGGCATCCATTGAAAGGCCGATTGCTATGAGAACGATTTCAAAGTAGCCCATCAGCCCCCCTTGGCTTTTTTCTGATTAGATGATGATATTCTGGCCCTGTCAAGCTCGGCATCGTCAGCCGGCTTAACCTCCAAAACACGGTTGATTTCGTTTCCGTTGACGTTGCCTCTGACCGTTACCGCCGCTTTCTCCGCGCTGCGCATCCTCGAAAAACGCACCACTGCCGATGCGGCGAATTGCAGGTCGGATTCTTCAGGATCGCCGATACCCAGAGCCAGCGGCCCGAGCGCGTCGCGCAGGTACATCTGTACCATGTTCGGGGCTGATGCCGAAACAGGCGTTGATTTCCGCCCCTCCGTCACCGTTGATGCCGGTCCCTGCATTAATCCCGCCTCCGTTGTCAATACGGATGCTGATTTTAGCGTTGACGCCAGCGCTAAAATCTTCTCCAGCGCGTCATTCTCCCCCTCGTCCCTTGATACAATAACGCGGTATTCAGGCGATGTCCTGAAGTGCCGCCCGTACGCCAGCAATTTGAAATCAGCAAGAGAGTATTCGGGATTGTTTGCCGCGAGATCGTTAAACCGGGCGCCGGTCTCTATATTCGTCAATATGCNCCCGCCCGCCGGTGAGCTGTGCATCAATCCATGTTCCTTCGCATAAGCCAGCTGCACCGAGCGGCTTCTTCCCGTTATGTCAAGCAGCTTCTCCCTGTCGATAATCCCCGCCACTTCAGCCTCTGTAGAATCCAGCAATTTCGCCGACAGCGGGCGCAGCAGCTTCCCCGCCAGCCCGGATAGTTTTTCTATTCTGCGCATCATATACAGCTTTTGCGACATGGGCCGCTGTCCGGCCACCTCGCCTGTCGCCAGGCAAACAGCGCCCATCTCCTCCATAATCCGCGCGGCCTTCTTAAGCCGGTGTATCCTGCAATCAATACACGGATTGGCGTTCTTGCCGAAACCGAACTCCGGGTCACGGATCATCGCCAAAAACTCCTCCCCCTCCTCCTCAATACGCAGCGGCACACCCAAAGCGGCGGCGTACGTCTGCACCTGTTCCGGGTTTTTATCAAGCCCAGCGTAAAATGGCAGCACGAAGTGCAGCGCGGTAACGTCAAGCCCCTGCGATTTAAGCAGGTGTACGGCCATAACGCTGTCGAGCCCGCCGGAGAACATTACAACCGCCTTATGCATAATCCACATACCCCTTAAATCTCCTATGGAACCAGCCGAACCAGTGCTCAGGGCTCTCCTTGATCCACTGCGAGAGAACATTGTTATGATGCGCCTGAATCGCGTTGATTACCGCCTCTTCGTCAATACTGCCATCCTCTCCGTTCAACACCGGCGGATCGGCCCTGAAGAAGCGGATATCATACGACCCGTCGCGGGCCATCATCGCATAAACCGGCAGCGCCGCCGCACCCGTCTTCCTCGCGAGGCCCGCTACCGTCCGTACCGTAGAGGCCGTCTTGCCCAAAAACGGTGCCGGGGTGCCCATACCGTGCAGATGCTGATCTATAAGTATCGCGGTTATCTCGTTCTTCCTCAGCACGCCGAGCATACCGCGCAATGCATTACTTGTCTGTATCGTCTTTACACCCAGCGCCGTCCGTTTCTTCAGAAGCCACGCTTCCACTATCTGGTTGCCCATAGGCTTGGCGACCACATTGAGGCAGCCGTCCGTCTGACGCCCCCATATCGCGGCGAGCAGTTCCCAGTTGCCGAAGTGGGCGAGGACGATAATAGTCCCCTTGCCCTTCGCGCGCGCCTCCGGGTAGATATCGTAATCGTGCAGCCGGTACTTGGGGAGCTTGCCGCGGCGCAGGAAATCTACGGCGTAACGCCCGATATTCCTGTACAGCCTGGGTATGATTTTATCACGCTGACCCCTGTCCCAGATGCCAACGTGATCAAAATTCTTCCGCACGACTTTTTTATACACGCCCAGAACGCAAAGAACCTGCCCGGCCACCGCCCCAAGCGCAAGGGCAAGCCTCCGCGGGACGATGCTGACAGCGGTCTCCACGCAACGCAAAGCCGCGTATTCGAAGTAGTGGCTTATTTTCGGCTTTTTGATAGTCGGCACCCGGATTAACTGTTTATGTATCAATGTCAATACCGTATTAATATACATCATGCCGCAGACGGCTCGCTACACTAACGCAATAAAAAAAGGCGGCCGCAAACGGCCGCCAGTATCAACACCAGCCCGCAATAAAAATTACCGGCCCTTCTGCCCGTAATCCAGCTCCGACTCCATGATGATGAGGTCGACGCGCCTGTTCTTCGCGCGGCCCTCCGGCGTGGCATTGTCGGCTATGGGCTTGTCGAACGCGCTGCCCACTGCGGTCAGACGCCCGGCTTCCACACCGTTCTCCACCAGGAATTTCATAACGTTCCTGGCGCGGTCCTCAGAGAGCTTCTGGTTAAAATCGCGCGTGCCTACGTTGTCGGTATGCCCCTCAACCATAATATTGGGCTCCTTGTAGACCATGAGGATACCGGCAATGCGCGCCAGATTGGTCTTCAGGTTAGCCGTCAGCGTCGCCTTGCCGGTCTCAAAGAGGATGTCGGACATGGAGATGATCGTGCCGCGCGCGTCTTTGCTCACGTTGATCAGTTCGCTCTGCAGTTCGTTAAAGCGCTTCTGCGCGTCCTCCATCACCTGACGCAGACGCTCGCGCTCGGCGGCCAGATTCGCATGGGCGGTAGCGAGGTCGCTCTGCAGGTCCGCAGCCTTGCCCCTCGTAGCCGCAAGTTCCTGCGACAGCCTGTAGGCCCGCCCGCCCTCTACGCGGCTTATGGCCTCGTGCAGGTTGTGCAGCACATTTAAAAGCGAGTCGCGCGTCGCGTTCATATTGCGCGCCTTTACCAGATTCGCCTCGCGCTCAAACTGCAGCAACACTGCGGCCACATGCGTAGAGCAGATAGAAAACGTCATGGCCGCGTCTTTCGCGGCGGGCTTGGGTTCAATCAGGTTGAGCGCGGCTTTGAGACGGCCCTTGACCTCAACGTACATCGGCGTGGCTGCCGCTACGCCCTGCTCCCTCAAAAATGAGTACTCGTCGTACAGCGCCTGCTCAAGCGCCTTGAGCTCGCTGACACGGTTGCGCTTGCCGGCGCCGTCCTCCTGCGCCGCAGCCGCGCCGAAAACGCACATTACCGCAGCAAGTGAAATCGCGATAGTCTTCTTCATATTCATATTATCAGTCCCTCCCCGCGTTGGCGTTCACACGAGTCAATACATCCTGATAGGTGGCTACCTGCTCCTCGCTCTCCATCAGGGCCGTCTGGGCCCGCTTGAGGGCGGCGGCGCTGTCGTTGGCGGAGTGGCGGGCCAGCGCTATCTTGTAGTAAGCCGTAGCGAGATCGGCGAGGTCGGCTGACTCCTTAGCCGAGTTGTTCGACTTGGCCCTCGCCAGGAAACCGTCGGCAATGGCGATTTCGTCGCCCTTAACGCCCTTGGCGGAAGCCTCGGCCTGGAGGTACTCGGCCTCGGCTACCGTCCGCACCTGAATCTGGCGGAAAGAGGCCCCGCAGGAGGCGGTGAGTACGAGGCTTAACGCGCAGAGCGCGAGAAACGTTCGTTTTAGCATTTAAAACCCCTTTTATTGATAAAGTTGAATGGATAAATCATCGTCTGAAATTAATATATTATAATGTAATATGTTGATTCAAATTTTTTTGCGATTTATATATGCACCGCCCAGCCCTCAAGCGCCCTCGCCGCCTCCATTACCGCCTCGGACAGGGTGGGGTGGGCGTGGATCAGCTCGGCAATTTTGGACGGATTTATGCCCTCGGCGCCGGCCAGAAGCAGCTCGTGGATGAGCTCGGCGGCTCCGGCCCCTGCTATGTGGGCGCCAATTATACGCTTTGTGGACGGGTCGGCCATGATCTTCACCATCCCATCGGACTCGTCCACCGCTACCGCCTTGCCGCAGGCGCGGAACGGGAAGGCGGCTTTGGTGAACGGCACGCCCTTTGCCGACGCCCGCTCCTCGGTCAGACCAAACGACGCCGTCTGCGGCTCGCAGTAGACTATCGCCGGGATCTCCAACAGGTTGATACGGGGCGGATTGGGGGTATGCCCCGCGATATGCTCCGCTGCGATCTCGCCCGCCTTTGAGGCCGCGTGGGCCAGCATGGGGGAGGAGGATACTATGTCGCCTATCGCATAGATTGACTTCACGCTTGTCTGATAATAATCGCCGACATCAATACATCCGTTCGGCAATGTGCTGATCCCTGCCGCCTCAAGCCCGATATTCTCCGTGTTCGGCGTGCGCCCGGTCATCACGAAAACACTGTCTGCCGATAACTCCGTCCGCCCGCCGTCCGCGCCCTCTATCACCGCGTCAACACAGTTATTATTGGTGTTGATACAGTGGGACGATACCTTCGACGACGTGTATATCTTTATCCCGCGCTTCATGAAAGACCGCTTTACAACCGCCGTAATCTCCCCATCCTCAAGCGGCAAAATCCTCTCCGCCATCTCGACGATGTGAACCTCGGCGCCAAATGAATTGAGGATATGCGCAAACTCCATCCCGATAGCGCCGGCGCCGATGATCAATGCCCTGCGCGGCAGCTCTTTCATCATCAGCGCGTCGTCCGACGATAAAATATACTTCCCGTCAAACTCAAGGCCGGGGATTATCTTAGGGCGCGACCCGACAGCAACGATAATCGCCCCGGCAGTAATTTTACGCAGGCCGTCACCCCCGCCGGCGCCATCGACACCCTCAACCGAAACCTCATTGCCGGAAACAATCCGCGCCGACCCCTTTATCAGCTCCACCTTATTCTTCCTGAGCAGATACGCAACACCCTTAGACAGCGTCTCCGCCGCCCTGCGCGACGTGTTGAACACATTCTCGTACCTGAACCCGGAACCGTCAACCCGCACCCCCATCAGCTCCAGCTTTGTACGGTTCCGGTATATCTCCGCCTGATGGATAATGGCCTTGGACGGAATGCACCCGATATTCAGGCAGACCCCCCCAACATCCCCCCGCTCAACCACCGCCGCCCTCTTCCCCAGCTGCGCCGCCCGAATAGCCGCCACATACCCGCCGGGGCCGGAACCTATCACCAATACATCATAATCGTGGGACATCTGTTGTCAACACTCCGTTCTGTGAGATAAACCGACTGTACCATAATATATATAACGGGTACGCTCTGTGTAAATAGGGGGCGGATTTTTTGGCAAAAAAGGACGGATTGAGAGTATCGGGACGGCGCGGAGAACCAAATCCGCCGGAATACGCAGGACGTAAAAATCTAAATAAAAATTTTACAAAAATCATGCCATATTGCCGTTACCAAATGTTATATTCTATATATTAGAAAGGAGACGGGTCATGAAAGTCGCCGTTACGCTTGACGATACACTGCTCAATGAGGCAATAGAACTCACCGGAATAAGCCAGAAAAAGCAGCTCCTTAACGAGGCATTGTCGGAGCTTGTTCGAATTTATAAGAGGCGCGGATTGCTATCGTTAGAAAACTCGAATATATGGGAAGAACCGGATGGAAACAACTTTAGGGACACAGCCCGATGAATGCACACTTAGTAGACTCATCCGTTTGGATAGACTTCTTTAATGACGGAAACAACTCTCCGCAAAGGCAAAAACTGAAAGCGCTGCTAAACAGCGATGCAGCGATATTTATATGTCCAGCTATTTATCAAGAAATTTTGCATGGTATACGCGATGACCGTAAATTCAGGCAAATAAAGTTTTTCATATCTGATATGGAAATGTTAAAAACCGACTTAATGACTGTCACAGACCACGCTGTTAATATCTACAGGACTCTGCGAAAAAAAGGCATCACAATAAGAAAATCACAGGATTGCCTGATAGCGTCCTACGCGATGATCGAAAATCTGGCGTTGCTGCATAACGACAGGGATTTTGATTCCATCTCTTCAGTATTTACCCTAAATACCTGAAAACAAAAAGCCCCCGGGTAACCGGGGGCCATCTGCGGCATTGAATGCCTATTGACTCGTTACCTCGCGGCGCGGGGGAGGGCGCCGAATGGGGAGGNGGGGCGAGGTTTTGGACTGTGGATTGATTTTGATTTCGATTGGCTGTAATAATCGTCGTAGCGGCGCTCTATCCATACATCGTTAATGCCCCGCGACGGGTTGGTCAGAGTGAGTGTTTTTATGCCGTCAACGGTGGTTATGGCGTAAGTGAGTTCTACTGTTTCAGCTATTGAGTAGGATACGCACTCTTTCTCTTCACCCCACTCATATTCTACCGTTACATATTCATCGCAATTCACGTCTAATAAAAACAGGTGGTTGCCGTTTGTGTAATAGGCACTATAATCATAGGATATATAACGACGGGTAGATTCATAGAAACTACCGTATAATTCTAACTCTTCNCCTCCCGCCATCCTCCAATCACCGCGTAAGGCAGGATCCTGGGTGCGGACAGTACCGAGAGAGTTTCTGAAACTTGCGAGGTTGATTTTTGAGACTGTTTCACTATATTCCTCGCAAACGTCTGTCTCTATCCATTCGCCATCAATATACTCTCCATCGCAGTTGGCAACTGTCAGAGTAAGTCTGTTGCCTGTAACAGAGTACGACCACATTTGTTGAACAACATCGGGATTGTTCACAGCATACAGAAGAATTTTTCCATTTTCCATTCGCCAGCGAGCTCTTCCGTTACCATCCCAAGTCGCATTTATCCAAAAATTAGTCACTTTCATGAACGACACTTCTTCAAAGTGGCCGGTAGATTTTAAAGAAAAGACGCTTTTGTAGTTATCGCGGTCATTAACCAACCAATCCCCCACCAGCGATGCATCCAGCCCGTTACCACCACTGCCACCATTGTTAGAACCCCCAGGATTACCATTCCCGTCATCCCCACACCCAACCCAAACTACCGCCGACAACGCCAGCGCCGCAACCAACCCAGCAATCCTACGCACAGATGCGCTCATACCGCACACTCCTTGTTTTGTTAATGTGAACATATTTGGAAAGGTACAACAGAAATTGACAGGCGGAGCCAATATCTTTTGGATATGGCTTTTTATTTGTGATGTAGTATATGTGTTTATTATATAAATTAATATATGGGTATATATTATACTGAATTGGGGGGGGGGGGGGGGGGTTTTTTT
>WQTH01000069.1 GCA_009786415.1 Chitinispirillia bacterium | reverse complement strand
GAGAAGATGACCGACAGGACGATGCTCCCCTGCGCCACCCGCCCGGCGGAGGCGGTGTCGCGCGCGCCGAGGTTCTGGGAGATGATGATGCTCGCGCCCGATGCCACCATCATATATAATAGGACTACGAAGAAGACGAACTGGTTGATGAGCCCCGTCGCGGCCACGGCCTCTTCCGAGTAATAGCTGAGCATGAAAACGTCGGCCCCGGTTATGGCCACGCGGATGATGTTCTCTATCCATATAGGCCACGCGAAGTGCATGAGCGACAGCTTCGTCCGGTCGACATCGTGGAACTTGGGCTCGGCGCCTATGGGTATGTCGGCCTCGGTGGGGATGCCGCTCTGGTACTGCGACAGGTGTTTTTGCGGCTGCTCTTCTTGTTCCATAAGGCCCATAATATACATCATGCCGGGGGGAGATGTTTATTTTATGCAATTATCCCCGGCAGCAATTATATTTGTTACTATGGCGGATAAAGAAGAAGAGGTCGACATCTTCGAGGAAACCACGTCCATAGAGGTCAACGCCGGCGTCGATGCCGCGCCGCTGACGCCTGATGGCCCGGATGCGGCTGACCCCATTGACATCACTATCCCCCCCGGCGACGACCCGCCCATGCCGGAGGAGAGGGATGACAGCCGGGACAAGGACGAGCTGGACCCTAAGTTCGCCGAGGTGATGCCGCTCGTAGAGGCCTGGAAATGGATCGACCTGCGCCTGATAGTATCGAACTGGCCGCCGCCGGAGGTTGCGGACTTCATGCGGCACATCGACCCGGTCCGCCGCGTGCACCTGATGCACTTCCTCCCGCGCCACTTCGCGGCGGATGTTTTCTCAGAGCTCGACCCGGCAATACAGACCCAGTTGTTAGACGACCTCTCGAACACCGAGATCCGCAACCTGCTCGCCGACCTCGACCCGGACGACCGCACCGCCCTCATGGACGAGATGTCGGAAGACGTGACGCGCAAGCTGCTCAACCTCCTCAGCCCGCGGGACCTCAAGCTCACGCGCGAGCTGCTCGGCTACCCCGAAGACAGCGTCGGCAGGATAATGACGCCCAACGTCGTGCACATCAAGGAGTCGTGGACCGTCCGCAAGGCACTCGACCACATACGCAAGTTCGGGTACGATTCCGAAACCATCAACGTCGTATATATTACCGACTCCACCGGCAAGATGATAGACGACATGCCCCTCAGCCGCCTGATCCTCGCCTCGCCCGACGAAGAGATACGCGCGCTCATGGACAACAACTTCATGGCGATACAGGTGACAGAAACGCAGGAAGAGGCCGTGAACATGATAAAGAGGTACAACTACTTCGCGCTGCCGGTGGTAAACTCCGACGGCATACTCCTCGGCATCGTAACCGTCGACGACCTGATGGACATCGCCGACACCCACGCCACGGAGGACTTCCACAAGCTCGGCGCCGTAAACGTGGAGGGGGACGCGGGGCCTATCGAGAACCTCAAGGAGGTCTCGGTGTGGCGGCTTTACAAAAGCAGGATCGTCTGGTTAGTGCTGCTCGTATTCGTAAGCATTTTCTCCGGCGCGGGGATCGCGTTTTTTGAGGATACGATAGCGGCGAAGACGGCGCTGGTGTTCTTTTTGACGTTGTTGATAGGCAGCGGCGGCAACACGGGGTCGCAGTCGGCAACACTTATGGTTCGCGCTCTGGCCACGGGGGACGTTAAGATGAAGGACTGGGGGAATATGATCTTCAAGGAGCTTATGGTCGCAAGCGCGCTTGGCGGGGTAATGGCCGCGGCGGCGGCGGTACTGGGGATATTCAGGGACGGGATGACGCTGGCTTTGGTTGTCGGGTTGTCGATGTTTGTGATTGTGATAACCGGCAGTCTGATAGGGATGAGCCTGCCGTTCATACTGCAAAAATTAAAGAAAGACCCCGCAATGGCCAGCGCCCCGTTAGTCGCGAGCGTTGTGGATGTTACGGGGATATTGATCTATTTCTCAATCGCCTCGATGATGTTTTAGCCGCAGTTGGTCTCAGCAATAAATGTACGTTCTTTACCCTGCTCAATCCAACAGACAGCGCACGCTAAGCAGGTATGTCTTGGGGCTGCGGGCCCTGTCCATGCCTGCGTTGCCGCCGGTCATGCTGAACCACCAGGCGGCGTTGTTCGCATCGCCCTCCGTGGCGCTCCACCATTGGCCGTATTTGCCGACAACGACGAATCCGCCCGGCAAACCGTAGCCGCCGGGCAGGGCCGAAAAGCCGTAATTGTCGGTACCATTGCTTTCAATCCACCCTTCATATACTTCATCCCACCCTGCCGCCGATTTCAACTTCCCTCCCGCCTTTGATGACCCACCCGCAAAATCCATTAATGTCATCCACTCCGCCTCGCTCGGCATATGCCAGCCTTCAGGGCAAACTCCCCGAACCCCGCTGGGACTCGATGTTGAACTCGGCGCCCCGTTCATTACCGCCTCCCAATCATACAAACGGCCGTAAGTGCTACAATTGGACTCCTGATTTTTGTAACAAACGCTGCCGCTCGCATCATAATTCAAATTCTCCGCCATCCACGTCTGATCCCCTATTTTCACCGTCTTGTAACTCTTACCATCACGTGAATCAATAAAACTGCCTTTACCTCCCCCACCCGGACCGTTCGGGTTATCGCACCCAACAAACACCATCATCGCCAAAATCGCCGTAACAGCCAACCCACACCGCCAACCCTTTGCCTCGCCCATACAGCAGCCTCCATTGGTTAAAATCTGTGGATATATGAAACATCTTCTATACATTTAATATACATTAATCACGGGTCTTACCACAAGAAGATTCGCTATTTTTGCCGGCCCAACCGCGGGCGGTCCCCCGCAATACAGGTATCACCCCAAATTCCCATTTACAAAAATTTTTCAGGCGCGGGATTCCCTGCGGATTACGTTGCCGCGGCTGTCTTTGAATTTGTCCGTAAGTATCAGCACGAGGTCTATTATCCACCATACGCCGCAGAAACTGCCGGTTATCAGTTTGAGTATACCTGTGCCTATTCTGCCGGCGTAGAAGCGGTCGATGCCGAAGATTCCGAGGAATATTGAGAGCAGCAGCAGGGTAAGCCAGTTCATTGAGACATCGGAGGTTAAAATACGGCCTTTTTGGCGTACGCCGCAGTGCGGGCAGATTTCGGCCGCTTTTTTGATTACGGTACCGCAGGAGGTACAAAAAGCCTCGTCGGCCGCTTTTTCCCGGAGGTTATTGTTGTTTTGGCTATTCAAACAGGGTCTTGATTTTGGACCAGTTGGTCTTTTTAGTGGGCCTGTTGACCGACGCCTGCTTGTTTTGAGAGGCCGCCGGTTTTTGCGCGGACACGGTTGCAGACTGACGGACAGCCGCGCTGTCGGCTTTGATGTCGGAGGCGGACGGGGTGCCCTGCTGGGCGAACGCGCCAAGCGAGAGGGNGAATATCGCCATTACTATTAAGATTTTAACTCTCTTCATAGCCGCCTTTTACCTGTTTGGTGGTAGATTACACCATACTTTTCTTAAATATACTATAAAAAAAACAAAAAAGCAAGCTTTTTTTAAAAAAAATTACAAAAAAATGATGTTTTTATCCATCCGGCACAGCATTGGCGCGATAAATCGCGCCCTGCTGTATACCACGGCGTATGGGCGACCCTCGCGGCCGCCCATGTCCGTACCTGCATAAAACCAACGCTTACCGCCTGCCGCGGCCAAACTGTATATCGGCGCCTTCATCCTGCTGCGGCTGCTCCGTATGCACAGGGGCGTCCGGGATGTTATCAACCGGCGCGGTGTGCGCCTGCGGCGGCGCGTCCGACTCAGGCGCTCCGTCCCCGCCGTTTTCGGGCAGCTGGCGGCGCTTGGCCGTGAACCTGCGGCCGTGCTGCATCTCTTCGGAACCGCCGATGTCATTGCCAGCAGGGGCATCGGGTGATGACGCGGGCTGCTCGGAGTGCTGGAACGGCGGCCTTTGGTGAACGTCTTCCCTTTGCTGCCCAGGTATGAATTCGGGCCTGTGCATTCCGCCGTTGTCATCGCGGGGCGGGCGGTCCGGCCTGATGTCGGGCCTGCCGTCCCGGCGCTGGTCTCTGTTGAAATCGCGCCTGCCGCCGTTTCTGTCGTTCCGGTCGCCCCTGTTGCCGCCGGGGCCGGACGGCCTTGGCGGGCGCACATCCCTGGAACCGTCCCGCGGGCCGCGGTCATCCCTCGTACCGTTGCCAACGCCGCCGTCCTGAATCTTTTTGCGCGCGCTCTCCTGCTCGCGCTCGGCGTTCTTGAGCCTGAGGTTAATATCGCGCAGCGACTTCTCCATAGGGTCTATAGCCCCCCCCGGTTGGCTCTGCTGCTGGCCCTGCTGCGGCGGACGGGGCCCGCCCTGACGCGGCTGCTGCGGCCTGTCTCCCCTACCCTCGCCGGGCTTCCTGTTGTTATTTCCGGGGGCGCCACGCTGGCCGCCCTCTTTCCTCTCGGGCCGGCCGTCGCCGCCCGCGCCGTCCGGGCGCCTGTGCCCGTGGGGTCCGCGGCCTTTACCCCTAATAGCCGCAAGCATAGATATTGTGATCAACTGCAATATAACAGCCAGTAAAACCGCGACAACCAATAAAATTTGCAAAATATCTTCCATTTTAAAACCTTTCCAATACTTACAGTACCTCTTCTTACAAGTACCATTCTTAAGTTTTCAGTGATGACTACGCGGTACCCTACAAAGAAATTCGCACGCCGCCGGCAACTTCAAAAAATCGTCAAAACCTCCTTTCGAACGGGTAAACACTACTCCGCCGGTCCGGCGCGGCCACACCAAAGTCCCCAAACGGGCACGTCCGCGCGTCTGATAAGCAACCATATTTGCCTGCGGGTCCGGCGCCGCGCTGTCTACAGTTCGCGCACCGATACTGCCGCAGCCCATAACCCGCCGCTACTTCTTGCCGCCAAGCTTCTCAAACTCTCTGTCGATCTCTTCGCCAATGGCGAGAAGCTTCTTGATTGCCCTAAGCCTCTTATTTATGATAACTACCTTACTCCACAAGAAGATAAGGATAAGAGAGAAAAACAGGAAATTGACTACCCAGAGAAATTTTAACAGTTCTTCCATGCGGGTTCAACGCCTATTGCCTGTAGGGCGGTTATGATTAGGTTGCACATTCATAAAATAATATATGGTAATGTGTAATGCAAATATTTTTAGCTATTTTTTGAGTTTGGAGTTTAAAGCGTGTAGTTTGGAGTTAACATCAAAAATTCAACACTGCCCCCCCAAACTCCACACTACCCGTTACCCATCGAATACTCTACCTCTTTGGTGTAGATTGCCCCGTCGCGGTTCAATACGCTGGAGTATAGCACAAACTCCGATACCATGAACTCCCCGGTCTCAAAAAGGGCGTTAGATGTGAGAAAATCGGCCAGTTTTCCATCTGGGGCATCGCTCAGGCGGGCGATTGTTATGTGCGGGTGGAACTTTTTGTCTTCCGGCGGCAGGCCCAGTTTTGAGGTCAGGCCGCGCTCTATCTGCTTTTGGAGGCGGGCCAGATCATCGCCGCCGGATATGCCGCACCACAGAACCTTGGGCCGGCCGCGCGGGGGGAAGAACCCGGTGGATTTGAGGGTGAGCGTGAACGGTGTAAAATCGACCGTGCGCAGGAGGGCGTCTATCCGCCCGGCCATCACGCTGTCGACCTCGCCGATAAAGCGCAGGGTAATGTGCAGTTTCGCGTCCTCGGTCCACCGCGCCCCCGGAATGGCGCAGTAGAGATCGCTTATCTCGTCCCGGACGCGCTCCGGGAGGTCGACGGCGATGAAGAGGCGACGCATACGCTAATCATCGCTGGGCTGATTGTATTTGTAACCGTAGTCCTGCAGAATTCTCCGCTCGGCAAACATCATCGTCAGCTTCACCGTCCTCTCGATCTTGAACAGGGTAAGGCAGAGCGAAACAAGGAACGCGAGGATGACGATCGACAGGAAAATAAAAATTACCATCATATATATTGTACCTTTCTATAAAGGACGCATCCCTGATCTATATCCCCCTTCCGGGATCCATCTTTGGGAAACGAAGCCTGTTGCTTTCATACATCATATACCCCGCCATCGCGATCATCGCGCCGTTGTCCGTACACAGGGACGGGGGCGGGACAATGACATTGTCAGCGCCAAAGCGCCTTTTCAGCTCGCCCCTGAGATAACCGTTGCAGGCTACCCCGCCCGCGACAGCTACGGTTTTGATCCCGGTCAGATTCGCCGCTTCCTCAAGATTGTCGGCCAAAGACCTGACTACGGTCCGCTGGAACGCTTCGCATACCGCGGGGCGGTTATCATTAATATAATTTTCGCTGTTAGCGGATATGAAATTTTTTACAGCTGTCTTCAATCCTGAGAAACTGAAACAGAGGGATTTTTCGGGGGATGAGAAGCGGGCTACCGGAAAATTTATCTTTTCCCGCTTGCCTTGCGTTGATTCCTCCGCGAATTTCGCCGCCTCCGCTTCGATCATCCGCCCCGCCGGATAGCGGAATCCGAGCAGTTTCCCCACCTTGTCGAACGCCTCGCCAGCCGCATCGTCGACCGTGCGGCCCAGCAATGCACAATTGCCGGACGATACGTATTTGTAAATCGCCGTGTGCCCGCCGGACGCGAGGAGAACCAGAAACGGGGGTTTGATGTCATCGCCTCTATCAATAAATAACGAACATATATGCCCTTCAAGGTGATTAACTCCGGTTACCGGGATCCCGTAGGCCGTATGCATCCCCAAGGCAAAGCTGACACCGACCAAAAGCGCGCCGGCAAGCCCTGGGCTGTCGGTCACAGCGATCAAATTGATTTTCTCCGGCGTGATTCCGCATCCGTCCATAGCCCTGCGCGCCAGCCCGTCTATTTTTTCGAGGTGCGCGCGCGAGGCCACTTCGGGAACGACGCCGCCGTACAGGGCATGCTCGCCCTGAGAATGGGTGACGCTCGACAAAACAGCGCCGCCGCGCAGGATGGCTACAGATGTTTCGTCACATGAAGATTCTATGCCTAATGTAATCATCATTATTGTTCTATTCCAAAATAACGGTCGCAATTAACCGTTACCGGTGATTAACCGCTAACTACGCTCCTTATGCTCTGCGGCAGCAGGAACGCGCCGGCGTGGACCTCGGCGTTGTAGTAGAGGCACGTGTCCGCAATCATCTTAAACCGCTCCGCGTCAAACCCGTCGACACCGCCGTCGATTCCCCCCTTGCCGTTGCTCGCCATAACGAAACTGCAAATACCCTCCGGGAACGAGCGGAGTGCGGAGATGTACGGCCTGTAGTGTGTAAACGCCGCCGAGGCATGCGCTATCGTCTGGCGGATCATGTCGGGCCTAATTACCGGCGAGTCGGTCTGGAGGACAACAATACCGTTCGGCCCCGCAGCCGAGGCGACCTTGGCGAAAAAATCGGCGGTCTCAAGGCTGCGCACCGGCCCGCCCGGATCGTAGGAGTCTACGAGGATGACATCAAAAGCGCCCTCCTTAACATCTTTGATGTACTCGTACCCGTCGTTGATAACGATCTCGGCCCGCTGGTCGGCAAATCCAGCGGCGAAAGACGGGATGTACGTTTCAACCGTCTCCTTGACGAGACTGTCTATTTCCACAACAACGACCCGCTTGACAGACGGGTATTTGAGAACCTCCCTGAGGCTCCCGCCGTCGCCGCCGCCTATTATGCAGACGGTTTCGGGGTTTGGGTGCGCCGTCATCGCGGGGTGCACCATCATCTCGTTGTACGGCTCGTAGTCACGCTCGGTGAGCACTACCGTACCGCCCAGACACAGCGTCAGGCCGAAGCGGTAGGTGTCGAGCACCTCAACCTTCTGGAAAGGGCTCGCACCGCAGAATACGGGCTGCTTGACCTTGATAAGAAGGCCGGAGTGGCCGCATACAAGGTTCTGGAGCCACATCGATGTTTCATTTTCCATAGGACAGCTGATCAGACTGTTCATAATTATTACCTCCTGTTAACATTTTTTGCAGATAAAAATCCGACATCACTATTCTACAACAACCAATTTCGCCTTAGGGAACCCGTTAAAATTACACGAACTAGCAACCGTATACGCCCCCATCGACTCAAATACCAAAACATCGCCTATCTCCAAAAGCGGCAGGCTGATGTTCTCGTACAGCACGTCTATGGAATCGCACGTAGGCCCGGCCAGAACAGAATTGTGGCGTTCACCCGGACGCGTTAAAAACATCGGGTACTCCGCGTGGTCAAACATTTTGCCGGAAAAGCTGCCGTATATCCCCTCGTCAAGATAGTACCACCACGCCCCGTTGCGGAACGAGCGCCCCATAACCTTGGTAGCCAGCGTCATCGTAGGCCCGCTCAAAACACGCCCCGGCTCGGCAATCACCCTGTAGTTCGTGAAATAGCGGGACAAATAGTCAACAATGGGCTGGCAAAAAGCCGCCATGGGCAGCACCTGCGTCAGGTAGGATATCGGGAACCCTCCCCCTATGTCAATTATCTCTATATCAATCCCTGACAGCGCGGCTTTGCCGCAAATATCCTTGCAATACTCAAGCGCCTCAATGTACTTGAGCGGGTTCTCATTCTGCGAACCGGCGTGGAACGAGATGCCCTTTACCTTAAGCCCCATACCGTGCGCTTTCTTAATAACGTCAAACATCTTTTCTGGCGCGACACCGAATTTTTGCGACAGGTTGACCAGACAGCCGGGATTCTGTATGCTCATCCTTACAAGCAGTTCCGCCCTGTCCTTATAGGGAATGAACTTGAGCAGCTCATCCTCATTGTCAACCACAAAAATCTTCAACCCGTAATCGAGCGCGTATCTGATATCCCCGTCCCGCTTTATCGGGTGCGTATGTATACAGCGCCCGGCGCTGATTTCGAGCCCCTTCAGGATATCTATCTCGCCGTTGGAGCAAACGTCAAAAAAACTGTTCTCGCCGTCGAGGATAGATATCAGCTCCGGCTGCGAGTTCGACTTGACCGCGTAGTACAGGTCAACACCAGGCAGCGCCGCCGCCAAATTCCTGTACGCCTCCCGCGCGCGGCTCTCGGATAAAAAGAGGACGGGAGTGCCGTGCTGCGACGCTAACTCGTGTACCCGGTTAAATTCCATAATAGAGCGCTCATCTCCGTTAAGGTATTAAGTATTTTTCAGTCTGCAAAGGACGTTTTTATATCCATCCAGCACATTACCCAAATCGCGCCTGAACCTGTCCTTGTCCAATTTCTCGTTTGTAAACGCGTCCCAGAGGCGGCAGGAATCGGGCGAGATTTCATCACACAGGATTATTTCGCCGCCGCATCTGCCGAACTCAAGCTTGAAATCAACCAGCTTGATATCTATTTTCATGAAAAACTCGCGCAGAAGGTCATTTATCCTTAACGCCTGAGCGTACATTTCGTTCATCTCTTCGGTTGTGGCCAAGCCTATCGCCGTTATTTGGCTGGCATTTATCATCGGATCGCCGAACTCGTCGCTCTTGTAACAGTATTCTACTACAATATTATTCAGCGACGTTCCCTCAGGCACGCCATATTTTTTTGAGAAACCTCCCGCTGCTATGTTGCGGACTATTNCCTCGACCATGATGATCTCTGCTTTCCTTACGAGAACGGCCGTATCGTCAATCACCCGTATCAAATGCGTTTTGATTCCGTTGTCGGCGAGATAGCCATAAACGATATTCGAGATCTCGGAGTTCAGCCTGCCCTTGCCAAACAGTTCCTCCTTCTTCTCTCCGTTAAAAGCCGTAGCCGTATCCTTGTATTTGATGATCAGGGTATTCTCATCGGCGCCACGGCAAACAATTTTTGATTTTCCTTCGTATATTACATCATCCATAATTTATCCTTTGCATTAATACCTGAACGTTTATGTATTGATACCACAAGCGAACGCTATCCGCCTCTAACGCAAAAAGTTATCAGGAAACTCATGCTTCGCGTCGGTAATTACGCGCGCCGGCCCTGACAATATTTCACTTATATAGGGATAAGGCGTCAACATTGCGGCCTGCGTCGCCCCGTTGTACATCTTAAGGCCCCTTATCCCGTACTTTGCCAGCTTTTTGTCTACCGCCGCAGGCTTCAGGGCAGACAAATCAACCATGTCCGACGCCGCGGTTACAGACCACAGCACCGCGTACATCTGTATGTACATATAGTGCGGATTGACGCACTTAAATACCGACGAGAGCGTCTTCTGTATGCAGGCGAACGCCGCCGGACGCGCCACCGGAGACTCGGTGTGCATAACGAATATCCCCGCCCTGTCGCGCATCGAGCGTCTGGCAAGGCGGTAAAACTCCCTCGTGTAAAGCAACTCCGACGGGCCAAACGGATCGGTCATGTCCATTATCACAACATCAAACTCGCCCGGATGCTCCTCCGTGTACTTGCGGCCGTCGGTTATGTTGACGTTGACTCTGGGGTCCTCAAAACAGTCGCCGTTTACGCTGCCCAAATACTTGCGCGAAAACCTGACCNCCCCCTCGTCAAGCTCGGCCAGCTCAACACGCTTGACAGTAGAATACTTCAGCACCTCCCTGATGATCCCGCCGTCTCCACCACCCACGACCAAAACACTTTGCGGCTTCGGGTGGCTGCACAAAGCCGGGTGAACCATCGGCTCGTGGTACATAAAATCGTTCTTCTCGGCGGTCTGCGTTATATCGTCTAACAGCAGCACCGTACCGAACTCATCGGTATCAATCAGCTCGATCTTCTGGTACTTGGTAGACGCCTTGCGCAGCGTCTTCCTGACCGTATAAAAATAGCCGAAGTCAGGATTTAACGCCTCATAGTATAAACGCCTTCTCCTCTTTACCCTGTTCACATTAAGACTCCCTCTCAAAAATATTCCGGCACTCAAAAATTTCGTGCATCTCCTTTTTGAGAAGCGTACGGACCTTCGTCTTCTCGGCCTTGGACATCAGCTCTGAATCGGAGCCGAAAAGGTAGCTCTCAAGCTTCATGTTCTTGAGCATCATCTTTGAATGGAATATGTTGTCTGATACTATATTGATATCGTAGGCCGTATACTTGTCGAGGATATCGTCGGAAATGTAATCCTGAATCGACGTTATATCGTGGTCTATATAGAGCTTGCGCCCCTTTACGTCGCGCGTGAAACCTCGCACGCGGTAATCCATAAGCACAATTTCCGAGTCGAAACTGTCAATCAAAAAATCGAGCGCCCTGAGCGGCGAGATAGTCCCGCAGGTAGACACATCTATGTCAACCCGAAAAGTGGCTATCCCGTTCGCCACGTTGTTTTCCGGGTAGGTATGCGCCGTGATGTGGCTCTTGTCCAAGTGGGCCACAGCGCCGCCGCCGGTAGCCGGGTGGTGCCCCTCGTTTATCAGCACCGTTACGCTGGCGCCGCGCGGAACGTAATCCTGCGTAGAAATATTCACGATTCTGGCCTCAATTATGTTCGTAACCTCCTCAAGGATACTGCGCAGCTTCTCGGAGTTGTACTCCTCATCAATGTACTCAAGATAGTCTATTTGCGAAGACTTGGACGGCGCGTAGCAAATATCATAAATGTTAAAACTGAGCGACTTCGTAAGGTTGTTGAAGCCGTACAGCTTTATCTTTCTCCCTCGGCAATGATTGAGCATTCAGCACCTTTCCGTGTCAGTATATAGTTTTGAGTTTGGAGTTTGGAGTTTAACGTCAAAATCCGCGTCAAAGAACTCCAAACTCAAAACTCAAAACTATACCTCATTGATATACAGCGGCTTGTACCCGCGGTACTTCCCTCCGATATAATTCATTATAACGACCTCAGTCCGCTTGTTTCGCTCTATGTTTATCACTAAGCGGTCGGCGAACAGGCGGCACATATGCAAACCACGGCCCGACTCGTCCATATACCCTTCGCCCGTTATCTGGCGGTGCAGCTTGTCGAGCACTATGTCTTTGGTGAGGGCGCCGCACTTGTCGAGCACCGCTATGCCGTACTTCTCGGAGTCGCACCCCAACTCCACAAAAACGTATTCCGCCGGCTCAAGGCTCACCTCGGTGTACTGTGTATACTTCTCCACTCCGCCAACCCTCGTGGGCGCGTGATATATCGCGTTCATCAGTATCTCGTCAAGCACTATCTTGGTGTCGGCCGAGTTCCCGAACTTCTCCTCAACCTGCGCCACTATGGCGTCCCTCACCGTGCGCGCCTCGGAGGAGGACTTGATGCAGTACTTTTCTATGATTGCGCCCTCGCCGCGGCGCAGATAACGCTCCAGGCCAAATATATCCCCCGTGAGGAGCCCCATGATGATGTCCTCAATCTCGCCGAAATTGAACGGGACCGTCTTGGGGATTATGCTGCTGACCGCCCCCGACCGCGCAAACGTAACGTACTCGTCAATGTTGGAGGATGTAAGCAGCGCCCGCTTCACATCCGGGTGGCGCGACTGTACCTCGGTCAAGAAATCAGGACCGTCCATCCCCGGCATATTGATGTCGGAAACCACCAGATCGTACTTGCCGCGCCCAAGCATTTCCAAGGCCGCCGCCGCGCAATCAGCCGTGTCCATCACCTCAAACTTGTCCTTGAAGTACGCCGCCAGCATAGAGCGGATGTAATCTTCATCATCGACAAACAAAACCTTATAGTCCGCCATCTCACGAACCCCTTGCTTGTTTTTTGTTATACGGCACCCTCGGCGCCAACCCGCCCATATAATATATAACGTGACAGCCCGATATTGCAAAGATTAAATAAAATAATCTGTCCCACAGCGAAAATCATAATTTTTTTGCTAAAAAAAGGCTGTTTTTCGATAACCGCTGCCATTTGGGAGCGATAATGGCGGTGATGTAAGAACCAAAAACGCCCTTCACAATACTGTGAGGGGCGTTTTATGGACCGTACGATATCTGAAATTTACTGGTTTGCGGGGGTCAATTCCGCAAAAGAGATGTTTTTCACCGCCCACTTCATCACGGCGTTGAAAAGCCAGAAACTGTAGATACCGAACGTTATGATGGTCAGAAACCACCACAATATATAGTTGCCGAACAAACTCATCCCGCTGCCGCTAAACTGCAGGCGTCGTCCGTCGATCACCGTGTGGCTGAACGCCCATTTGGCAAACAAACACAGCGCCCACGGGAAACACAGCCCGAACGTACAAACCACAATCAACAAACACACAATGCTCCAACCGATAAAATCCAATACCCCTCCGTCAAAATAAGATTTTTGTTCCGACACACCAAACTCCTCTTTGTTTTAGGTTAATTTATGGCACCACGCTATGAATCAATATAATTAAATAAAAAAGTCCCCGGCGGGGCTAACCGTGGAGGACTTAATTATACGGACCGGACGGGACTTGAACCCGCGACCTCCGGCTTGACAGGCCAGCGTTGTAACCAGCTCTACTACCGGTCCTTGTTTTCCAGATTTATACAATGGGCGATGTAGGATTCGAACCTACGACCCCCTGCTTGTAAGGCAGGTGCTCTATACCAGCTGAGCTAAACGCCCTATTTTTTCGTTTCCTTGCCGCCGTCACCGCCCTTGCCGTAACCGTACAGCATCGCGAACGGTATCAGGCCGCAATAAACTAACACGAGGATGACGGGCGCCACGCTCTTGGACAACGGGTTTTCTGCGGGACCCTGGCCAAGCAGGACGTAACCTATTACGAGCAGCAATGCGCTTAACCCGAACAGGTAAAAATTCACCCTCGAAAACAACCAATTATTCACGTACGCCTCCGGCAAAAAGTACTTTTCCCACGGATATTTATCCTTGGATTATACAAAATAATAAATGGAAAGCGCAAAGTCAATATTTTTTTAAAAATTTTTCTCTTGACCATAAATCCCCCAAAATTNCCCGGATGTACCAGCCAAAACAAAAAAGGGCGGGCCCACCACAGGCCCGCCCCGTACTGCATACCACAACCCTGTCCTTACTACCTGAGCAGCTGCAGGACGCTCTGCGGGGCCTGGTTGCCCT
>WQTH01000068.1 GCA_009786415.1 Chitinispirillia bacterium | reverse complement strand
TCGCGGTTAACGTGCGGGATTTGAGCGGCAAAAGCCTGTTCAGGCCGGATACGATTTTCAGGATGGACGGCATTAGCGTCGGGGTGTTCGGCATTGCCACGCCGGAAACAAAGACCGCGGCTGATCCGCGCATCGTGGCAGGGCTTACGTTCGACGATCCTAAGCAGGCCGCCGTTAATATCGTTGATACATTGAAGGCCAGAGGGTGCGACATCATAATCGCGCTGACGCATTTGGGGAACGATGTTCTCGCCGCTGTTCCGGGAATTGACGTGATTGTAGACGGGCACAGCCATGAGCTGTTTATGAGCGGCAAGAGTGTCAACAACGTACTTATCGGGCAGGCGGGAGAGCACGGCAAATATATCGGCGTTATTGAGATTGCCGTCAGCGGCGGCGCCGTCGTTTCAAAAACAGCGAAAGTGATCGCTGTCCCCGGCGGCGATGGGGAGATTGACAGCGGCGGGCTTGTCCCGGACAGCGCAGTTATCGCCAAAATATCGGAGGAAGAGGCGAAGATGGAACAGATAACATCCGTAGTCATAGGTAAAACCTCCGTATTGCTGCAGGGAGAGAGAGACAGCGTAAGAACGCGGCGAACCAATTTGACTGATATGGTAACGAACTCAATGCTTCACGCTACCGGAGCGGATATCGCGTTATTGACCGGCGGAAACATCCGCGCGGGCATTGCGGCGGGGGACATAACGATGGGGCAGGTGCTGACCGTGCTCCCCTTCTCCAACCTGCTCGTAACATTAGAGCTGAGCGGCGCGGATATTTTGAGCGCGCTGGAACATGGCGTGAGCCGATATCCCGAACCGGCAGCGCAGTATATACACGCCGCCGGGATAAATTTCGAGTTTGACCCAAACGCGGAGCCTGTGAAGCGGATTACAAAAGTAACAATGGCAAACGGCAAAGCGCTTGACGCGAGCGGGACGTATACCGTAGCGACCATAGAGTTCATCGCGGCCGGCGGCGATGGATACAACATGATGTCAAACGGGAAAAACCTCGTTTACTACGGCGGCGACGCCGAAGCGCTTGCCAGATATTTGGGACAATAAAACCCGGTGCGCGGATGCCATCTTTGGCGCGAATGGCCTTGAACAGGTCTTGCGCGCGTGAGGCATCCGGGACGGAAGCGATGAAGCGGCAGTTACGGATTATACTCAAAGCACGGCATCAGCTGCAGCTTGTGCAGATTCTGTTTGTGCAGCGTGTCAATCTTTTCCTTGACAGCGGGATCATCGCAGGTACCTTCCCTTATGTAGCGATCCAAAACCGCGTACGTAAATCCCAGATTCTCCTCGTCCGACAGCCCTGACAATCCGTCCTCCGGCACCTTGTCTACGATGTTTGACGGTAATCCCAGCTCCCTGCCGACCGCCCTGACTTCTGTGACCGTCAAGTTAGCTAATGGGCTGAGGTCTCCCGCGCTGTCGCCGAATTTTGTGGAGTAGCCTACCCAGTCCTCGCTCAGGTTACAGGTATTGACTACGCGGCCGTTGACTATTGCGGATACGGCGTAGAGCGTCGTCATCCTGATCCGCGCCGGCGTGTTGACCTCCGCCTGCCTTGTAGGCGTCATCCCGGCCGCGTTGATGGATGCCAGCAGCGCGTCTACGCTATCCTTTATGTTGACCTCGCAGTGTTTGATTCCCAGTATTGATACCAATTCGCGGGATATATTAATATCGTACTGTTCTCCGCGCGGCATCAGCACGCCGAATACCCTGTTTTTCCCCAGCGCCTCGACGCACAGCGCGGCGGTTACGGAACTGTCCTTGCCGCCGCTTATCCCCACCACGGCGCAGCAGCCTCTCCCCTTCTCCTCAAAATACCCGCGTATCCACGATACCGCGCTACCCTTAATTCTCCTTGCGTCAAACATTGGCTATGCTCCTTTCATAAGCAAATACACGAGCAGCGCGAACACCGGCACCGCCAGCGCTACCTGCATCGCGAAATCGTTATAGAACCGCTGGCGCCGCACCGTCCTTGCCCTTTGCGCCGCAAGTTTGATGTTGCGCGCCAGCTCCTCCGGGCAGATTGGCGCTATCAGCGAGCCGCCTATCCTCACCCTGTAGAGCGCGGTTGCTACGGGGATCACCAAGTACGCCGCCAGCCACGGCATGTACGAAATGGGCGCCATCATTACGCAGACCGCGCCGCCCACAATCGTCGTCGTCAGCAGGCCGACCAATATGCACGTCTCAAGGTGCGAGAACCCGCGGAACAGGAACCGGTGGTGCAGGTGTGAGTTGTCGGCGGTTACGATATGCCGCAGCGTCCGCCTGACCCGGCCCCCGGCGTTCGCGCTGAAAGTGCGCCGCAGTATGGTGATGATGACCTCAAGTATGGGAATGGCTGCCAGAAGCGGCATGATAAGCGGTACCTTACCGCTGCCGTCCATAAGAAACGCTATGCGTATGGTGAGCAGCGCGGTCATGTAGCCCAGAAAGCAGGAGCCGGTGTCGCCCATGAACACTCTGGCCGGCGGCGCGTTGTGCACCATGAACCCCACCGCCGCGCCCACCGCAAACAGGCCCATTACCGCTGCAGCCGTGCACCCCGCGAGCAGCGACACGGCGGTTATGCCGAGCAGCGACAGGATGGATATCGTCCCAGCGAAGCCGTCCAGCCCGTCTACCAGATTGTAGGCGTTTATCAGCCCCACTATCCAAAGCACGGCGATAACCTTGCCCGCGGCTTCGGGTATGACAAAAAGGCCGAAAACAGATATAGTGCCGGGGTGTACTCCGAAGATGTAGACTGTGGCAAGCGCGAGGGCGGCGGCCACTATGATTTTGTGGCGCACGCGGATATTTACGAATTTGGAATCGTCCAGAAAGCCGAGTACCCCCAAACACGTCGCCGCGGCGAGGATGGACCGGAACAGGCCGGGCGGGATGGGCCTGATTAAGCCGCCATTAACCGAGAGCGCGTACCAGACAAGCGTAACCGCCAGCACCGCCGCGATCATGGCTATACCGCCAACACGCGGGATGGGGGCCGTGTGGACCTTGCGGCGGTCGGGAGTATCGGCAAACAGAAGCGCCAGCCTGGTGCCCAGAATAAGCTGTATCGCCGTACTCGCGATTACGGCTGAACAGAAGGACAGCGCAACGATGATGGCGTACTCTGTGCCCGGCATAGTGCCCCTCTAAGCGCGTGTTTCGGCGCTATTTATAGACCCCACGATCAAATAATCGCCCGGCGACGCCACGGCTGCCGTGCAGCCGCAGTATGTACGGGCGCAATTTAATGTGTATTCAATAAAGGTTCCAGAATACCTTAAACATATAAATATATATTATTTCGTGCAAAAAAGTCAAAAATTGGCGGATATGTTTTGCCGGCTCCCCCCCATTTTAGTGGGACATTCCGGGATTTTGCCGAATTATCTTCAGCTTTTATTTTTTTGTATTTGACTTTATGGGAAATTTATTATATCATTATAATGTATGGGTATACGGCTGGTACCCGGTAACCGAAACCAGAAATCAGAAGCGGCGATGCGACTTTCAAACAAGATTCCTGAGCTGGGGAAGCTGCTCCAGCGGTGGAAAATCGAAATCTTCGACGGCAAGGCGCCGAGCAGGGCGTTTATACGCACGCTCAGCCTAGCCCTCGGCGTCTTCAATGTCGTCACCGTCTGCGTCGCCGCCATCCTGCCGTGGTACGGGGGTATCCCCCTCGTGTGCGCGGCCATGCTTTGGAACATTCTGATGGCGGTTTCAATAGGCAAACAAATCGCGGCAGACCAGATAAGCATAGAGAAAAACCGCTCGCTGTTCAAGCGGTTCCAAAACACCACCCGCTACTTCGAAAGCATCCTGCAGGACACTTCCGATATAATTATATCGCTCGACCGTGACTACCTGATACTCAAGTTCAACCGCGGCGCGCAGAACCATTTCGGGTACAGCCAGGAGGAGATCGTAGGCAAGCCGTTCGAGATGCTCTTCTCCGACCCCGCCGACAAGGAGCGGATGCAGCCGACCGACGAGGGCGACGGCTCGGCGAGCGCGGAGATACTCATGAAGAAGCGCGACGGCCGCAAGATCACCGCCAATATGTGCGTTTCCAAGATGCGCGACGGCGGCTTCGTAGTAACCGCGCAGGACATAACCGAAAGAAAGTATTTAGAAGAGCAACTGCAGCAGAAGAGCGAGCAGCTCAAAAAACTCGCCATAACCGACGACCTGACGGCCCTCTACAACAGCCGCCACTTCTACAACGTCATAAGGAGCGAGCTGTCGAGGCTCAAGCGCCACTCCGACAGAAAACTCGCCATTATATATATGGACGTAGACAAGTTCAAGGAGTACAACGACGCCGAGGGCCACCAGATGGGCGACGGCGTGCTGAGGTCGCTGGGCGAGGTAATTCAGGCCTGCATAAGAAAAGATGTAGACGCCGGCTTCAGGTACGGCGGCGACGAGTTCGTAGTAATATTGCCCGACACCGACATGGGGCAGGCGCAAGTAGCCGCCGAACGCATACAAAACCAGTTCTGCGGCATGAGGTTCGGCAACACGAGCCTCTCCATAGGCATTGCCGAAGCGCGGGACGACGACGACGAAAAAACGCTGGTGCGCCGCGCCGACTTCGCGATGTACACCTCCAAAAAAGGGGGGAAAAAGAGAATCACCCTGGCCACGGAAGACTACCCGGAGCAGGGGGCGTCACCGGATGATACCGTGTGCTTCTCGGTTGACGACATCAGCGGCGGCGAAGCATAAACATACAAATCGCGCCGGATGAAGCGACATTGAGGGATTCTGCGCCGCTTTCCACTATGGGGATCCTTATCCTGCAATCGCATCTGTCAAGTATATCATTGGTCAGCCCCGAACCCTCATTGCCCAAAGCGAGTATGTGCTGATCAACACCCTCAAAATTGAATGATTCCGACCCGTCAAGGTCAGCGCCCAATAATTTATAGCCCTGATTCCTCAACTCATCAACCATCAACAGGTACTGTGCGGATTTTCGTATCCATACTGATAATAAAGAGCCAGCCGTGGACTGAACCGCCTTAGGAGAAAACGGGTCGGCGCATTGACCGCTGAGTATCACCCCATTAACCCCAAACGCGGCGGCGGTGCGTATAAGCGTCCCCACATTACCGGGATCCTGAATATGCTCTAATAAGAGGATTTTATCGCCGAGGATTGACCGCTCCGGAATTTTTGAGGTATAGACATCCGCCGGAATCCGCGCCAGCGCCGCAATCCCCTGCGGCGTTTTTGATGTACATATCGATTTCATGTTGACATCTGATATTGTGCGGACGGGGATATCATCAGGTAATGTCATTGATGACGCCGCCTCATCCGTACACAGCAGTTCTTCAACACTGCCGCGGCGATACTCCAGCGCCTGATCAACCGCCCTCTTCCCCTCAATCAAAAAATACCCGTATTCACGGCGGTTTCCGGGCAAGGCGAGGGACTTATACCACGCTATCGGCTTCACCTGCGCATCCATCTTTTGAGCATATTGACCTCATCCCGCCAGAGCTCCTCCTTAACAGTCTCCAGCACGCAGGGAATCCCGTCGAACCTCTCGTCCTCCATAAGCAGCCGGAACACATCCGGCCCCAAACACCCGCTGCCTAAACTTTCATGCCGGTCAACCCTGCTGCCGAGCGGATTCTTGGCATCGTTCAGGTGAAGCCCGCGCATATACTTGAACCCGACAATCCGGTCGAACTCCATCATCGTAGCCACATAGCTGTTCACGTCCCGGATATCGTACCCCGCGGCGAATATGTGGCACGTGTCAATGCACACGCCCACGCGCGGCTTGTCCTCCACCCTGTCTATAATATCGGCCAGATGCTCAAACCGCCCGCCAATGTTGCTCCCCTGCCCCGCCGTAGCCTCCAGCACTATAGTCACCCCGGATGTCTTGTCAAGCGCGGTATTGAGCGACTCCGCTATCATAGCCAAACACTCCTCCTCGCTTATTTCGCCAAGATGGCTACCGGGATGTATGTTGAGCAGCGTCAATCCAAGTGCCTCGCACCTCCGCACTTCGTCAATCAAAGCGTCAAGCGATTTCTTCCTTTTGTCTTTATCGGGATTGCCAATGTTTATCAGATAGCTGTCGTGAACAAGCACGCATTTTGAATCATACCCGTAAAGCGCCATATTCTCCCTGAAAGCATCTATTGTACCGCCCTCAAGCGGCTTGGCAACCCATTGCCGCTGATTTTTGATGAACATGCCGAACCCAGTCGCCCCAAGTTCATGGGCGTTGACCGGAGCGTTCTGCACACCGCCGGTTATGGAGACGTGAGGGCCTATGTATTTCATAACAGCGCCCCCGTCATCGGCAAAATTTGCAGTATTGATACGGCTGATTGTATTGATTGCACAGGCATTATTGCATCGTCCTTAAAAAGTTGCTGTCGTCCCGCCAGCCGGGAGTAACCTTTACGTGTAATTTGAGCGATACCCTCGCCCCTACAAGATTTTCTATATCGCGTCTGGCGAACCTCTTTATCTTGTCTATCAGCACACCCTTCGCGCCTATGATTATCCCCTTCTGCCCCTGCGTCTCAACGTGTATGCCGGCTACAATCTCGTGCTTCTGCGCGGTCTCCTTATACTCCTCAATTTCCACAAATACCGCATGGGGGACCTCCTCACGGGTGTTGATGATTATCTGCTTGCGGATGAACTCGGCGGCTATTGTGCGCATACTCGCGTCCGTCAACGAGTCGTCGTCAAAATATTTGGGGCCTTCGGGGATAAGCGGGCTGACCGCCGACAAAAATATATCTTTTGACTTAGGGCTGCTTGCCGATATCCTCACCGCCGGCGCACCATCAAATCCCTTATACGCGGACAAAAACGTATTGATCTTCCCGTCAACGTCATCGCACAGGTCAATCTTGTTAAACACTAACAGTACGGGGACGGACGACAACGCGGCGTAACCGGCGCAGTCACTCTCCTCGTCCCCAAATTCCCTCGACAGATCCACAAGGTAGCAAATCAAATCCACCCCCGACGCGACCGCCGACACCGCCTGCTCACGCATCATTTCGTTAAGCGTATGCTTCCCCCTGTGCATCCCCGGCGTATCGACAAAAACAATTTGCAAATCATCCTCGTTATATATGCCCTTTATATTCTGGCGCGTTGTTTGCGGTAAGGATGTGACAATGGATATCTGCTCCTGCAGCACCGTGTTCATCAGCGTAGACTTGCCGCTGTTTGGGCGTCCGAACAGGGCTATGAAGGCGGAGCGGAATTTGTTGTTGTCCATACGTCAACACACCCTTTTACAACGCGGATTTTTCCGCAGAATCCATTGTTTGCAATATCAGCGTCGATATCGTCATCGGCCCGACGCCGCCGGGAACCGGGGTGTAGGCGCTCGCTTTTTGCGCCGCGGCCTTCAGGTCGACATCGCCCACGTTTCCGGGGTGATAACCGGCATCGACCACCACCGCCCCGTCTTTAATCCAATCCCCCTGAATGAACTCCGGCCTGCCGACCGCCCCGACCACTATATCCCCCTGCCGCACAATATCCGGCAGGCCGCGGGTTTTGGAGTGGCAGATGACCACGGTGGCGTTCCGGTTGAGCAGCATCATCGCCATGGGCTTGCCGAGTATCGGGCTCCTGCCAACGACCACCGCCATCTTCCCCTCCATCTCTATATTATAATGATCCAGCAGCCGCATGATCCCAGCCGGCGTCGCGCTGCCGTAAGCGGGGGCCCCCATAGACATCCGCCCGAAACCGAGGCACGTCACCCCGTCGACATCCTTATCTAATGATATTGCCTCGAACGCCGCCCGCTCGTCGATCTGGCGGGGAACGGGGTGCTGGAGGAGGATGCCGTCTATCCGCGGGTCGTCATTGAGCGCCTTTATCTGATCCAAAAGCTGCCCGGTCGTGGTCTCCCGGCCCATCTCAATCCTCTGCGACAGCATACCCACCCGCGCGCAGGCATTGCCCTTCATCTTCACGTACGTGGCCGACGCGGGATCGTCCCCCACCAGAATCGTAGCCAGCTGCGGAACCCGGCCCGCCCGCTCATTGAACTTCCGTACGCGCTCCGCCAGCGCGGCCTCCGTCTCCTTAGCCAGCGCCTTGCCGTCCAATATTACCGCCATTATGATCCCCCTGCCTTAAAGTAACGCCATCTGCCCGCAAAATCCGGATTACACCATAATATAAATTCCGCCGCCCCGCCCTGTCATCCACAATATATATTATATGCAGACCATTATGACAAAAACGCTCAAAAAGCTCTCCGCCATTATCGGGCTCAGCCTCCTGTTCAGCACAGTTGCTGCGCTTGTCCTGCACTACCTCCTCGCGGACCTGGTAGACGGAATCGAGAGCGTTACATACGACTGGCGGTACCGCATGAAGTATCAGGGCACCGAGGAGGGGGTGGAATTCCCGGATTACGGCATCCACATTGTTGACATAGACGAGCGCAGCATGGGGAAGATGGGCTCCTACTGGGGGTGGGACCGGGGGTATCAGGCTAAAATGGTGGATTCGCTCACCTCGCGCTTCCCGGCGTCTATAGCCTTCGACGTGCTCTTCTACGACCGCGAGTACGAAATACGCTACGGGCGTCTGGCCAAGGTCCTCGACGACGCGATAAGCAGCGACTCGGTGCTTGCCAGCCACTCCGAGATCTTCCACCGCAGGCTCGCCGACGCGGTGAACTACGACGCGCAGTTCGAAGCGGCCATAGCGCGCAGCGGGCGGGTGACGCTGGGGATCGCCCTCGACGACGCGAGCAACTACCGCGACTTCACATCGCAGATCGCCCACCGCATGGACATGGAATGGCACAACTCGCTCAACCCGGCATCGGCGCTCTATATACCCGACTCGCTGCTGCGGCGGATCAGGCATACCAAGACGATAATAGACGGCGTCTACCCCGAAAACGCGCAGGCGGCGCTGCAGATAGGGCACGTCAACATCGTCGACCAGACGTTGGTCGTAAGGCAGGTGCCGCTCTTCTACAGGTTCGCCGATTTCCCGCCGCTCTACCTGCCCATGAGCGTCAGGATCGCCGCAACGCTCTTCGGCACGCCTAACGACGAAATCGTCTTCGAGCCGAACAAGTACTTCGACATCGGTAAGCCGTTCAAGATTTTCAAAGACGCAGACGGGCGCGCGCGCTTCTCTTACCCCGACTTCACCGAGACGCAGCTTAAAATAATTCTGGCCTCCGACAAATGGATGCCGGCCCCCGACACCTGGAGGTGGAAAGCGGATGTCTCCTCTTACCTTGCGCTCTACCGGGACGGCGAGGGACGGACCTGCTTAGAAACGCGCGGCGGGCGGCTGCCGCACGGCCTCACCGCCGCTATTAAAAACCTGACAGGGCAGGATGACAAGGGCGGGATTGACAAGATGGAAATTGATGCCGGGATTGACATCGGCGGAGGATTTACCCTGCGGCGGGACTCTCAGGCCGAGNGGGAAATATTTTCGGACGATGACCAGTTCTGGCTGACCGCGCTTGACATCAAAACGCTGGCGGCGCTCATACCAAACGATATCGAGCTTGATGAGGGCGTAAACAGAAAGCTGCTCACCTTCGATTTTTGGGTCAGGCGCGAGAAAGGCATACTCATATCGACGCTCCCCGTTCTGCGCGGCAAAACGCTGGAACAGCTGCTTGAGGCCGGGCCCAAACTATTGGAAACGATTACGGCGGGATCGCGCCGCGACTTCGGCGACCCCGCACGCATCCCGCTCATAAGGCACAACCGCCACACCGTGACCTACTTCGGCCCCAAGTCTAAGCCGTTCCAGTACTTCAGCTTCTACGACATAATGGAGAACAACGTCCACTTCCCCATGGAGGGCAGAATCTTCATCATCGGCTCGAGTTCGCCGTCGCTGTTCGATATAAAATCCACGCCGCACGAGCGTATCTTCCCCGCGGTTGAGATACACGCGTCCATAATGAACTCCATATTCACCGGCACATACGTGCGCCGCCTCACCGACCGGCAAGACCTGCTTATACTTGCCGCCGTCGGTTTCATAGCCGCGCTCATAGCGTTTTTGACGAAACCGCTCTGGGGCGGCATACTCACAGGCGCCGGGCTGCTCGCATACTCAGCCGCAGCGTTCCAAATTTTCGATACCTCGCTTTTGTGGATAGAGATGGTGCGCCCGATGATCACAATCCTTCTGACTTTCACATGCGTCATGGTCTACCGCTACATAACCGAAGAGCGCGACAAACGGTTCCTGCAGAGTATGTTCAAACACTACCTGTCGCCTGAACTGATAGACATGATGTACACGCAGAAACAGAAACCGCAGCTCGGCGGCGACGAAGGCATACTCACCGCCTTCTTCACCGACATAGAGGGGTTCTCCACGTTCTCGGAAAAATTAGGCTCGCCGACAAGGCTCGTGGAACTGCTGAACGAATACCTGTCCGCCATGACCGACATCCTGCTCTCTCACTACGGCACCCTCGACAAATATGAAGGCGATGCGATAATAGCCTTCTTCGGCGCACCGGCATCCTTGCCCAACCACGCCGCAAGAGCTTGCCACACGGCCATAGAAATGCAGCAAAAGCTCGAAAAACTGCGCGAAAAATGGAGCGCAGAAAAGTGTGACAGGCGATGCGCGGACCGTGAAAGCAAATGCGGCGACAAATGCGGCCAAAAAGATAAATGGCCAGAAATCGTACACGGCATGCGCATGAGAATAGGCATTAATACCGGCAACATCACCACCGGCAACATGGGTTCGGCAGTCCGCATGAACTACACAATGATGGGCGACGCGGTAAACCTCGCGGCGCGCCTGGAAAGCGCCGCAAAACAGTACGGCGTATACACCATGATAAGCGAATTCACATACAACGAAATCAAAGAGTTCGAAGTACGAAAACTCGGACGCATAAAAGTCGTAGGAAAAAGCGAAGCCGTAACCGTCTACGAACTCATAGGCAGAAAAAGCGAGATGCCGGAAGAAATAACCGACCTCCTGAAAATTTACAATCTGGGAATCGAATACTACTACAAAAAGGAGTGGGCGGAAGCGCTGATCTGCTTCACAAAAGCCTGCGAAATGGAACCAAACGCAAAAGCGTTCCCCAACAAGCCTAACCCGTCAAAACGTTTCGCGGAAGCGTGCAGAATGTTAATAGACAACCCGCCGGGCGATGATTGGGACGGGGTGGAGGAATTGCTGTCGAAATAGAATGGTAAATTGTGGTTTAGCGGCGCTAAAGTTTCCCGAGTAACTCAAGCCCCTCCAGCCCCATCTTCGAAAAAGCGAACCACTTCTCCCCCAAATCCTTCAAACTCGCCCCAAGATGATAAACATCCTTATTGTCAATGACCAAAAATCTGTCGTGGCTCAAGTTAAATACTTTCGCCTCCATCTCCGGGTACTGCTGGTTAAACTTGGCAACATCCAGTTTCAACTGCTTCGAGACATCCTTTGTAAGCAGCGTAACCTTTACGTTTTTGGAATAATGTTTTAGCAGATCGGGGCGGCGGATTGCGGTTGCTGCGCTATTGCGGGGCCACTTTGTCCTTCAGGCAACGCAAGCTACACAGGTACGACTCGTCCTCGTAGCTCCTGTACACGTCGTCGTCGTCGCCGTACATGTACCGGTGCCAGGCGATGTCCGCATCGTACTCCGTAGCGCTCCACCAACTGCCGTTGTAGCCGGCACTGCCGAAACCGCCGCCGTTGCCGTAGCCACCGGGCAGGGCCGAAAAGCCGTAATCGTCCGTAGCGGCTTTATAGCCCTTATCCGTAGACCACCCTGTCTTCGACTTCAATTTCGTTCCCGCCGTTGATGCACCACCAACAGCATTTGTTAACGCTGTCCATTCAGCATCACTTGGGACATGCCACCCAGCAGGACAAGCCTTCAACGCAGTATTCCAATCGTAAAGCCGTCCATATTTCTGACAGTTACTTTCTTTGTTAGCGTAACAGACAGATTTACCCGTCTTATAATTGAGATTCTCAGCCATCCACGTCTGCTTCCCAATCTTCACCGTCCGGTACGTCTTCCCATCCCGCGCATCAGTAAAACTCCCACCCTGCGCGTTAACCGCCGAAACCGACAACAGCACCGCCGCCGCCACCGCGCCAAAAACGCGGCCTGCAGCACGTCTACTTTTACCGCCGACTGATACGTTCATCCTGCAAGTTCCTTTGGGTTAAATCTTGGTTTAGGGGTGATTGTCTGAACGGGGATTTTGGGGGATTGATGGGATTATGGGGATTAAAAATCAACGGCTAAAATGTGAATTTGACGTTAATCTTTTGACGTTTAACCCCCAAAATCCTTTTAATCCCCTTAATCCCCGTTCAGACAATCAACGCCGGGTACAACGCTAAATTATTATTTATCCTAAAACAAGGGCGGCCACGCAGGGCCGCCCGTACAATGTCATCCCTGTGCCAATGCACCTCAAAAAATCACTTCCCCACCCGTATCTCCTGCCAAATCTTGTTGTACATTTCCAGATGCTCGCCCAAGTCCTCCTTGAACTCCGAGGTCAGCATATCCTCGATCTGGTAGTGCGGGGTCTTCTTCATGTGGGCCCTTGCCGCTATGTTCAGCGACGGGGTGCCGAGGTAGTCCATTATCTGCGCGTAGATCTCCGGCTCGTGTATGAAGTTCATGAACGTGTACGCGAGGTCTACGTTGCGGGCGTTTTTGAGTATCAGCATATTGTCCATATACATCGGCCCGCCCTCTTTGGGTATGAAGAATTTGGCGGTCGACATGGCCCCCTCGTCGAGCTCAAGAAATACGTTTTCGGCGTAGCCCTGCACCNCCCAGAACTCGCCCGCCGCGAACCCCTTGCCAAACGCGTCGGCGTCGAACTTTACTATGCCGTCTTTCCACTTCAATACAAGCTCCTTGGCCTCCTCAAGCTCCGTCTGGCTGTGGCTGTTTACCGAGTAGCCAAGCGCACGCAGGGCTGCGCCCAGCACCTCCCGCATGTCGTCAAGCATCGTCATGCGGCCCTTGAACTCAGGGGTCTCGAATATCCGCCAACTCTGTTCAAAAGTTTCCCCCAGATGCGCCGTAACCTGCGGTACGTTTACCGTTACGCCGGACATACCCGCCGCGTAAGGCACGCTGTACTTCAGGCCGGGGTCGTACATAACGCGCTCAAGCAGCTGCGGGTCCAAATGCTGCATATTGGGAACCTTGCTCTTGTCTATCTCCTGCAGCATACCCTGGCTTATCATGATTGCGACGTGGTCGCCGGAGGGGACCACGATGTCGTACCTGCCGCCGCCTACGCGCAGCTTCGTGTACATCTCCTCGTTCGTCGAAAACATATCATAGATGACCTTGACATTGTAACGCTTCTCAAACTCCCGGATCACCTCGTCGGGCATATATTGGATCCAGTTGTAGACGTAAAGCACCGGCTTCTTCTCGCCGCATCCGGAAATGGCAAACAGTACGAACGAGACGGCCAAAACTACAGCTAATACACGGTAAAACTTTTTCATAACACTGCTCCCCTGCGTTAGTGGTTATTTATTGCTTTGAAAACATGTTTCACGACATTTCTGGACAGCATCGCCAGCACAACCGTACAGGTTATGATGACGACCGACAGCGCGTTGATAACGATTGTACTGTAAATATTGCATATTATTACTTTTTCCTTTACGAATTACTAATTTAAAAAATATATTTTATACTTTCATACTTGTATAAAAATGATATCAACGTGATATCAACGCCACCCATAATATAGAAAATACATTATTTCTTTATAGGTCGGAATAGAAAAGTAAAATTTATTAGTAGGCAATTTTTACCCCTACAATTTAATAGGATATTCTCCCCTCCCCCGCCACGGATTTACAGCCTGAACACCAATTAAGCATACTACATTAGTAAGCATTAATCCCCCGCTGATTTTCCTTTACAACAATTACCATTAATAAATATATTTAATAAAATCAATTCTAAGGGGTCTACAAGCCCGTTGCGGGGGTTTCCCTTACCCATTTCCCCACCCCGCCTGAAAACGCGCCCTATGGGGCTTG
>WQTH01000067.1 GCA_009786415.1 Chitinispirillia bacterium | reverse complement strand
AGGATGGCGAGGGATGTCTCGACCGGGGTAGTCCTTGCCCCAAGTACGAGGACATTTGAGTCGTTGTGGGCCCTGCTCAGGGTACCCATCTCCGGGGTGAAACAGAGGGCTGCCCTGACCCCTTTGCGGCGGTTGGCGGCTATTGACGCGCCGACCCCTGTCCCGCAGAGGAGGACGCCCCGGGGGTACTCGCCGGCGGCTACGGAGCGGGCCAGTTCTTTGGCGAAAGGGGGGTAGGCGTCGTCTTTGTCGTAGGTCAGGGCGCCGCAGTCATGGACCGCAAAGCCCTTGTCCTCCAGGTATTTTTTGACGGTTCCCTTCAGTTCGAAGGCGGCGTGGTCGCCCGCTACGCATATTTTTTTCGAGTTTTCCATCAATCGGCTCCTGTTTTTTTATTATTTTATGGGTCATCGGCGGTTGCGATGATGTTAAAATATAGTAAATGCCCCGTTTGGGGGGTTAATTTTTGCGGGAAATCGCGGCGACGGCCCCAAAAAGTGTATTTTTTCTGTAACGTGGGCAGCCTCGGGAAGGTCTAATATTGTGGACGAAATAGATGACATAACGCTGGAAAGGGCGATGCGGGGCAATCAGGGGGCGTTCAGGAGCCTGTACGCGCATTATTCCCCGTTTGTCTGGAGGCTCTGTTACAGGTCGTCCAACGGCGATAAGTCGTGCGCGGAGGAGATAGTGCAAAACACTTTTGTTAAGGTCCACCGCTATCTTGGGGGCTTTTCGAAGAGTTCGGCCTTCTCCACGTGGCTGTACACGGTAACTTATCACTGCATAAATGAGCACTTTGCTAAAGCGGCCAGGCACAACGCGCGCACCGCCGAGTTTGACGAAGATTACGTGGGGGGGGTCGAGCTGTCGAGCCTACCGTACGAGAACCAGCAGATCGTGGCGAAGATACTGGGCCCCTTAGACGAAACGGACCGGTTTCTGCTGACGGCGCGGGAGGTTCAGGGGATATCTTACGAGGAACTGGCGGAGATAACGGGGGTTAAGGAGGGGGCGCTGCGGACACGTCTTACGCGGTTGAAGGCGGAGATACGCAAGCGGTTGGAGGCTGTAGAGAAGGATTTGTGACGCCGGCGGCCCGCGCTATGCGGCCATCCGGCACCATAACTATAAAAACAGCGGAGCGGGCGTTGTCCGCCCCCGCAAAAAAAAGGACTTATCATGGACTCGTTAAGCGAGAAGAAATTTTACGAAGCTTTGGGCGCCGTGCCCGATCTTCCCGAGGGGCTTCTCGATAAAATCGAAAACAGCGTACAGGACGAGTATGCCGAGGAGTCATTGAACGAGAAAAGGTTCTACGCGGCACTCAGCGCCGTGCCCGAAGTTCCTGCGGGGATACTCGAGCGAATTGAGCGCCTCGTACATCGGTCGGGGGTCAAGCGGCGTATATCGCTGGCGGCCTGCCTGCTCTTAGCGCTCATCATACCGGCGCTGCTTATCACGAACCAGGGGAGTACCTCCGTAGCCTACGCCGACGACACCGAGGCGATGGACGAACTGCTCTACGCCTTCGACTTCATAAGCGGCGGGTTCGACGACGCGGGCTATATGTTCGACATGGACACCTACGACGACGGCGGCCGGGGGGTATCGGCAGTCGAGGCGGCCGGTGCTGCGGAGGCATCCGAAAGCACGGCTGTCGCGAAGAGCATCGCGAAAAAAGGAGATTGACGATGAGGTTAAGTGTATTTTTATACGCCGCGCTGCTCGCGGCCGCGCTGGGCGGCATAATGCCTGTGGCGGCCGACGACAAGCGCACGCGGAACAACCCTGGCCGGCAGCTTGTTGATGAGATCGCCGCGCAGGAATCCGGGCGTGGGGGCGGACGGGAGCACCCCGGACGGCGGATGGTGGAGGAGCTTAACCTCACCGCCGACCAGGAGGCCCGGTTCCGTGAAATAAGCGCGCGGCACGGCCCCATCCGGCGAGACTACTCACGGCGGATTGAGGAGCTGCGCGAGAAGATAAATCAGGAACTCCTCAGAGACAGGCCGTCGCGGAGCCTTCTGGCGCAGCTCGCGGGGCAAATGGGCGAAACGCAGAAGAAGATGAACATCGCGTCGGTAGAGCACTTTTTGGACGTTAAGGCCGTGCTCACGGCGGAGCAGTTCCAGAAGTTCACCGAGATGGCCTCGGTGGGCGGATCGGGAGGGCGCGGAGCAAGGCGCGGGGGCGACAGCCGTACCGACGGCGGGGACCCGGATGACGATTGAACCTTACATCGCCGGGGTTGATGGTGGCTGACAGGCGGTAATTGGCGAACGGAAATTGATCGTCACGCAATAATTGATACAAGTGTTGTTTGTGTTGTGTGTGTGTGTTTGTGGTAAGGGGGCGGATATTCGTATCCGCCCCTTTTTTGTTGACGGATTGCCGGGCCGCCAATTTTGTTGATGGGTCACCGCCGCTAATACGTCAGGTCAACGTGGTGTATGGCCCCCACAGTACCGCTCTCGTTCAGAAAAATCCCGCTCCTGCGCACCGCGCCTATGGTCTCGTTACCGGCGCCCTTTATATCGTAGTCAACCGCCACAGACCCAAGGAAAATCGCGCCCACGCCGGAATCCTTGAGCGACACCAACATCGTCTCGCCGGAGTCCTTATCCACAAACATCAATTTAAGGTTCTCAAAGGCCGAGTCCCCCTCGTCAATCCACCCGTTACCGTCCTCATCGTATGCCATAAGCTCCCAAAATCCATTTCCTGTCTTCGCGCCAAACAGCTCGCTGCCGTCGTTTATCACGCCGTCGCCGTTTTTGTCGAGCGCAAGGAAGCCGGAACCGTTCGTCGGCATAAATATATTCTCCAGCGCATTATCGCCTATCATCAGATCAAACTCGTACCTGTCCTTAGTGAACTCAGGCAGGGTGCCGTCAAAATTGAGGATGAGCGGGTCGCAGAAATTTAAGTTCGCCTCCATTATTGAGGATATCGATGTCGAGTACTCGTAGCTTGACAGCACGTTGATATCGAACCGTATCTGCCGCCCGTCCAACGTGTTGACCACGCCCGACGCCTGAAACGCCATCTCCTGCGTCTCGCGGTACTCCATAAATTGCTCGACGGTAATCTGCGCCGCCGGACTGCTCTGCTGCGGGTTTCCGACAATCAATGCCGACATGGGCATGGGATTGCCGCCGTTATTATTGCCGGACATGATTTTGTCCAAATGGTTAAACTTGTACTTCCGGCCCGTAAGCGCCTCCACCATGCGCTCTATGAGGGTTAGCTTCATGCGGTCCCTGTCAGATATCTCCACCCCATGCTGCGCGCGCGGCGCCTGCCTGAGGGCAATGTTTTTATACCGCGCCGCCGATGGCCGTCCCCACGACATATGGAAGGTATCCCCGCCGCCGCTTCTGTTATCAGACGGCCTGAGCAGGCTGCTGCCGCTCTGCCCGCCATTATTCAATAAGGGAGGGTTATTGCCGATAACGGTAATCCTCTGCGCCATCGAAACGCTCTTCGACGATACCGAGGCAGCCGACATTCCCACCGCGTAAGATTCGATTTTCATAATAAAAGCCCCTTTCGTTCGGCGGGCCTTACGGCCGCGCGAATTACGCTGTTTTAAGTTACAGTTTACATACCAAGGATTGACAGCGCCGCTGTCTCAACGCGGGCATAGAGCCCTTATGCCGCGCCCATTACTCTTATCGGAACAAAAGGCTTTTTTTTAACAGTGAATTTTGTGTTTTTTTCAGAACATGAAATGGGATTCGATTATGCGCACCGATTCGCCGCCCTCGCTGAAGTTTATGAACTTAACGCAGGGGGGCAAAACATCCAAAAATTTCGNCCCCCACTCGATAAGGCAGACGCCGTCGCCGTTCAGGTACTCATCGAGGCCGACCGAGCGGAACTCGCGGGGGTCCTCTATGCGGTAGAAATCAAAGTGGTATACGGGGAATTTGGGAGTGCCGTATGTGTTTACGATGGAAAAGGTGGGGCTGCGCACATCAGCGCCGGCGGCGAGCGCCTCAACAAAGCCGCGCACGAACTCCGTCTTGCCGGCGCCGAGGTCGCCGTCAAACGAAAAAACATCGCCCGGCTCCGCGAGCCTGGCAAGCCGCGCACCCAACGCCCGCGTCTCCTCAACCGAGGCCGAGCGCTCACGCATAACTTTCATAACTTTAGTAATCATAACGCAATAGCCCTCCTGCCGTATCCTCGCATATTACGTAAACCACCGCAGTACCCACGGCGGCATCAGCTGATATCAACTTATCCCCCGCTGCGCTCGCTTCCGAACGGGCGGCATATATATAGCGGCAGAATCATCTCGTCGAGCGATATCCCGCCGTAGTGGAAACCGTCCACGCGGTGCTTTTTGCCCCCCTCGCTGCGGGCCGGCAGCGCGAAACCGTAGTTTTCAAGCGCCATCAAACACTTGGCGCCGGGAGCAAACGCCGGCAGTTTGAAGTACGGCAGTTCCTCCAGCAAAAACNCCTCCCGCTCATCAACCGATACGCGGGCGCCAAACATACTCCGCAGGCTGCCTATACTGTCCACCTCATAGACATCTGCGGCGCGCCCGCACCGCGTATGCCCGTGGGCCGACGTCAGTATAACCGTACGGGAGTCGCCGCAAACCTCACGCATCATCGCCAGCGTATCCGATGCGGCGAACCAGAACTCCGCCATCCGGCGGAACTCGGCGCTGTCAACGGGCACATCATTTGGCAGGACGGNATCCGGAGCGGGGGACGTAAACTTCTCCACCGCGTCGAGCGTAAGCACCCCGTACGTCTGCGCTTTCTTTATAATATCTATCGCCGCCCTCAAGTGCCGCTTGCCGTTTACACCGTCCAAGCTCGCGTAGTGTGCCTTGACCCCATCAAGCCCCAGGCGCTCAAGGCCGCCGCGCATCAGACGCTTCATTGCCACGGTGTCGCACGCGCCGGACCCGTTTCCGAATACGCCCGGCTCGCGCTCCGATACCGCGCAGGGGTACAGCCCCGCCGCCAGAGCGGGCAGGCAGAAGTTCGGCGTGGTGGGCAGCACGGGCATAAACCGCGTCGCGGTTACAGAAAAATTCCGTTTTATCTCCGCCTCTATCGCCAAAAACTGCGGCATCGACAGGCCGGTCAGCGATACCACCAAAACGCCGCGCCCCTTGCGCAGTTCCGGAGCCACCACTTTCTCCAACACATCAACCGACATAAACGGGCGCCCGGAGCTGCCGGAAGCCCAACCGGCGTAATTGTCAATCACACACGCGCAAAACTTCTTGCCGCTGTCCGACTTCAGGCCCATGTGCATCTGCCGTATGCCCTCGTTGGCCGCGTAATCCATTTCAAGGTCCCACCGCGACAGGGACGTATGCAGGTTCATCCACCCAGCCGCGCTGAGTACGCCGCCCAAGCGCGCCTTGTTCTCCGTGTAGTCCCGCATATACCTGTCGGTCAGCTTGCGCGACGCATGCTCGTTAGACTCTATGGCCCGCTTGCAGGCGCCAAGAAGCTCGTCGGGGTCTACAGGCTTGGTAAGATACTCGTTGTACTTCTTGTCCATAGCCACATCGGCGGCGTGCTGATAGCCGGTAAGTATTATCACCGGCAGCCCCGGCCAGCCGGCCTTTATCTCGTCAAGCGTGGCCGCGCCGCTCTTCACCGGCATCTGCTTGTCGAGCAGCACAAGGTCAAACGCGCCACCGCGCAAAATCCCAATCCCCTCGTCGCCGCCGGATGCGGTGGATACGGCGTAACCTCGCGTCTCCAAAAAGGCAACGTGCGCACGAAGATACTCGATCTCGTCGTCGATCCACAATACGCGCTTGGCTGTTCCGGACATCCCGCAATATCCTTGTCAATTATTTGTCTGAACAAATCTCCGCCAGACCGCCCATATACGGCCTCAAAACCTCCGGCACGGCCACCGTCCCCGCGGCCGTCTGGTAATTCTCCAATATCGCCACGATGATGCGCGCCGTCGCAAGGCCGCTGCCGTTTAATGTGTGAACGTAGCGCGGCTTGTTGTCCCCGCCTTTACCGCGTACCCGTATGTTCGCGCGGCGGGCCTGAAAATCCTCAAAGTTGCTGCATGACGATACTTCGAGATACTTGCCCTCAGCAGCAGCCCACGCCTCAAGGTCGTAGCACTTCGCGGCGGAGAAAGACATATCGCCGTCACACAATAATAAGGTACGGTATTTCAAGTTAAGCGCGCGCAGTATCGACTCGGCGTCCGCCCGCAGCTTCTCATGCTCTTCGTAGGATGTTTCGGGATCCACAAACTTCACAAGCTCGACCTTGTTGAACTGATGGACGCGCAAATACCCCTTTGTATCCTTCCCGTAAGACCCCGCCTCGCGCCTGAAACACGCGCTGTACGCGCAGTAGTTTATAGGCAGCTTTGCGGGATCCAGAATCTCGTCGCGGTGCAGGTTGGTTATGGGCACCTCGGCGGTGGGGATGCAGTACAGCTCGTCCTCCCCCATATAATACATCTGATCCCCGAACTTGGGCAGCTGGCCGACGCCGTACAGGCTGTCCCGGTTCGTCAAAAACGGCGGAAAGACCTCGGTATACCCGTTCGTCCGCGTATGCGTATCCAAAAAGAAGTTGATCAGCGCCCGCTCAAGCAGCGCCCCCTTACCCTTGAGCACCGGAAACCCGGCCCCGGCAACCTTCGCCCCGCGCGGGAAGTCGATAATGTCCAACGCCGTCCCCAGCTCTATATGGTCCTTCGGCTTGAAATCAAACTTTGGCTCCTCCCCCCATTCGCCAACAACGACATTATCCTGCGCCCCATCCCCCCGCGGCACAGACTCGTGGGGAACGTTGGGGATGTGCGACATCAGCTCGTCCCGCCTCTTCTCTAACCCGGCGAGCTCCTCATCAAGCCCCTTGATGGTCTCCCCCACCTGCTTCATCTCCTGCACGAGCGCCTCGGCGTCCTGCTTAGCCTTCTTGAGCCGCGCGATCTCCGCAGACGCGCTGTTGCGGACCCCCTTGAGCCGCTCGGCCTCCTTAATAATGTCCCGGCGGCGGCCGTCAAGCTCGGCCACGGCACCTATATCAACATTGCACTTCTTCCGAACCGCCGCGGCGGCGATCTCGCCGGGGTTGTCCCTTATCCTCTGAATGTCTATCATACTAATTTGCCCTTGTATGTGGTGATTTGCGCTCATGCGGCGGTAAAAACCGTACCGGGATAAATATACATCATGGCGTCGGCCCAAATGGAAATTTTCGCAGAACCGGCTAAAATCCCACCATCACATCCAATATCTTTTTACCACGGCGTTCCACCCAGTTGATCTGCGGCTTGCCCACATTCTCTGTTTTGCGAAAATCAAATGTGAGCAGATAGCCCAAGCCCTTGTTTTTGCTGTCTAAATACCCGAATAGTTGTTCGTAGGCGTCTTCATGCGCGACTTCGCCGTACCACAGTTTCAGCTCAACTATAAACTGCTCGGTGAGGTAGTCTATTACAACATCCGTCCTCTCGCCGTCTCTCGTTTCGCTCTCCAAGTGGTAGAAACCAGTGCCGTTTATGTACGGTACTAAATATGTTATGAAAAGCAGGCGGCATTCCCGTTCCAAAAATTTGACATCTCTTTCACGGTATATCTCATAATAATGGTTCGCGAATTTTTCAAGGAAAAGGGGCATGTCAAAATGTTCTTTGGCAGTTATTGATTTAATTAACGAATCTGATATAATAAGGTTATTTGCAGTCTTTTGTTCCGATACAAAATAATTTATAGTTTTGTTCAAGAAGTCATTGAGTGGATCAAAGTCTGTAACAGAACTATCTACCCAATCATCAGAATTCGACAGGTTTTGCGCACAAAGATATTTTGAACATAGCGAGAGCAAACCCTGACAAAACGCTTGCGCCGTTTTAAACATCTCATCATCTGCGTCTTCGAAGCTGATTCTTATTACCGAATATTTTTTCGACAGATGTTCATCCAACAAAGCCAGCGTCGTAGTTTTACCGTATTGCCTTCCCAGATTTATATTAAGGTAGTATCCGTTATCCACGAATTGCATTATTCGGGAGATCTTCTCGCCGGTATCCGCCATGTAATGACGGCCGGGTACGCAAAGTCCGGTCACGTTGAAGTTACGCATAGTACCCAGAATACTATCCGCCTTAAAAGAAGTGTTACTTTATTTTTGAATAGAGGAAAACGACAGCGCCCACGGTATGGTTCTTCCCGATATCAGATATGTATAGCGTATATGGACAATGTAACGTAAGTCGTTGATCTACAATATGATAACTAATGGGCGGCGAAACTTAACCGCCCTTTTTCATCAATAGACTCTCCGGCAGTCTTCCACCACAAAGACCGTTTGGCACTTCTTGCACTTCGCCCACACCTCAAGCGGAACCCCAAGAGGCGGCATCGGCTAGGAGGGTTTTCGGCGAATTCATGAAAAAACCGCTCCTGACCGCGAAAGAGATTATCCAAAACACCGAAATCTCAAAACCAACAGTAATGAAATCCCTGAAACATTTGTCTGAACTTGGGATAATAAGAAACATCACCGAGAATAAGTGGGGGCAGATATTCGAGTACTCCGCCTATATGGCCAGAATTAATTCCGGCTGCGATACGGACGAACACCGTTCATAGCGGTTATGATAACAAATATACATCTCGCCGGCGGTAATAATGTATATTAACATAATACCATGAAAAAGTCCTTCTCCATCAGCGATATCGCCCAAAAACCGCTCCTCGCGGCTAAGCGCTTTCCGGTAACCGTTTTTCTTGCGGTGGCCTACGCGGCCATGCTTTCTATTGATAAGGTGCAGCACTATACAGGTTTGTTTTCCTACCAGCAGCACTCCTTCTTCCTGGTCAGCATGTTCATCAGCACGGCAGCGGCATTGTGGCTTGAGGATTTTGTTAGTTCATGGAAGAAACACGCAATAACCGCCGCAATAACGCTGATTTGGGGCGCGTCAAAATTTATCGAGCAGAGCGATACCATAGAGCTTACCGCTATCGGGATTGCCGCGTTTTTGGCNCTGTTTTTCCTCCCTTTTCTGAAAAAGGGGAGCGACAACGCTTTTTGGAATTTTGCCATGGATACTGCCTGCCAGCTGGCTCTGGCGTTCATTTTCAGCTGCGTCCTCTACATAGGGCTTTGGGGCGCGGAAGAAGCAATCGAAACGTTTTTTGGTGTAAATACATACAGCGTTGCGTATATACCGTGGGTATTCAGCTTTGTTCTGGCCGCCCCCCTCTACTTTCTGGCGAATATCCCCGGCAAGGCCGCCAAGCGCCGCGAAGAAGTTGCCATAAACAAGGCTCTGAAGGTGTTCGCGCTCTACGTTCTGGTGCCTGTCGCCGCAATTTACACCGTTATTTTATACGTCTATCTCGCCCAAATTATCATTACATGGGAACTGCCGAACGGGTTAGTATCGTATATGGTCTCCGCCATTGCCTTCATTGGGCTTTTGACAGCTGTGCTGCTCTACCCCACCCGCACCACCCTGCCGCGGTACTTCGGCCTGATACTGCTGCCACTTTTGGTATTGATGAGCGCCGGGATCATACGCCGCTTTAACGACTACGGCATTACCGTCGCCCGGTGCTATGTGCTTCTGATGAACCTCTGGTTTTACGGGATTTACGCGTACCTGTTTGTAACTAAGGCAAAGCGCGTCAAGTGGATGCTCATCTCATTTTCCGCGCTCACCCTTATAGCATCCGTTGGGCCGTGGAGCGTTACCGCCTATACAAAGCGCGCCCTGCTCGCCGAAGTAAACAGACTTTCTTTGGAGCTGTACAACGCCGATATCCCGCCTGACGAGAGGGGGATGTTCGATAACTCTGAAAAGGCCGAACGTCTTCGTAACAAGGTAAGATATCTGCAAAATATGTACGGAAAAGAGATTGCCGACGGGATAATAATGCCGGAATTGTCTGCGCTTTACAACAATGCGCTTTACAACAATAGGTACGTTTATGCCTATAGTAAATTGTATGCTCAACCGCTGCATATAAATAATTTTAATACACTGGTTCATTTTAACCATAGCTATGACAACTATAAGGACAATATCAACATCAATTATTCCGTCAAAAAAAATCTTTTATACATAGCAATACCAAGTCACGACAGGACGTTTTCTGTCCCGATGGCACAAATTATAGATAATGAAGAAGTAATCTATCAAGACAGCGGCTATGCCGTTTTAATTGAAATGTTAGCCGTAAAACGCTTCGAAATGTCGGACAGCATTGCGCTGGCCAATATAAAAGGGATCCTGCTTTATAACCACGCAAGTTCCGACACCGCAGCATCGCTGAGCGATTCTATAACAATCCGCAGACCGATGTAATACGCCTACGGCTGAAAACTCGACTGCAGCATCGCCGTCAGCGTGTGGATGTACCGGTACCCCGTCGGCAGGATACGGAACAGATGCGTGTCGGGCCCGCCGAAGAAGACGTAGAGCACAATCATCCCGTGGTCAACATCCGCCAGATGCCAGATGGTCGGTATGTTCATGGACAGGTCTGGAACGCCAATGTTGCAGGTCGAGTTGGGACGGTCCCCCGTGTACGCGCCGCCCTCAAGCCTCGCGCAGGGGATACCCCACGGCACCTCTACCGTCTTGTCGCTGAAGTATTTAAAGTACGCTTCCGCGCCGGCGAGCAGTTCCGCGCGGGATATGCGCTGGCCCACAGGCAGTACCGACCAATCCTCCGCCTTCGAGTACCTCAAATAATTGTTCGCGTCAAACAGCCAATCCCCCTCCTGAGTGAGCACAACGTTCACTTCGGATATCTCGAACCCCGATGACGCGGCGCCCTTCATCATCATCCCCGGATTACGCAAGATAGATGTTTCGCCTGTCGCGTTCACCGAAAGGCGTACGCCAAAGATATATTGGGGATCGTTCGCCGCCGCGATGACCTCGGTAAATGTGGCGCACTGGTCCACGTCGATGAGGTTCATGTGGTGATCCACGGTTACGGGCGCCGACCATAGGCCCTCGCCAAACGGGACAACCCTGTCGCGGCCTTGCCGGGCCTGCCTGTCGTTCTCGACGTAGCGGGCGTTTGATGTGAGCGGCATGAGCGTGTAATCACCCTTATCGAGCGCCTCAAGGTAGGAGTCCACAGCGGCAGTCAGAAGCTCGCGCGTACACCCGTTCGGGGCGAAATGCACATCCGCGCCGCCCCCGCCAACGGATTCGCCCACACCGTCGAGCAGCACAAAATCCCTCTTCGCCGCAACCCCGCCATCGTCAGCCACATTCGCGCAGCCGAAGATAAGGCTAAACGCAAACACCGCCAAACCGCACTTGACAAAACGTATTAATGCCATAATAATACCACTCCCATTAAAAAGCGTGGATAGAAAAAGCAGGCTATATATAGACAATATATATTCGCGGACTCGCCGGCGCAGATAGAAATATTATTTTTTTTTGTGGGCATCTATATGAGATACAACGTAAATGGGGATTTGCCGGTGGGGGATAATTTACACCGAATAGGGGGCTTTTGGGCCCCCTTTCAGTATAAAGCATAACATCACCCCATAGGGGGCCGATGTTTAGAAATCGCTGCCGAACGAACCGTCGTCGGAATCGCCGGACGAACTGTCGTCGGAATCGTCGGACGAGCTGTCGCCGCTGTCGAACCCGCCGAACGAACCGCTGTCGCCACCGGAGATCTCCTCAACAGCCGGGGCGGGCGCCTCGGACGTGGCTGTGGAGCCGCTCTTGGTCTTGGAACCGCCGCAGCCGATAGACAATACGGCCAGGCACAACGCAAAAATTAGGGCTTTCTTCATACTTCCTCCTGCTTTGGTTATAGTGTTTATGATACTACATAATAATTTTCTAATTATTAATATATATCAGTCCCCGCCAAAATCCACAAATAAATAAACATTTTTTTCACGGCCCCGCCACGGCAGGGGCAGCGCCTCCCCATATCGTTAATATAAACTACCGCGAATCGGGCGGTCAAGTAAAAAACATATTTTTACGGAATATCCCCCAAAGCCCCGCCGTGGCCGGGCCGCAAATGGGCCGGCATATCAACCGCCTTGCCGCCCAACCCCGGCAGGCTGCCGGGCACCAAAGTCCAACCGCCGGCCTCGGAAAAGCGCCCACCCATGGCAGGGTCAGCCGCTATCTCCCCGGCGGTGACATCGGCGCCGTCCTTCTCCGCAGCGCCCTTTTCGGGCCACGTTTCCCAGCCAAGCGATACGCACATCATACCTGCATAGGCGGCATTGCCTGACAGCGTATCCGTGCCGTCATCCCCTGTTTGGCCCGCCACGCGCCCCACGTTCTCAACGGCGGCCGCCACGCTAAGGGCTGCATTGAGCGCGGCGCTGCCGGCCACGCTGCTGCTGGAGACAATGCCCCCGGCTATGCCGCCCACATAGTCCTGGCCAACAACCTCGCCGGTGGCATAGCAGTTCTCAACACGGCTGTTCTCACTGACCTTACCCGCTATGCCGCCTACAAGTTCCCGCCCGCTGACCGCGGCGGCAGAATAGCTGTTGGCCGCTATGCTGTTATTGCCAATAAATCCGGCCACTCCGCCAACAACGTCGCCGCCGGTTACAGCGCCGGCGGAATAGCTGTTCTCCACCATGCCGTTTTCTTCGAGAATCCCCGCCACCCCGCCGGCATAACCGGCGCCGCAATCTACCGTGCCCTCAAAATAGCTCCCGGTGACGCGGCTGTTTGTCATAACGCTTCCCACCACCCCGCCTACGGGGCTGCCCCCGCTGCGGCCGCTCACCGTACCGGAAAACCCGCTGCCGGTAATGCGGCTGTCCTCAAAAATTGCCCCCGCTATCCCGCCGATATTAAGCCCGTTCCCGCTAACCGCACCCGCCGCATGGCAGTCTGCCAAAATACCGTTCACGAGCTGCCCGGCCACGCTGCCCGAAATGGCAACAGCGCTGATATTCACGCCGGAGAGCCTCAGGTTTACCACCTGCCCGCCCTCAACAATGCCGAACAAACCCTGCCAGATCCCCACGCGCGGGCGCTTGCACGTAAGGTTGCTCACGGTATGGCCGCCGCCGTCGAACGTCCCGGAAAACGGGGCGCGCTCGCCCGCCTTACTGTCCCACTTGCCGCCAATCGGCGTCCAGTTGCGGTAGCGGGAGAGGTCGATGTCGCCGGCGAGCGAGACCGTCCTGCCGGAGAAGTCGTCCCGGCGCGGCTTGCCGTACCATGTCCCGTTGACGATTTTCGCAAGCCCCGCCAGCTCTTCGGCGGAAGAGATGCAAAAAGACGCGGCGTCCGGGTTGCCGGAGTACCACTTAGTATCAGCCGCCCCACCGCACCCCGCCGCAACGGCAGCCATTACCGCGATAGCGAGCAGCGATATTGTATGATTTTTCATCCGCGCCATCATAATACAATAAATATATATCCCGCGGCGGCACGAATATTATATTCTGATTATAGACCCTTACTATTAAATTAAGTGTAATTTCAGGATTGACGCCGCTTTATTAATCCAACAGGAGGATTCGCCGCCGTGCCCTTTACATCGTCCCNCCCCGCACTGATCCTGCCGCTCGCATACCTGCCGCGGAAATACGTCTCAATGACGGGGCTTATAGTGGGCAGCCTGATGCCCGATTTCGAATACTTCGTAAGGTGGCGGAACTGGAGCACTCTAAGCCATACGCCGGAGGGGATTTTCCTGTTCTGCCTGCCGATGGGGCTTCTGACGTGTTTTATTTTCCACAACATCGTCCGCGACCCGTTTATAAACAACCTGCCGCTTTTCCTTAAGGCCCGTTTTATAAAAATAACGCAGATTGACTGGAACAAAAAGTTTATCGAAAATTGGCGCTGGCTTGTCGTGGCCATCTCAATCGTAATCGGCGCGGCCTCGCACGTATTCTGGGACAGCTTCACGCACGGGCCGTACAGGCCAAATCAGCTGCCGAGTACAATTATCGGGGAGATAATCATCCTGTACGTGATATACAAAATGCCCAGAGACGGGAGCGCGGCAGCCGGTTTCAGCATAAAATACTGGGCCGCGTTTTTACTGCTGGCAGCCGCAATCATGTCCGCGCGCGTGCTGATAACCAAACTGCCGTTCGATATGGGGATAATCGGCACTTTCATCGTAAGCTGGATAACCTCCAGCCTGATCTCCATCACGGTGGTATCGTTCGTGTGGAATTTGCGGAGGCGGAAGGCTTGACTGCCATATCGCCGCGCCGCGTTGCCGCTTTCTTGCTTTTAATGCCGCCCGCATTTTCGCTCAATGTCTTCTATGGCGTTTTCTACGCGCTCGGTGTGGTATTGTTCATACATATCGTTTATGTAGTCCACAATCCCCTTTTCTTTCCACAGATTCAAAACATCTTTCGCGAGGGTATTCTTCGCTTCAGCGTATTTTTCCAGCAAAAAGATAAAAAACTCGGCCTTATCGGATATTTTCTTCATAGCATACTCCAATAATACGGCGACTGCCTGTAATCCCCGGTTTGATATTCCGCGTTCCACAGTTCATAAATCAGGTACGGCGACA
>WQTH01000066.1 GCA_009786415.1 Chitinispirillia bacterium | reverse complement strand
GCGTAATAATGAAAAATCTCCAAAAAGAGAACGCGCTTTGCGGATTAGGTAAATCCAAGTTCATAGAGAGAATGGCCTACTATATGGGGGAAATTAACGCGCTGCATCCGTTTCGCGAGGGAAACGGCAGGACTTGCAGAGAGTTTTTCAGGCAGCTCTCGCTAAACGCCGGCTATATTCTGGATTTTGGCAAGACCGATAAAGATGAACTTTTAACTGCCGATATTAACGCTTTTAATGGAGTATACGGAAATCTCATAACGGTGTTGGAACAAGCGGTAGACGCGAAATAAATGTTTAGCGTAATACGACTTCATTGAATGGAGGGGTAAGGTATGAAAAACATGACAACAACGCTCCTCGCCCTCGCGGCCCTTGCGGTAATCGCGGCTGGGTGCGGTAAGACAGCGGAGCGTAAGGATGCTGCGCCTGTGGCTGATACCGTACAGACAGCGGCGGCAGCGGCAACGGCAACACTCGATACCGTTAGCGGGACGTTTACCGATTCGCGTGACGGGAAGGCGTACCGGGTAGTCAAAATCGGTACGCAGGCGTGGATGGCTGAGAATCTTAATTTCGTAACGGATAGTTCCGTATGTTATAAAAATGACGTGAGCAACTGTCAAAAATACGGGCGGCTCTATAATTGGAATGACGCAATGAAAGCCTGTCCGGTCCCGTGGAGGGTACCGAGTGATGAAGATTGGGACAGTTTGGCTCTGGCGGTCGGTGGTCAGCGTGCGGAATATATATATGGTGGTTATGATTGGAAGTTTGCGGGTAAAAAGCTTAAATCAACAACTGGTTGGAAAGACAGGGAGGATGACTATGGCAACTTGGTATCAGGCAACGGTACTGACGAATTTGGCTTTTCGGCCCTGCCCGGCGGCTACGGTTACAGCGGCGTTTCCGGCTATGCCAGCTACGTCGGCGTCTGGTGGAGCACCACGGAGGACGGTGCGGATTTCGCCTGGTACCGGCACATGGGCTACGACATCGACTACATGTACAGGGACTACAACATCAAGACACGCCTGCGTTCGTTGCGCTGTGTTCGGGACTTTGCGGCCCCGCAATAGCGCAGCCATTGCGAGCCATCGCCGCCGACTCCGTCATCGCCCCCATCTTACAGCCCTCGCCCACGTCAATCTCTTTTATCCAGCCCGGCCCTGTACCGATGAACCGCCCCGCACGTGCGCGCGCCGCCCAACACCGCAGTCCTGCCCAAACGCCCCTCGCGCGAATCTCCGAGCCGCGCCGGAGGCAGGGCGCTTTGCGGGCAGAGAATCTCCAATTCGCAGATCAGCGGCTCGTTCAGGCAGGATGTTATCATGTTTTTGAGGCGTTGATAATTATGTTCCCCCGGCAGAAATGTTTTGTAGGTATCATACGCCAGCGGCCCAAGCGATACGCGGAATTTTGACGCGCGGTCATAGATCTTTGTGCCGGCGACGGAGTTTAGGCCCAAGCGCAGGCCGCAGCCAAGGGCGCGTACGTTGCCGGCGGATGTCAGGCGCCCTATGTTCTCTTCCATATTGACGGGGATCCCCCTCCATGCCGATTTTATATGCAGCTTGAGCGCAGACGAGCTTCGCGGCGGCATAGATTCCAGCACCGCCCTCACGGTATCGGCGGCATCGCTCCAGAACGCGTATTTTTGCCGCGCGTCAAGCCAGAGCGAGTGGAGCCGGTTCTGCGCTACAGATAAAAAATCCCTGTAGAAATCGGCGTCCGGCCGGCTGCGGGTTATGTAGTCTGAAAACTTTATGGGCAGCGGGGATGATATCCCCAACAGGTTCATTATCGGCATGGTTATTCTTGCGAACTTTTCGTTGATATCAATATCAACGGAGCTGATATCGCTTGCCGGAAACGCCAGCGACGGCTCGGCCTCGAAGAATACCCTGCCGCCATCGCCGAATATCTCGTTGATTACATTGAGCAATTGCCCGATATCAAACGAATAATATTCATTTTCTAAAATATTGACGGTATCGCAAGCCACATCATAGCGCATCCCTTCATAATGCGAAGGCATATTATCAATACCTGCAGGCTTATTCTTATTATCGGCACAATTATTCCTGCTCATACTGCCCACCTCTCCCCCGCCCTGCAGTGCCAGACGAATGTTTTGCCTGATGCCGGCATTGTTAATACCAATTTCAGGAACGTGTTGATTGATGACATGCAAGACAGGCTTCGCGCCAGCACCGTCCCCAGCAGGAAAACGCTCTCTTCGGGCGCTGCCCGCTCGTCAATCGCTATTATCATCTCCGTCCCGCGTATTACCGCCCTGTCAACCGCCATATCGCACGGTTTTGTTGATACGGATATTATCGCCTCTATCTCCGGGCGCTTTTCTCCGCGCCCCTGCCAGTCGTACACGCGCAAAAACTCTTTCAAGCCGCCTGCGTCGTTAAAGCGGGAGCTTGTGTATGACAGGTGCGACAGGAACATCCACAGATATTTGTCACCCGCGGGCGGGCTTATGGGTATGGTGGGAACCGTGATATTCGCGAACGTGATGTAGTCGGGGAACTCCGGCGGCGCCTTGCGCAGCTGCCCGCCCCCGGTAAGCACCCTGCGCGCCAGCGGCCCGTTAGACTGCCATGTCTCTATGTGCAGCGTCTCTTTCAACAGACGCCCATCCTCCGTTTGGCAGCCGTTCATAGACAGCGTTACCCTGCGCTCATCGCCATGCCGCTGATTATCCTCGGACGGCGCGTCCGACCGCAATGAATAAAACCTCTGCCCGCTGCCGCCGTGACGGCGATATCTTTCGTACTCCCGCCTCTCGCCTGTTACAGCGTCGATCCCCGTAACCGACTCCACGCTGTGGATCGCATAGCACTCCGGGCGCAGGCTGTCGGATATCAGCGGGTACTCGCATTTCCTCCCGTCAATAGATACCGGCTCGGCATCGCGCCGGAAAATGTTTACGGCGGGGGCGCAGTGGAGCTTGAAACTTTCGGATGTCAGCAGTATCCGGCTCGACAGTTTTCTGTCGAACCGTATCTCCAGCGTGATGACCGACGCGGGCCGGCCGCCGGGCGGCAGGGNGTCTATGCCGAAGATGTCCACAAACAAAAATTTCTCCGGGAACGCGAAATAGTCTCTCAACAAACTCAAGGGGCGGCTGACGTTCTGCGCTTCCGGGAACAGCTCCTCGTCCTCGCCGAAGCCGCCTTCTACGAATGTATCCGCCGGCAACAGCACGTTCGACCCGCCGCAGTCGTCTTTGAGGGTGACAGCCTCAACGTTGCACAGCAGCATTTTGCGTATCAGGAGCGCCGTGGGCAGGTCGTCGTTTATGAACACCCTGACCGGCGAGAGCTTCATGGCCTCGGCGCGGATGCCCCGGTCGAGCTTGAGCGGCAGCGTAAGCACGTCTTTCCCGCTCTCGGATGTGCGCACCTCTACCCTGCCTATGCTGACGGGGTTAACGCAAACGTCCCAGGCCGCGGCAAACCGGCAGCTTACGCCGGAGGCCGGGTCGGGGTCGGTGAACATCGCCGTACCTTTCCTTATGGTATGGCTCCCCTGCAGCACCCCTGAGCGCGGCCTGAACTCGGCTATGCAGGCGGACGGGACGGGGTGGAGCAGGCGCGGCCACATAAGCCCCGCCAACCCGGCGGCCAGATCCGGCAGGGCGGCGTCTACACGCTCGCGGATGCCGGCGCAGAGGAACGCGAACCCCTCGAACAGAGCCGAGACGTTTGGGTCGCGGTCGCGGGGCGACTCCAGATTCAGGCTGCGGGCGCGCAGCGGGTGCCTGCGGGCAAACCGCGCCCCCTCCTCCTTCAAATAACGGAGCTCTTCTTCGTAATAAATGTCACGCATAATATACAGCCTCCCTGACTATTAGTCAACAAAAAGGTTATGCGGGACGACCGTACAAGGCCGCCGCCGACTGCCAAAATCAGATATAAATACAGGAAAAGCGTTCATGGGAGCGGATCATTATTGATCGTCCACTGTACAGAAATCNCCCCGTAATGCAGGTCAAACCAAGAGATTCGCCATCAGCCGTTTTGATGGCCGGAAATGCATCCCCATAGCCGCAAGATGCCGCCGTTAAACCAGAAAAGGCGGAATATACCGCCGTCAATATTCAATAAAATAATATTTCTTTAGTGCCCTGCGCAAGAAAAATATTATATTATTGAAGACACGATTAAATATTTCNCCCGCACCGCCGCAGCTGCACGACAGCCGTGATATCGCCAGACGGTACAGGCGCGATTTTTAATCGTGGGATATATATTTTTGTCGTCAGCAACCATCATACATCAAATACAGGAGGGCGGATATGGAAAATTTCGTGTTTCAAAATAAGACAAAAATCATTTTCGGGCGCGATACCGAGGGCCAAATCGGCGAGGAGACGGCCAAATACGCCAAAAAGGTGCTGCTGCACTACGGCGGCGGGAGCATCAAGAAGAGCGGGCTGTACGACCGGATCACCGAATCCCTCAAAAAGGCCGGCGTCGAAATCGTCGAACTGGCCGGGGCGCAGCCAAACCCGCGCCTCAGCCTTGTCAAGGTGGGAATCGAGCTGTGCCGTAAGAACGGCATCACCTTCATCCTCGCGGCGGGCGGCGGCAGCGCCATAGACTCCGCCAAGGCCATAGCGGCAGGCGTGCCGTACAGCGGCGACGTGTGGGACTTCTACACCGGCAAGGCGGCGCCGGAAAAGGCGTTGGACGTGGCCACGGTGCTCACCATCCCCGCCGCCGGCAGCGAATCGAGCCCCAGCTCGGTCATAACGAACGAGAACGGCGGTTTCAAGCGCGGGCTGACAAACGACCTGCTGCGCCCCGTCTTCTCAATCCTAAACCCCGAACTCACGTTCACCCTACCCGCCTACCAGACAGCCTGCGGCGCGGCGGACATAATGGCGCACATAATGGAGAGGTACTTCACGACAACGAAGTGCGCCGACTTCACAGACAGGCTGTGCGAGGCGACGATGAAGGCGGTCATACACAACGTGCCAATCTGCCTGAAGGAGCCGAAAAATTACGATGCCCGCGCGGAAGTGATGTGGGCGGGATGCGTGGCCCATAATGACCTTTTGGGGACAGGGCGGAACCAGGACTGGTCATCGCACGGGATTGAGCACGAGATAAGCGGCATATACGACGTAGCCCACGGCGCGGGCCTCGCCGCCGTCTTCCCGGCGTGGATGAAGCACGTATACAAGAGCAACATAAACCGCTTCGTACAATTCGCGGCGAGGGTGTGGAATGTCGAGATCGATTTCCACAATCAGGAAAAAACCGCTCTGGCGGGAATAGCCGCACTCGAAAATTTCTTCGTGTCAATAGGTATGCCGGTCAGGCTCAATGATATGAATATAAAGGACGACCGCCTCGAAGAGATGGCGGACAAATGCTCCGGCAACGGCTCGCATACAATAGGCGGATTTGTATCATTAGACAGAAACGCGATATTGAATATTCTCAAACTTGCGGTATAATGGATTGACTGATATTGCAATTCAGACATTCTCTGACGGGGAGACTTCCCCCTTCAGCATTTGATTTTGACTTTGATTTTAATCTTTGACCTAAAAGGAGATTTTCATGCTTGACATTACAAACAAATGGGCGATGATAACCGGCGCAAGCCGCGGCGTGGGCAGGCAGGTAGCTATGGCTATGGCGAAAAAGGGGTGCAACCTCATCCTCCACGGGCGCAAAATCGCAAACACCGACGCCGTAAAGGCCGAGATAGCGTCGGCCTCGCCAAACGGAAAACTGTTGCAGGCCGAGGCCGAGCTCTCCGACATCCCGCAGGTGATAAAACTCGCCGCCGTTGCCCAAAAGCTCTCCGGCGGCCTCGACATCCTTTACAACAACGCCGCCATTATGACGCAATACCGTAATGATTTTTACACAGCGACGGAGGAAGAGTACATCCTCAGCTTTAAAGCCAACACGATAGCCCCGATAACGCTGTGCAACCTCATCATCCCCGACATGATCAAAAAGGGGTTCGGCCGCGTCATCAACGTGACATCCGGCATAAAGGACGAGCCGCAGCTCATGCCCTATGCCGCGTCCAAAGCCGCGCTTGACAAATACGTGTACGACATGACGCCGAAACTTAAGGGTACGGGGGTATTGATGAATTTGATGGACCCCGGCTGGCTGCGGACTGACCTCGGCGGTCCGAACGCGCCGAACGCGGTCGAATCGGTCATCCCCGGAGCGTTGGTGCCCGTTCTTCTTGACGACGATACCTGCGGGAAATTCTTTCACGCGCAGGATTACCGGGAAGGTTGATATTATAGGCGTTGATATTGCCGGTACAGACGCGGGCGGCCAAAGCGGGCCGCCCTGCGCTTTCACTTCAGGTATTCGGATCAACATCAATTTATCATCAATACTGCGGTTTACAGGCGCTCGGATTGACAGGCGTTGGCAGGCTGTAAATTCTGCTCCTCAACCAGAAGCGGGTTGGTGATCTCTCCGGGCCGTTTCTTTTTGACAAATATTGAAAAAATCCCCGCAGCGGCGATGATAAAGCACACCATCACGAACCAGTCCCCAAACCGCCCGTAGTATGTCATTATCCTGTACGTGGGCACATCCATCACCACCATTTCCCGCGTGTAAAGCCCTGTCCGCGCTATTACCCTGCCTACGGGGTCAACGAACATGCTTATGCCGGAGTTTGCCGCCCGCGCCAGAGTTATGCCGTTTTCGATAGAGCGCATCTGCGCCATCGCCGCGTGCTGGTACGGGCCGGAAGAGCGGCCGAACCAGCCGTCGTTTGTTATGTTTACGAGCATGTTGGTAGATTCATGCAGCCGACGGCTTACAAACGAGGGGAATATTATCTCGTAGCAGATGTACGGCGCGACATTCAGATTATCGTTTACACTGAAAACCGTTTCGGATGTTCCGCGCTTGAAGCCGGCGCCGGCCAGATTTATCCGCGACAATATGGGAAACTGCGCCTGAAACGGCATTATTTCCGAGAACGGGACCAGCATTATCTTGTGGTACGGCACGAGTCTGTCGCCCTGCGTCAGAAACGCCGTGTTGTAGACGTCGTACTCATTTTTGTCGGGCGGATTATCGGGGCGGCGGTCCCAGTGCAGCGAGCCAACCATGATGGGGGCGCCGGCGTATTTGGCCCACGTGAGTACTTTCCAGCGGATATCGGGGCGCCGGTCGAGATAGCAGAGCAGCGCGCTCTCCGAGAATATGATAAAATCGGGCTTCTCCGCCGCGGCGACGCGGACCATGCTGTCGCTGACGGTTATCGCCGTGTCAAGCGAGTTCGGGCCCCAGTTGAACTGATCCATACAGCTCTGCATCAGCGCGACCTTCGAAGTACCCGTTTCCGCCGGCGGCGCCACATTCATCCTTACTATCCCCCACACAAAAATCCCCATAACAAGCGCGGCCCACGCGCCGAACACAAGCAGTTTCTGCCTGACTTCCCCGCCGGACTTGTACGCGCGCAGCAGCTCCCATATAACGATATTGCCCAATACTATGAGGTAGGAGAGCCCCCATACGCCGGTAAACGACGAGAACTGCGCCAGCGGCAGTATCCCCGTCATGCTGTACCCGATGTACGCCCACGGGAACGCCAAATCCGTCAGCGTCCTGAAATACTCCACAAGGACCCACACCGCCGGATAGACGATGATGTAGAATCGCGGCAGCCTGGCGGCGCAAAACCTGAACGCGAGCGCGGCGGCAAAGTACAGGGCGCCCCACACAAGCGATATAAGCGCTACCCCGATCAGTATGTATATCCACAGCCCATCGGCGGTGGTGAACCCTATCCAGTAGTGCTGCCCCAGTATCATCGCCGCGCAGTATATGTATGAATAGGCGAGCCCCCGCCGGCGCGGCTGCAGGGTGGCGAAGAAGAAAAACGGTATCAACGCGATAAACGACAAAAGCGGCATGGGCGCCAGCGCCGGGTGCAGCATGGAATTAAACGGCGGCAGGGCGAGCGAGTACGCCAATCCGCACAAAAGCGGCACCCAAAACCGGTTCCGCCCTCCGCAGTAGCCGGCGGCTTTTCGTATTATGTTGATAAATTTGGATGTCATAATTACCTATAATATACATAAACGCGCGGCCGCGCAAGATATTTAAAAAAAATCCGCGCAATCCCCAAAAGCGAATTATATTATTATATGTACATAAAAGGGAGGATTATGAATTGCCGCCGCTGCCATACTCTGCGCCGGGCGACCCGTAATCCTGACGATGCGGTACTGCGGCAACTCTTGCAAATAGGCGGCAGCACCCGGTACGGGCAACGGGTTTCCGTCGTTTATGGGCGATTGGCCGGGAGAAAGCTGCATCCCTAAAACTCCAAACTCCGCACTCCAAACTATTTATCCGACCAGTCGCTGTCGCCGCTGACCCTCGCCACGTGCTCCAATATCTGCTCCTGCATTATCCAGTTGTCGAACTGGTTGGGGCCTACGTTTTTGCAGAAGATGGCGAAGGCGTATGTTTTGTCATCAAGCATCAGGTAGCCCGCCAGCGTGCTTACCCTTACCGAGTTCAGCGTACCGGTTTTGGCCCTTACGAGGCCGCGCAGCTTTGAGCGCCTGAATCGGCTGTGCAGGGTGCCGTCCACGCCCGACGACGGCAGCGAGGCCAGAAAGTCGGGGAAGTAGCGTTTCTGCTTATGTACATACGTCAACAGGCCCACCATCTGCATGGGGCTGACGAGGTTTTCGTATCTTACCCGCCCGGAGCCCTCGTCGAGCTGCCCCCGCGACGCCCGCTCGCCGCCCATGCCGGAGCCGTTTATGATGTGGGGTTTGCCGGGAAGCCCGCGGGACTCCCACCAGTCCGAGACCACGTTTGCGCCCTTGGGCCACGACCCCGGCTCGCCGTGCCTTACCGCGCCCATCGTCTTGAAGAGCATTTCGGCTACGAAGTTGCTCGACCACTTGAACGTGTGCCTGATGAACTCGGTGAGCGGCTCGCCGCCGTAGGCGTAGAACGCGCCCTGTGTAAGGAGCGTGTCGGGCACGCGGCGCCTTACGGTATTGCCGTCTATCCTCAGGCCCTGCTCCATACACTGGCCCCGAAACGCCCCGCCGAACGCATCCCAGGTCTGCCACATCCTGCGGTAGGTGTACCCCGGCCGCTCATCCATGCCCATGGTCCCCCGCACGTTTATATGCGTCACGCCGCCCGATAGCTGCGTGGTAACGTCGAGCTTGCCCTTGCTGCCGGCGACGGTGGTGGCGGTGTTGTTGATTTTGAACCCCTCGATCCTGGGGAACATATCTACGATTACGGGCGCGCCGGGGTGGGAGCCGGGGCGGTGGTGGACCCCCACGGAGCTGTAGCTGGCCGGGAGGGCGCTTATGAGGGCCTGGTACGAGCGGCTCTCCTCCTCGGAGAACCCTGGGCCCACGCCTATGTCGTCGAAGAAGAAGTTGTCAATAATCAGATCGCCGGTTACCCTCCTTATGCCGCGGTGGCGCAGGTGCTGTACGAGGAGCCACATTTTTTCGGCGTTGAGGCCGGGCTCGCCGGCGCCCCGGATGTAGAGATTGCCGTTCACGATGCCGGAATCAACATTCAGCGCCCCGTCAATGAAGATGCGGGTAGTGTGGACGTAGCCGGTGCCCAGTATCTCGAACGCCGCCGCGCCGGTAACCAGTTTCTGCACCGAGGCCGGGTTCATGGGCCTGTCGGCGTTGACCGACACCACCACGGAGTCGGTGGCCAAATCCCTGAAAACGACGCCCAGCCCCCCCGTATCGTACTTCCGGGACTTCATCAGCGCCTCTATCCCAGCCTGCAAAGATTGCGCGAATCCGATGCCGCAAAGCGCCAGCAACACCGCCGTTACATTGATAATTTTCCTGCCTCTGACCATACCGCAGCTCCCAAATTCAAAATTTTTTACATTTTACTTTCATTTCAGCCCCCAAAAAGCTATATTTAAGTAGAGGGGCATCTAATGCAATATAATTTTTTATTGCCTATGCTAACACTATTTTTTTAACAAATTTCGGGAGTAACGAAATGTCCAAATACGCCATAGCGTTTATCGTNCCCGCCGACAAGGCGCAGCTCCGCCACGGAATCGTGGACGGCGAGAACCGGGAAGCGGCCCTTAGAAGCTTTTTCGGCGACAATGCCGTCGAGTTCTACTCCAACGACGAGAGCGGGTTCCTGTACTTTAAAGAAGACTTCTTCTTCGACGGCAACCCGTCGGGAAGCATCATCGAACTCGGAGAATAACGGCTCGCCATAATGAGTACTTCATCAATAGGTATCTGTTTTGGCTCATCCGCCATAAAAATAGCCGAAATCGTGGCAGACGGAGACTCCCTGCGGCTGGGCCGGATTGAGTCCAGAAACCACGAGAGCAACCCGCGCAAGGCCTTTTTGGAGCTCCTCGGCGAGCTTGACATGGGCGCTTACGGCTTCGGGATGTTCACCGGGCGCAAGTTCCGCGACCTCGTCAACGCCCGCTCGATCACCGAGCCGGAGTGCGTCGAATACGCCCTGCGCTACCTTAAAGACACGGGCGCCTACGACGTGCCGTCGCGCAAGCCGGGGGCCGTCGCGAGCTTAGGGTCGGAGAACTTCATCGTATACGCCCTTGACGGCGACGGGATGATAAGCACGGTCGAAACCGGGAACAAGTGCGCCAGCGGCACCGGCGAGTTCTTCCTCCAGCAGATACGGCGCATGAACGTCAACGTAAAGCAGGCGGTGGACCTCGCCGCCGAATCGGAGGAGTTCAAGGTGTCCGGGCGCTGCTCGGTCTTCTGCAAGAGCGACTGCACCCACGCCCTCAACAAAAACATCCCCATAGGCAGGGTAAGCGCGGGCCTGTGCCGGATGATGGCCGAGAAAATCCTCGACCTGCTCGAAAAGATCCCAAACAAGAAAATCATAGCCACCGGGGGCGTCACCCACAACTCCGTTATCATGAAAATGCTCAAAGAGCACACAGGCGACCTTTACATCCCGGAATTCGCCGACTGCTTCGAGGCGGTCGGGGCGGCGTACTACGCGCTCATCAACAAGACATCGCTCGGCATAGATAAAGACCACCTCCTGAAAGAGGGCGGAACCTCTTTCACCCTGCTGCCGCCCATCGAGATGGGGACGCCGTTAGTGCGGTTTGAGGACATAAAGCAGCAGAAGGCCAAAGAGGGGGACGAGCTGATACTGGGGCTCGACGTGGGGTCGACGACAACGAAAGCGGTCGCGCTGAGGACGGCGGACAACGCCATCGTCGCGTCCATATATTTGAGGACGAACGGGAACCCGGTCGCGGCGTCGCGGGAGTGCTACGCCGAAATATTGAAGCAGATAACCGTGCCCGTCTCTATAATAGGATTAGGGACAACGGGGTCCGGGCGGCAGATCGCCGGGCTGCACGGGGGTACGGACGGGGTCATAAACGAGATCATCGCGCACGCTACGGCGGCGGCCTATTTTGACAAAGATGTAGACACAATCTTCGAAATCGGCGGGCAGGACGCGAAATATACGTACCTGACAAACTCGGTCGCGTCAGACTACGCCATGAACGAGGCCTGCAGCGCGGGGACCGGGTCGTTCCTTGAGGAGTCCGCCGGGGAGACTTTGGGGATAGGGTACAAGGAGATAGAGGGCATAGCCATAAAGAGCAAGCGACCGCCCAATTTCAACGACCAGTGCGCCGCGTTCATCAGCTCGGATATCCGCACCGCCTCAAACGAGAGCGTCGCCAAAGAGGATATCGTCGCGGGGCTTGTCTACTCCGTATGCATGAACTACGTCAACAGGGTCAAGGGGCAGCGCCCGGCAGGCAACAAGATATTCATGCAGGGCGGCGTATGCTACAACAAAGCCGTGCCGCTGGCGATGGCGAACCTCATAGGCAAAGAGATAGTCGTCCCCCCCGAACCGGGCCTGATGGGCGCGTTCGGCGTCGCGCTGGAGGTTAAGGACCGCATCGACAAAAAACTGATGGAGGCGTCATCATTCGACCTGAAGACCCTTGCCGACCGCGAAGTCCACTACGGCAAGCGTTTTATCTGCGCCGGCGGAAGCGAATACTGCGACCGCAAGTGCGAGATCAATACGATGATCATAGACGACAAAAAATTCCCGTTCGGCGGGGCCTGCAACAAATATTACAACCTGATACACCACGTCCAGTTCGAAAAGAGTGAGTACGACGATGTCGCCGTCCGCCAGCACATGGCCTTCAACGACTTCGCGGGGATATCAGCCGCCGACGCCGTGAACGTCAGCCGCATCGACCCGGCAAAAAACAAAAAAACAATCGGGCTAAACAGGGCGTTTCTGACGAATACCTTTTATCCGTTATATTCGACATTCTTCACATCAATCGGGTTAGAGGTCATCCTCTCCCCGGAGGTAAGCGTAGACGGCATAAAGCGCAAGCGCTCGTCGTTCTGCTACCCAGCCGAGATCGCACACGGCGCGATGCACAGCATGCTCAGCGCCAACCCCGACTTCGTATTCATGCCAAAGCACATAGAGCTTTACATCGAGGGGATGCCGGAACCCCGCAAAGAGTACCAGTCTACGTGCCTGCTGCTACAGTGCGAGCCGTACTACCTGAAGAGCGCGTTCAAAGATATGCTGACAAAAACGAAGTTCCTCTCGCCCAGCATAGACTTCGCGAACGGCTACGAGGCTATGGAGGGCACGTTCGTCAAGCTCGCGCAGGAGTGCGGGTGCGGCGCGGATATCGGCAAAAAAGCGTTCCACGAAGCGGTGAAGGCGCATAAGGATTTTCTCGCGGCGCTGAAAAAGCGCGGCGAAGAGATACTCAAAAAACTGGAAGAAGACCCTAAGAAAATCGGCATCGTACTCTTTGGCCGCCCCTACAACGCGTTCGCCGATGAGGGCAACCTCGGCATACCCGGCAAGTTCGCGTCGCGCGGCGTTGAGGTCATACCGTGGGATATGCTTAACTACGGGTTAGAGCCGTGCAAGCTCGACATGAACTGGGCTATGGGGCAGAACATCCTGCGCGCGGCGAATATCGTGCAGCGGCNCCCGCAGCTCTTCGGCGCGTTTATAACAAACTTTTCCTGCGGCCCCGACTCTTTCGTAGTCGGTTACTTCAGGGACGTGATGAAAGACAAGCCGTCGCTCACGCTTGAACTCGACAGCCACACAGCCGACGCTGGGGTCAACACGCGCATCGAGGCGTTCTTAGACATCGTAGCGCGCTACCGCACGCTGCACAAACCCGCCGAGGCGGATATACCCTTCACCCCGGCCACCATAGACGACTCCGGCCCCAAGCCGATATTCGTCGCGTCCGACGGCACAAGGGTACCGCTGCGGGACCCCAAAGTACACATCCTCTTCCCGTCAATGGGCAAATTAACGAGCGACGCCTTCGCCGCCATATTCAGCGGCGCCGGTATGCGCGCGTCGGCCATACCCGTATACGACGCAGACGTGCTCAAGGTCGGCAAGGGGCACACATCGTGCAAGGAGTGCCTGCCGCTCATACTCACAACCGGCGGCCTGCTCGACTATATCGCAAAGCGCAGGGAGAAAGACGAATACCTCGTCTACTTCATGCCGACCTGCGGCGGCAACTGCCGGCTCTCGCAGTACAGCGTATACATCAAAAACCTTATAGAAAAGAAACGCTTTACGAACGTGGCCCTGCTCTCGCTTACAAACGACAACGGCTACGCCGGCCTCGAAGTCAGCGACACGCTGAACCTCCTCAAGGGCACGCTGATTTCCGACGCCATGGAAGACATCAAAAACGCGCTCTCCGTTCTGGCCAAAGACAGAGACGCGGCAATGAAAATTTTTCACGACGAATGGAACCGGATCGTCGCGTACTTTGCAACCGGCAAAACGGCGGGGCTGTACAAACTTTTGGAAGACGTATCCGCAAACCTGAAAAAGATCCCCATCAAATACCCGCTGCGCGAGGCCAAGGTCATATCGCTGCTCGGTGAAATATTTGTGCGCAGAGACTATTTTTCGGGGCAGGACCTTATCGAACGGTTAGAAAGGCGCGACATAATAGTCCGCCGCGCGCCGATGTTCGAGTGGCTCGAATACTGCGACTGGAACGTAAAACACGGCATCTTCGACCCCAACTTCGACTGGAAAGGCAAACTCCGCTTCAAAATCCAGCGGACGCTGCAGCAGCGGTTCGAGAAGAAGATAAAGGGGATCTTCGCGAAATCCGGGCTCTATATCTACGAGCTGACAGAAATGGACAAGATCATCGGCTACGGGAGCGAATTCTTCGACACGCGCCTGACGGGCGAGGCGATCCTCGTGGCCGGCACGTTCTTCAAGGATATCCTGCACTCAACCCACGGCACAATCCAGATAGGCCCGTTCTCCTGCATGCCCACGCGCGTAGTGGAGGCCGTGCTATCGGCGGAGGCCACGGTAGACAACAAAAAAATGCTCGACAAAAAAGTAACCGGCCACACCCACACCGGCGGCAACATCAGCACGCTGCCATTTTTGTCGATAGAAAGCGACGGCAACCCGTTCCCGGCAATATTAGAGTCGCGGATCGAAGCGTTCTGCCTGCAGGTCGAACGTCTCCACGAGAAAGCTAAGGGGCATCATTGATTGTAGGCGCTGCTGGCGGTGCCTCCGCTGTACGTCACAATATCCGCATTATGGCTTGTGTCGGCAATAACGAGCCTCGCCGTAATCCGCAAATGGAAGCGCGAAATG
>WQTH01000065.1 GCA_009786415.1 Chitinispirillia bacterium | reverse complement strand
ACCGCCGCGAGGGCCGCGGCGAAGGCTTTGGCGGCGCGGGGGGACATCGTCCCGTTGGCCAAGGGGCGGTTTGGGTGGCTTACGCGGTCGCTCTTTACATCAATAATGTCGTTGATGACATTGCCGTAGGCCGCCGCGGCCATGGCGGCGAGCATCAGCAGCAGTGAGGCGATCCAGCAATCCACGGTTATCCCAAAGCTAATGCCGAAGGCATCGAGCACGCCGGGGGCATTCGGGATGTTGGCGGGCATCAGGCGTGTCATCTCCTCGAATGAGGTGATTTCGGGCGGGAACGGGAACACCCCGCCATCGGTCAGCCAGATACCGAGGGCCACGGCGATGCCGGTCATAGCTGTATTTACTGGGCGGATTATTTTAAAGTACGCTATCATATATGGAGGAAAAATAATTGAAGGGCGAGTCTGCAATAGTAAAATATCGTTGGATTTTGTTAGGGGCGGTTACGGCGGCCGGCCTGTTTTTAGACCTTGGCACCAAGTATCTGGCCTACACGCGGCTTGAGGAGCATGTCCCGGTCGAGGTGATAGGGCGGTACCTGATGTGGAAGCTCGTGTACAACGACGGCGCGGTTTTCGGGACGAATATCNCCGCGCTTTTGCCGTGGCTGCCGCCCGCGGTCTTTTTCGTTACGTTCATGCTGCTGGCTATAGGTTTTTTGCTCTTCTACTTCAAAATGCTCAAAAAAGACGAGGTGCTGCTGCATATCGGGATGATGCTGGTGATGCCGGGGGCGCTTGGGAACCTGCACGACCGTATCGCGTATGGGGATAAGGGTGTGGTGGATTTTATATTGATGGGGATCCCGCCCAATCACTACTGGTTCATCTACAACGTCGCGGATATTTTTGTTACGGTTGGCGTGTCTATTATGGTAATATATTTTATTGTTGAGAGTTTTAAGAAGCAGGTGAAGGGTGATGATGGGCAGCAGGAGGTTCAGGCAAAAGAGGGTGCGCAGGATTGAATATTACGGTTGATACGGGCGCACAGCGCCTTGACGCTTTTCTGGCCGGGGCGCTTGCAGACGTCTCACGCTCGCGGGTGCAAAAATTTATTGCCGGCGGGCGCGTGTCCGTTAATGGCAGGGTTGCCGCCAGAAAAAATCTGACGCTTGAGGCCGGGGACGAGGTTTGCGTTGACGATGTGTCTGTACGCCCTGTTGGCGAGGCGGTTCCCGCCGCGCAGGATATTCCGTTGGATGTGTTGTATGAGGATGAGTTTTTCGCGGTAATCAACAAGCCCGCCGGCCTTGTGGTCCATCCCGGAAACGGTAATGCGGACGGTACGGTTGTAAACGCTTTGCTGTACAGATTTGGTTCGCAGGTGTCAAGCGGCAGCGATGTTTGCCGTCCGGGGATTGTTCACCGGTTGGATAAGGATACGTCGGGGGCGCTTGTTGTGGCTAAGACCGATGCGGCGCATACTAAGCTTGCGGAGCTGTTTTCGACGAGGACGATTAAAAAAGTTTATACGGGGTTTTGCGTGGGGGCGCGGCCTTTGGAGCATGAGTTCATCGAGCTGCCGTTGGCGCGAAGCCATAAGAACCCTACACTCCGCGCTGTTAATATGGCTCACGGCACGCCTGCCGTTACCGAGTATGATTTGAAGGTATATCGCGACGGTATATCGCTGCTGCAATTCATACTGCACACCGGAAGGACGCACCAGATCCGCGTGCATTGCAGCCACAGGGGGTTCCCGATCATCAGGGATAACCTCTACGGCGGCTCGCAGGACAAAATTCTCAAAATAGCCCCAATGGAGCGCCCGTTTGCGTACAGCGTCTTCAAATGCTTTAATCGTCAGGCGCTGCACGCGCTGTCATTAACATTCACGCACCCGTTTACAGGCGCGAACATGGAAATATCCGCGCCTTATCCGCAGGACTTTATTGACGCGCAGGAAAAAATGTCTGGCGTTTAATCCCGGTAATCCCCGTTCAGGCAATATTTTGGCGCCTGATCATGGCCTACGCGATTTTGGGCAGCGATTCCAATTCCTTTTCCGCCCTGTCAATCTCCTCCTGCGGCAGCGAATAATCCGTCAGCTCGCCGTTGAGGTATTTGGAATATCCAGCGAGGTCCATGTGCCCGTTGCCGCTGATATTAACCAATATCACCTTCTCCCTGCCCTCTTCTTTCGCCTTGTTCGCTTCTCTGATTGTAGCGGCTATGGCGTGGCTGGATTCGGGGGCTACGAGGAACCCTTCCGTTTTGGCCCACATGATCGCGGCGGCGTAGCTTTCTAACTGCGGCAGGGCGATGGGCGATGCAAGCCCGCAGTTGACGGCCTGCGATACTAACGGCGACATCCCGTGGTACCGCAGCCCCCCCGCGTGTATGGGCGCGGGCATGAAGTTGTGGCCAAGCGTGTGCATCGGCAGCAGGGGAGTTAGCCCTGCGGAGTCGCCGAAGTCGTAGGTGTATATGCCGCGTGTCAATGTCGGGCATGACGTGGGCTCTACGGGAATTATGTTGATGTCCGCGCCATTGATCTTGTCCAGCATAAACGGAAACGACAGCCCCGCGAAGTTAGNCCCGCCGCCGGCGCAGGCTATTACCGTGTCCGGCTTTTTTATCCCGATCTTCTCCAACTGTTTTTTGGCCTCAAGCCCTATGATGGTCTGGTGGAGCATGACGTGGTTGAGCACGCTGCCGAGCGTGTACTTTGTTGACCCGCTCGTATCTCCAACTGCCTCTTCCACCGCCTCGCTGATGGCGATGCCGAGGCTGCCGGGCATACCGGGGTCCTGCGCGAGGTATTTGCGCCCTGATACCGTCTCGTTTGAGGGGCTGGCCACGCACTTGCCGCCCCAAGCCTCCATCATCGTCTTGCGGAACGGTTTCTGGTCGAAGCTTATACGCACCATGTAGACTTTGCACGACAGCCCCAGCAGGGAGCAGGCGAATGACAGGGCGCATCCCCACTGCCCGGCGCCGGTCTCGGTCGTCAGCGTTTTCGTCCCGAACTGTTTGTTGTACCACACCTGCGGCACGGCGCTGTTGGGCTTGTGGCTTCCGGCGGGGGAGACGCTTTCGTCCTTGTAGAATATTTTTGCCGGCGTGCCGAGCGCTTTTTCGAGGAAGACGGCCCTGCGCAGCGGCGACGGCCTCCACCTGTACAGGATGTCGAGGACTTCGCCGGGGATGTCTATCCAGCGCTTCTGGCTGACCTCCTGCTCAATGAGGTTCATGGGGAAGATCGCCCCTAGTTTGTCGGGCGTGAGCGGCTTGCCGTCGGGCCCCAGCGGCGGGGGCATGGGGGTGGGCAGGTCGGCGGCCAGGTTGTACCACTGTTTGGGTATATCGGATTCGTCCAAAAAGATTTTGATGCTCATTTTGCCTGCCTTTCTATTAATGTGGAGATAAAATACATCTTAGCGCCAAAAAAGTCAATATCCGCCCTATTTTAGCAGTTCCGACACGTAGACTAACCGGATTCCGTTCCGTTTAAGCGTATCGGCCTGTTCCCGCAGCACCTCTATGAACGCCTGTGACGGCTGGGCCTTGAGCAGCACCTGCCCCTCTATCCTCGCCAGGCTTGAGTATTTGTGTAGTGAGTCCCGCAGCTGCGCGTGGGTGTAGGGTACCGGGGCCCAGCTGCGCTTTTTGGTCAGGCTGTCCTGCGTCAGTTCTAAATAGGTTGAGTCTATTGTGCGCTGGAACTCCATGTTGGGGACTTTGGCGGAGTCTATGGTCTCCTGTGTAATGGGCCTTCTTGAGATTTTGGGGTATACGAAGTAGGCGTGCCGTTTTTTGGTTTCGGCGAGGATGATTTTCATGGCCCGCGGGTTTTCGAGGGTTATCCGCGTATTTTCCTTAATGGACCTGTGGTCTGAGAAGCCGCTTACGCCTTTTATGCTGCTGTGGAGCCGCGCGGCGGCATGATTGAACATGGATGCTATCTGGATGTCGCTGTAGTGCGGTTTTATGACGGATGTGTCGAACCGCGCCGGCAGCGGGCTCATGGGGAGCGAGAGCACGACCTCTTTTTGGTTATCTATAGCCCTTTGCGCGGTCTGCGCGGCGGTGTTATTGGTTGAAAGTATGGAAACCGTGAGCGGTTCGGGGAAAGTCAGGTATTTCAGGGCGGTGCCGTCGTAGTCCAAAGAGACGTTTTCTACGAGTATGGCCATTTTGCCGGTGTTTGAGTTGTAGCGGTTGGTGCGTTGCACCCTCAGCGAGACATTGGGGTCTTGCGGGTTCTTGCTTACGAAGGTGACGGTGCACCTTGCCCGCGCCGCAGCGCCAGCGCATACGCCGTCCTCCTGATAGTAGGGGGTGCCGGCGGCGGCGGCTACCATCTCCCATACGGCCTGCTCCATGGGCGGGCCGAGGGGTACGGCGGCGTTGATTATTATGGTGGCGCTGTCTTTGGGGAGGGCGTAGTCGGAGGTGTCGCGCATCTCTAAGGCGGCGAAGCGGTCTGCCAGATTGAGCCAGAGCCTTTTTGTGGCCTCGGTGCCGAACGTCAGCTCCTTGATTTTTTCCCGGTGGGGGTCTATGCCGCTTACTGCCGCAGCCCTGGATGTGGCTTTTTGGAGCGCGCCCGCAGCCTTGTCGCGCGTTACGGGAACGGTGAACGTGGCGCCCGCCACAAGCGCGAGCAGTACCAGCACAGGCAGCCAGAACCCCTTTTTCCCGTTTTTTGCGGCTTTGGCCGGCGTTTTCTTTTTATTTTTCATGCAAAAGTTTCCGTATCACTATATTATATTAGTGTATAATATAAATTATCGCGTGCCCATATCAAAATCAAATGTTGGCGCTTAAATTAAAATGGAAAAGATGACCGTTCCAGTAATTTTGGGCCCTACGGCAGTTGGGAAGACCGAACTGGTGCTCCGGGCGGCGGAGGGGTTGGGGTACGAGGTCGTCTCCTGCGACTCGCGGCAGATTTACCGCCGCATGGACGTGGGTACGGCCAAACCCACCGCTGAGGAGCGTGCCCGCGTCAGGCATCATCTGGTCGACATATTGGACCCGTCGGAGGGGTATTCGGCGTTTGCCTTCGCCGACGACGCGCTGCGGGTTATGCGGTTGGCGCGCGAAAGTGGAAAAAAAATTTTGATTTGCGGCGGCGCGGGTTTATATTATCATATATTGGTGAACGGCACGGCTCCCCTGAGCGGCTCGGATTCTGTGCCGGTGCGGGAGGAGCGCAGCCCCCCGGAAGACATGGAGTTCCGCACCGTAGTGGTGAACCGCCCGCGGGATGTTCTTTATAACAGGATAAACAGGCGCGTAGACGCAATGTTTTGGCAGGGCCTCTGGGAGGAGTTTGAGGCGCTGCGGGGCATGGGGTATGCCGAAACGAGCCCAGGGATGATCTGCCTCGGGTACCGCGAGCTGTTTGCCGTGGAGCGTGGGGAGGTTGATCTTGCGCGGGCCGTTGAGCTGATAAAGCAGAACACGCGCCACTACGCCAAGCGCCAGCTGACGTGGTTCAGGAACAAGGTGGAGGCGCGGTGGATTGATATTGACGATGACTGTGCCGCCGGGGCGCTGAACGGGTGGCTGGCGTCGGTGTGACGGAGGCAACGGAGGTAAATGCCGTTTTTTGCGGGAATTGGCGTAAAAAAAAATAAAGGCTTGCCGATCTATATAAAATATAGTATAATAGGATATATGTGGGCATCTTGCAGGCGGTGGTTTTGAAAGGCAGGGGNGGGTAGAATCCATAAGTTACTCAAAAAATTATTACTTATGACCCTTTAAATTATTTTAATCTTAATCTTAATCTTAATCCAAATGCGCTTAAGAGTGCGCGTGTGCAAAAACAGGAAAGGAGTTTCCGCCATGTTCAACAATGAATCCGATCGCTCCAGCCAGCAGGGCCAGGGTCCGTTTGTCCGCCGGCCTATTCCAAAGTACAACGGCGATAAATCCGGCTACCAAAGCCAGAACGGCTCGTACGGCGGCGGCAGCGGCAGCGGCTACAATAACGGTGGCGGCTACAACAACGGCGGCGGTGAGCGCCAGCAGTACGGCAGCGGCGACCGCTCTTACAGTTCGCCCCAGCGCGGCAGGCGCCCCGATGGCGGCAGCAGCAGCGGGTACCGTCAGGGCGGCAGCGGCTACGGCTACAACCGTAACAGTAACTACGGCGGCGGCCCGAACGACCGGCTGATCCGGCAGAACGATATAATCATAAAGCTGCTCAAGGACATTCGCGACCGGCTGCCGGCGCCTCCGGGAATGCAGGGGGATTCCGACAGCTACGGCTCCGACAGCTCGTACTCCGGGTCGTCTTACCAGTCGGGCTCGTCTTATCAGCGTCAGGATGAGGAGGCCGAATTCGACGTAGCCGGCGACGGCGCCGAGCAGGACGACGGGCAGCCGGCCGATGGCGGCGACGCCGTTAGTGACGATCAGGATGATAACTACAATAGCTGAGTTTGGGGTTTGGAGTGCGGAGTTTTCAGTGGCGGGCGTGGTTTGGAACCGCGCCCGTCGTTCGTATATATATTGAGAGGGTATGGCATTGATGGTATTTATCAACGGGGATAAATTGATGCGGGTTTGCGCCGCCGTGCTGGCGGCGGGTGTGCTGTTCACGTCTCCGGCTATAACGCGCTGGTCGACGCTGCAGATGGTTCCCAACGCCGATATGCTGCCGGGCGGCAGGTTTGTGGCCGACGCCGACCTCGCGTGGGAACTGCGTGACGGGTTTGACGTTGTCTCGCCGATCTCCGTGCAACGGCTGCATTTGGGGCTTTCGGAGTGGGTGGGCTGCGACATCGGCTACGCCGGCGGGTTTATGCTTGGCGTCAAGGCATTGCTCCTTAAAGATGACCCGCAGTTGTGGTACGTCCCCACGCTCTCTTTGGGATTCCAAAATATATACACGAGCCGCGAGGCGTTTTACGCGGGCAGGGGGGCCGGTTACCCCCGCGACGAGTTCTTCATAACCGCCGCTAAGAGTTCCGACTGGGCGAAACTGCGCGGGCATATAGGTTTTTTGAGCGCGGCTACCCGTACAAGCGACGCCGACCTGTTCAACTTTTTCTTCGGGTTCGAGAAGTATTTCGGCAGGGGGATGTACATTACGCTTGAAGGGCAGCAGCGCACAAGGGAGTTTCTGCTCTCGTTTTTTATCGTCTACCGTCCCATTCCCGACCGGCTTGAGTTCAATGTGGGCGTTATAGACGCGCCTGGTATGCTTGAGGGGGTGTCGAAGTCGAATGTGTTCCGCCCGGAGCTGCGCGCGGGGATCAAGTTCAATCTCGGCGGCGGGTTCAACGGGTTTGACGGTTTGACCGGCGTAGAGGACAGGATAGACCGGCAGCGCGGGTTTATTACCGCGTTGGAGAAACGGGTAGACAGCCTGACCACCGAGTTGAGCTGGAACGCCGACCGCATCCACGAGCTGGCCGGCTTCCCCGATGAGCGCCGTGAGGACCGCGCGCGCATTATGGACGAGCTGACCACTCTGCGGAACCTGTACGATCAGGAGCCGTTTGACCCGGAGCTTGTTAAAGACATGATTGAGCGCGTGCGGGACAGGTACGAGATGTTCGCGCCGCACCTGCGCGTCATCATCACCGAGCCGGAGGTGGATTTGCGCATACGCCGCATCGCGGTGTCGTTAATCGGGGAAATGGGGGACAAGGCCGCAGCCAACATACTTATATCTATACTTAACAGGTTTGAGGAGCCGGCGCTCAAGATAGAGACCATTATTGCGCTGGGCAAGCTGAAGGAGCCGCGCGCGCGTTTAGTGCTGCTGAGGCTGAAGGATGATCAGGACGGCGGGGTGTCGTTTACCGCGGGCGAGGTATACCGGACGCTGTTTGGGGCGGAGGATCAGGCTGGGCCGTCCATGCCGGTTGTTGAGGAGGATCCGCTGGGGAATACGGTGCCGGAGCGCCGATTGGGCAGGTAGCGCGGTTTGTCGCGCGCGCCGAATGCGGTGGCGGGCATATAATCAATAAGTAAAAAACATTTTGACTTTGATATTCCCGCTATTATATTAATATTAATACAGTATTATTGAAAAAACGATTAAATATTATACCGGCACCGTCCTGCAACTGCACGACAGCCGTGATATTGCAGGACGGNGCATATATAATATTTAATCGTGGGCTCTATAATATCAGTACATAAACATTCACCCTTATCCATACACTAAGTTTGGAGGAAGACAGAATGAAGAAGTACGATGCCGGTTCAATTCGCAATGTTTGTTTCGTATCCCATGGCGGCGTAGGCAAAACATCCCTCTTAGAGGCCGCCTGTTTTACCGCTAAGGCCATTTCCAAGACAGGCAAGATAGCTACCGGCACGAGCAACTTCGATACGCGCGCCGACGAGAAGGAGCGCAAGATAACACTTTCTACCCACCTCGGCTTCTGCGAGTGGAACGACAGGAAGATAAATGTGTTGGACACGCCGGGCTTTTTGGACTATCTGGGCGAGGCGAAGGCCGCGCTGCGGGTTACCGAGACGGCGGTGCTGCTGGTAGACGCGTGCGACGGCATACAGGTGGGGACGGAATTAGTTTCGCGCTACATAGACGAGGTTAATATCGCCAAACTGTTTTTCGTGAACAGCATGGACAAGGAGAACGCCGATTTCGACAAGGTATTGGGGCAGGTTAGGGAGACCTACGGCTCGGCGGCTGCGCCGCTTACCATACCCATCGGGCACGGCGCGGGGTTCAAGGGCATTGTTGACTTAGTCACCAAAGACGCGTTTGAGTACGCGCGCGAGGGTGACGGCAACGGCAAGACGATAGACGTGCCGGCGGATATGAAAGAGAAGGTCGACAAATTGCGCCAGGACCTGATGGAGTCGGTAGCGGGGACATCTGAGGAACTGATGAACAAGTATTTGGACGAGGGGGAAATATCTTTAGTCGAGCTGCGCGCCGGCCTCGCCAAGGGCGTGCTTTCCGGCGAACTTTTTCCGGTACTTGCCGGCAGCGGCCTCCTGAACATGGGCGTTGATCAGCTGCTTACCAAGTTAGTCAACCTCTGCCCCTCGGCTGCGTCGCGCACGGAGATCGAGGNGGTTGAGGGCGAAGAGAAGAAGACTGTCCCCCTGAAACTTGACGACCCAACGATGGCGTTCGTATTCAAAACCGTCTCAGAAGAGCATGTGGGCGAGCTCAACGCAATAAGGGTGTTCTGCGGAAAGGTGGCCACGGGCAGCGAGCTGTCCAACGTTGGCCGCGGCACGGCCGAGCGCATCGGCAACGTGTACTACCTGCGCGGCAAGGAGCACGTGGCCACAACCGAGATTGACGCCGGCGACATCGGCGCGCTGCTCAAGCTGAAAGACGTGCACACAAACGATACGTTGGCCGACAAGTCCGTGAAGCACTGCGTACCGCCAACGGTGTTCCCTGAACCACTGGTGCGCGTTGCGATAAGCGCAAAGGTTAAGGGCGACGAGGATAAGATCGCGGTGGGCATAAACAAGCTGCACGAAGAGGACAGGATGTTTACCTACAAGTTCCNCCCCGACATCCACCAGTCTATACTCTCGGCTATGGGCGATATCCATCTCGATATCATCCTCGACAACCTCAAGAGCCGCTTTAAGGTAGAGGTCGAGCGCAAGCCGCCCAAAATTTCCTACCGCGAGACTATTACGAAGCCCGCGAAGTACGTGGAGTACACGCACAAGAAGCAGAGCGGCGGCGCGGGGCAGTACGCCAAGGTCTTTATAGACCTCGAACCGCAGCAGAGCGGCGCCGGGTACGAGTTTGTAGACAAGATCGTAGGCGGCGTAATCGACCAGCCGCTGCGCCCCAGCGTAGACAAGGGCGTGAGGGCGAAATTGGAAGAGGGGATTCTGGCTGGGTACCCGATTGTGGACGTAAAGGTATCGCTGGTAGATGGCAAGACGCACCCGGTAGACTCTAAAGACGTAGCGTTCCAGATCGCGGGCCGCGAGGTTTTCAAAAAGGCGTTTGAGATGGCGTCGCCGATACTGCTTGAGCCGGTGGTGGAGCTCAAGGTCACTGTCCCCACCGAGTACACCGGCGATATTATGGGCGACCTGTCGTCGCGCCGCGGCAAGGTGGGCGGTATGGAGGAGGACGGGAAGCTGACGACGATCACCGCGAAAGTCCCAGAGGCCGAAGTCCAGACATACTCGACCACGCTGCGCTCGCTCACGCAGGGCAGAGGCTTCTACTCGAAGACCTTCGCGCACTACGAGCAGGTGCCGGGCGATCAGGCCAAAAAGATAATTGAGGCGCATCAGGCTGAAATGGCGCACGAGAGCAAGGAACAGCATTAATATTGCAGGGGCGGCCGGTTACGTCCGCCCCGTTTTCGTATGGATGAACAATGTCAACTATTTAATACTGGGATCTATAACGAATGGGAATCAATAAATGAATAGCCGCCTTAAAACGATTGAATGGCGAAACAGCTGCGCGCGGATCATCGACCAGACGCTTTTGCCGGAACAGATTTCATATATTGATGTTGATACATTGGACAAAATGTACCACGCGATAAAAATCCTGCAAATCCGCGGTGCGCCGGCTATCGGCGTAGCCGCGGCCTACGGGCTATATCTCGGCGTCAGGGATTTCAACAACGACGCGGATATCAACGCTTTCTTAAAACACGTAGACGACCGCGCCGAGTATCTGGCAAGCGCGCGCCCAACTGCGGTCAATCTGTTTTGGGCGCTCGGCAGAATGAAAAAGTTTGCGCATGATAACAGCGGCGGGGGGATAAGCGTAAACGCCCTGAAAAAAATGTTGTTCGACGAGGCCAACCGCATACTTGATGAAGACCGTAAAATGTGCAGGGCTATCGGCGAGTACGGGTTTGAATTGCTGAAAGATAAGGACTGCATCCTTACACATTGCAACGCCGGAGGATTGGCGACAAGCGAATTCGGCACCGCGCTGGCTCCTATATATGTCGGACAGGAAAAAGGCGTCATCTTTAAAGTATTCGCGGACGAGACAAGGCCGCTCTTGCAGGGCGCGAGGATCACGTCATTAGAGTTGAGCGAGGCAGGGATCCCCGTAACCGTAATCTGCGACAACATGTCCGCGTCCGTAATGGCGACGGGAAAGATCAAGGCATGTATAGTAGGCGCCGACAGGATCGCCGCCAACGGCGATACCGCGAACAAAATCGGCACCTACGGCGTAGCGCTGATAGCCGCCGCACACAACATCCCGTTCTACGTCGCCGCGCCGTCATCCACATTCGACCTGTCAATCCCCGACGGAACACACATCCCCATAGAAGAGCGGGGCAGGGAAGAGGTAGCTAATTGGATGGGGACAAAGAAAACAGTCCCCGACAAGGTGATGGTCTTCAACCCGTCCTTTGATGTCACCCCGTCAAAATTAATAACGGCAATCATCACCGAAAAAGGCGCGATCTTCCCGCCGTATGTGGATAATATCGCAAAACTGCTTGGATGATTGTCATACCATGCCAACAGGAACCGTCCAATTCTTCAACGACATAAGCGGCACCGGCACGATTAAGGCCGATGACGGCACTGTCGTCAAGGTATCCCACAAATCATTACAGGGCGACGGCTACAAAATCCTGGACGAGGGCCAGCGTGTAAAATTCGAGTCCGTACGCTGCAAATCCGGCTTCGAGGCGCGGGAGGTGGAGATGCTGACGTAGCAAAATTACGCCACCCAGGCGTACCCCATCATCGCCTGATCTATAAAATGCTGGTATATCACGGTGCTTTTGGCCGCAAAAATATCTCTGCCGTAGCACTCCGGCAAGGATTCATTCAAATAGTCCATAATCGCGGAACGTACCCGTTCCCTCGGTTGTTGGTCGTTGTACCAGCCTACAATAAAAAGCTCGCTCTTTCTGGCAAGCAGCGTCTCGTACAGCCCCCTTGCCGCCAGCTTTACGCGCGTCTCTTCGTCTTNGGTAAGCTTGTCCTTGCGAAGCAGGTCGAATATCTCAAGCTCTTCTTCCGAAAGCTCCTCTTTGACGTGCCGCTCCTCTTCGGCGCGCAGCTCTTCCATGAATTTCAAAATCTTCTCGTAAAAATAGTCGCTCTGCGAACCGCCGGCGTTGTACTCGTCTATGATATTTTTAAATCTCTCGGCAAAATCGGAACGGGTAACGTTTCGCCGGAGCATCTGCTCTATCTTCTTTTCAATATACTCCCGCATGTCTGCGATAAGGAGATTCTTGTATCTTCTGTGCTCGAATTCGCCGCGCAGCTCATCAATGCCCATTTTGGAAAGGTCTATCTCCTTGCCGAATTCGGGAATTGTGTATGTCCGCGCCCCCTCCTCGACAATTACGCTCCCGTCGAGCAGCTTGTCTACCCTCTTCTTCGCCGCCTCTAACTTCTCCGGCCTGATTGTGCCGTCTATAACGCCGCGCAAATAGAGGATTGCGTCTTTGCGGCGCGGGTCAAAGTCCATATTGAAAATATCCGGGCGCAGGGACTCGTATAAATTCTCTACGGCGTTGGCGTGTACGTTGAATTCATTGCGGGTCTCGTCGCCGGCAAGAACTTTATCCGCAAATTCGGCGAATAGTGACATTTGGCGAAATGTACTCTCTTCCGCGGCGATAATGCGGTTGAGGTCAATATCTAACCTGCCGCAGAATTCAAACGCCATATCTATTACCTGATTCAACTGCTCAAACAGTTTCCCAATATCCTTTACCGGCATGGCTCCGTCGCTGCCGGCCGCGTAGTCGGCGAGCGCGCGGCTCAGGTATTTGAAAACATCGAGGAAGTCTACGATTATACCGTTCTCCTTGCCGGGAAAAACGCGGTTCGCCCGCGCGATAGCCTGCATAAGGGAGTGGCTCTTCATCGGTTTGTCGAGATATAGCGCAGATACCGACGGCGCGTCGAAACCAGTCAGCCACATGGCGCAGACAAAGACGAGCTCGAGCGGATGGGCGGGGTCTTTGAAATTGTCTTCAATGTCCGCCCCGTGCTCATCCGTGGCATTCATCCGCTCGCGGTGAGCCTTTATCGACAGCCCCTCCTTATCAAACTTCTCGGCTTCTTCCGCGTCTTCGCTTATAACTACGGCCATCTCNACGCGTCGCATGTATTCCAAAATCTCTTTGAGCCGCGAGCGCTCCGCCTCGTTGTATGTTTTTGTAATCTTTACGTTCAGCTTCTTAATCTCCTCCCGCCAGTAGAACGACACCTTGTCGTACATCTTTACTGCGGTAAACTTATCAACCGAGATTACCATGCCCTTGCCGCGAAAACCCCTGTTCGGGAAGTGTTTTACAATATGCTGTGCCACCGCGTCAAGACGGTCGTCGCGCTTTATTACCTCCAACTCCTTGGAGTAATGGTTCTCAAGCCGCTTCTGCTCCGCCTCCGTCAGGTTCTCGCTCTCCAGAATCTCCGCGAAATCGCTCTCTAAAAAATCGTTCCTCAACTCTACTTCCGGCACGCGCTTAACATAGTAAAGCGGCACGGTGGCGCCGTCTTTTACGGAGTCTGCGAAATTATACTCGCTTACGTAATCTCCGAACCATTTGTTGGTCAAACGGCTGCCGCCCAAAAGCGGCGTGCCCGTAAAGGCGAAAAATTGCGCGTTGGGCAGCCCTGTACGCATATTTTCCGCCAAATCCCTGTACTGCGTCCTGTGGGCCTCGTCCACAAATACTACAATGTCGCCGCGCTCGGAGAGAACGGGGTACTTCTTGCCCTTATCGTAGCGAAACTTATGAATCAGCGTAAACAGAATACTCTTGTTGCCCTTCAACTCCTCCCGCAGGGCGGCGCTGTTCGCCGGCTTGCACTTCTCTTCCTCACCCATAAAGCCGCAGCGCAGGAATGTTTTGTAAATCTGCGTGTCCAAATCCTCGCGGTCGGTAACAATCAAAAACGTGAAATTGCCGGCGCATTTATGCTTTATCTTCCGCGCCAGCATCACCATCGAATAACTCTTGCCGCTGCCCTGCGTATGCCAAAACACACCAAGCTTGCCGCCCAGCCCGCCGCGGTTTCCAAACGCGCGAAACGCGTTGCCCACGCCGAGAAACTGGTGATTCTTCGCGATTATCTTGCTCTTTACCGCGTCGCCGCGCCGGTCGAACAAAATAGAATTCTCTATGTAGTCGAGCAGCGCCGCCGGAGCGCAAAATCCGCGAATGAAATACTCAAGGCTAACGCAATCCTCCCGTATCGCCGCACGGTCGGGATTCTCACCCTCGTCCGCCAGCTTCAACCACTCAAAGAAATGCTCATATCCGGCGGAAAAACTGCCCAAACGGGTCTCCATGCCGTTACTGAGAACACAAACCTGATTGTAATTGAACAGCCACGGAATATCCTCCCGATACTTGGTCAAATTAACGTCGTACGCATTCTTGACATTGATATTCGAGTTCTTCAGTTCTATGAATACAAGTGGCAAACCGTTCACAAAGATTATCAAATCCGGCCTGCGCCAGTGAACTTGGCCGCGAATCCACATCTGAGACGCGATTACAAAACAGTTGCTTTCAGGATGCTCAAAGTCTATTAAACGAGCGATATTCTCTGTTTCACGCCCATCCTTTTTGAATTTAACCTTTACGCCGTTGCGAATCTGCTGATAGCGCTTATAGTTATCGTCAAGAGGGTCGCCATACATATTAAGACAAAGCTCACCCGCCTTCTGCCTGATAGATTCTTCCGGTATGGATGGATTTAGCTCCAATAATTTTTTGAGCAAAACGTCCGGCAGAACTACCTGCTTTTTGTCGGCCCTGCCGGAACCGTCGGGGAGAGATTCCGGCTTTTCGGTCATGCAGTTGATGTGGGAATAGAGCGGG
>WQTH01000064.1 GCA_009786415.1 Chitinispirillia bacterium | reverse complement strand
TGGAATCAGAGACCGATGCTGGCTTGAAGAGCCGTGTGCGTTAGTAGCGCAAGCACGGTTCTGTGAGGGGTGGGCGGCGTAAGCCGACCCGCCTACTCGGCAGTAAATATAACGGTACAAGGTATGACACCGTTGGGCCTTGCTGTTGGAAATGGTCATAATGAAGTCGCGAGATGGCTGCGAGCCAATGGTGCGTACTAAATTGCTGGACTATTAACAATTGAATAATGGCTGTTTTCGGGTTAAAGGAACCGCCCGTTTTCGGCTTGCTTTCTGACATGGTGTCGAAAAGCTTACCTAAATTGGTTCCATAAAATGACGGAGGTATGTAAAAATGACAGACCAATCAAAAATTAAGGATGCGTTAGATGAGTATGAAGACATAATTAGCAAAACAGAGAAAAGTATTTTCAATGAAGGCCCATTTTCTGCCAAAAAGGTACAAGAACAGTTAGGGCTCATTACATCCTTGATAAGACTGGGTGATAATTCAATCTCTTTAGTTGGAAAGCAGAATTATTACAATGATACATACAACGAAATAATAAGTAAAAATATAACTCCTATTAAACTTATTTTGATGGAGTTGAGAAAAAAGAGCAGTCTAGATACTATATCATCGTTATTGGAAAGGTGTGAAGAGTGTGAAGCTGAAATTCAAAGGATACGTGACATTATTCAGGATTATTGAAAAAATGATTAAATATTATATCCATACCGCCATGCAACTGCATGACAGCCGTGATGTTGCCGGATGGTATAGATGTGCGATTCCATACGTTTTGTGTTAATGTTTACAGCGTAACTATTAAAAACATATTTATATAAGAAAGGTGTAAAAATTATGAGAGTATCAAAGTATGACTTGTGCAGTTCATGTCGTGAAATCCGCCCGATTATGAACGGAGGGAAACCCAGCGATATGACAGTTGGAGAGCTTCTTGATAGCAAGGGAAATGCCGGAATGGGGTATTTCATGATAAACCAGATGGTATTGACATATTTAGAAGATGATGGAGGTTGTCCAACTTGTACAAATTTGCTAAGGCAAGCAGTTCAGTCATAAAGTGAACTATAGCCACAAAACAGGCTGAATTTCCCGTTCCCCGCAAATCCTGCGGGGAATGCCCTATATTATACGTTTTTCAAATCCCCCAAACCGAAACCGCTCCAACCCCCTCCGTCACCGGCAGGTTCTCTTTAGTCAGGCAGATAAGCGCCCCATACCCGATCTCCGCAATTTTCGCAAGCGTTCCGAACGCTTTGACATCGTCTTTCTTGGGCGACGCGGTTTTCTTTATTTCGATGGGGTACAGTACTCCGTTTTGCGATATGAGGAGGTCGATCTCTACGTTGTTGGAGTCGCGGTAGTAGTATAGGGTTGGTGGTACGCCGTTGTGGTGGTATGATTTAAGTATTTCAGAGATGACGAAAGTTTCAAAGAACGCACCGCTCATCGCGCCGGTTTCCAGTGTTTGCGGGGATGTCCACTGGGTGAGGTAGGCGCACAGTCCGGTGTCGGTGAAATAGAGTTTGGGGCGCTTGTTAAATCGTTTTGGAATGTTTGAGTAGTAGGGTTCTAATAAGAACACTACGCCGGATTCCTGTAAAATCGATACCCATTTTTTAGCTGTTTTTACAGTAATATCAGAGTTTTTAGCTATATCGGAAATATTGAGCGTTTGAGCTGTTTTTGATGCGATAGTCACCATAAAACGAGAGAACGCTATCTCATTGTACGTATTTATCATTTGACGTATATATGTCATAACATACGATGAATAGAACAGATTCCATAGTGCTGCTTCGCTATTAACTATTTGCGGGAACGATCCCTGCCATATAATTTCAAACGTTTCAGACGAATTTCTCCTCTCCAACAGCGCCGGGGGGGTCGCAGACGGCAAAAATGGTTTTTGCAACGGCGCCTTGCCGTCCCGTTCATAGATTGAGAACCCGAACATATTGACTACGGCGATGCGCCCTGCCAGGCTCTCCGTGACGTTTTTCATCATAGAGTATTGTTGCGAGCCACTTAGCCAGACCTGCCCGTTTTCGCTTAAGTTGTCGACCAGCATTTTTATGTGCGGAAACAGCTCCGGCGCGTACTGGATTTCGTCGATAAAGAGCGGGGGAGGGAACCGCTCGAAGAAGAGGTGCGGGTCGTTTTTGGCCAAAGAGAGGATTTGCGGGTCGTCGAGGGATACGTAGCGGCGGCCCTCTTTTGCCGTATTTTTCAGGCAGGNAGTTTTCCCGACCTGCCGCATACCTGTCAGCAACAGCACCTTAAAATGCGCCGAGACCTCGTCAAAGTATCTGCCGATAGTCCGTTCCTTATACACAAATCCCCCTTTTTTAAAATCTTGCATAAAGTTAACTCATTGTGATACATAGAGTTAGAGATACAATATGTAAAAATGGTAGTCGACTACCAATTTTACATAAAATACGTTGTGGGCAGGGGGGGAGTCAATGAATTACTGTTCCACGCACTTAATCTTTAACGCAGATCACGGAGCGTTGCACGTTTTGGATTTTAGCTTGTTGCCTCTGCCTCGCTAATGCCGCCGGCGAAAGCGACTAAGTTGTCCCACTCCAAAGCATTGGGCAAACGCCAGCCGCCGCCGATCCCTCAGCCCGGCCTTATTGTCGACAGTTCGTAAGCGCCCTCGCGGGTCAGGCTGGCCAATGTGGCGTTTGGGCTGGTCGCCCTGAATAAAAAGCGCTGGGGCCTTGCGCACCGTACGGTTATAATGTATATTATACGGTGATACTGGCGCAGGCAGCACCACGAATATCATACTTTTACAGGAGGAATTGAGAAATATGACTACCGCCCGTCCCATTTTGACCGATAAGGCCCCAAAGCCCATCGGCCCGTACAGTCAGGCCGTTGATACCGGGAGCTTTCTCTTTATATCCGGCCAGATTCCGCTCGACCCGGCAACCGGCCAGGCGGTAGGCGAGGATGTCGAGGCGCAGGCGAAGGTTGCGCTTGGCAACCTCTCGGCAATTCTGGCCTCGGTTGGATTGACGTTCGGCCATCTCGTCAAGACGACTGTATTTATACGCAATATGGGCGATTTCGCGCGTTTCAATCAGGTATACGAGCAGATGCTCGGCGGTGCGGCTCCGGCCCGCAGCGTTGTGGAGGTCTCCGCGCTGCCCAGGGGCGTTCTCGTAGAAATCGAGGCAGTAGCGTGGCGTTGATGTCCAAACAGCAGGAGTACGAGGTACACCTCGACCTCTTCGACGGCCCGCTTGACCTGCTCTTGTATCTTGTGCACAAGGCGGAGGTCAACATCGTAGACATAAAGGTTTCGGAGATCGCCGAGCAGTACATTGGTTATTTGGACGTAATGCGCGACCTGAATATCGATGTAGCCGGCGAGTACCTGAATATGGCGGCTACGCTTGTACGTCTCAAGGCGCGGGAACTTCTGCCCGACTCTCCGCCGGAGGAGTTTGACGGAGGTGAATTCGGCATCTCCAACCGCGAGCAGCTTATCGCCATGATGCTTGAGTACGAGAAGTACAAGCTGGCCGGCGGTACGCTGAAGGAGTTTGAGACGCGGACCTTCGGCGCCTACGCGCGGGGGAGGGCTGAAGACGCCGAGGGTTTGATGGCGCCGGCGGACGAGGGCGACGGGGTGATTCTGGGCAGCGTATCCATATTCGACCTGATCACCGCGTTCAAGAACATGATGGAGCGCGTGGCCTCGGAGGTAGACGCCAACCACGTGGTGGTGGTCGACAACTGTCGGATTGACGACAGGATTGAGCATATATTGACGGTGATAAGCGACATAGGGCGCGAGATGCGCTTTGAGGAGCTTTTCGCCGACGACCAGAGGAAGATCGCGCTTGTGGTTACCTTTATGGCGCTGTTGGAACTGGTCAAGATGAGGCAGATAAAATTCAGGCAGGAATCGGCGTTTGGCGAGATTTTTGTGATAAGGAGTGATGGAAGTGACTGAAATAAGCGAAGATAACGGCGTTGAAGACAACGCCGGCGTTAACGGCGGCGTTGATGGTGATGCCGTAAGCGAACCGGACGTTATTGACGAACTGGAAGATACCGGCGGGCCGGAAGAATCGGATGCGCCGGATGAGCCGCCCGACAACGGCGCCGACGATTTGCGCATCCTTGAAGCGCTGCTGTTCGCGTCTGAGGAACTGCTGACGCCGGCAAGGCTGAAGGCGCTTATACCGGGCGCCCCCGATGTGCGGCGTTTGCGCAAAATGGTCGGCGAGCTGAACGAGCAGCTTGTCCGCGAGCGCCATCCGTTTGAGATCGTCGAGGCCGGGGGCGGGTACCAGTTCAGGACTATATCGTACTACCACCCGTGGGTAAGAAAGCTCTACAAGGAGCGCGCGGCGAAAAAATTGTCGCTCAAGGCGCTTGAGTGCCTGGCGATTGTCGCGTACAACCAGCCCATATCAAAGGCCGAGATTGAGGCGGTGCGCGGCGTGCTGTCGGACGGGGTGATGAATACGCTGCTTGAGAAGAAGTTGATTGACTTCTGCGGCAGGAGCGAGAAGCCGGGGCGGCCGTGGCTTTACGGGACGACAAACGATTTCTTGCGGTACTTCGGCCTCAACAAGATAGGCGACCTGCCGAGGCTTGAGGATTTCGAGCCGCTGGCGAGGGCAAGGATGGAGGAGTTTGCGACTGAAGAGTTGATGGAGCAGCAGGAGGGGCAGGTGCATGATGATGGNGATGATGTAAACGAATAGTTTGGAGCAAATAAATGAAGCGTGACCCTATGCAGATATCGTTTTTTCCCGACGAAGGAGAGTCAGCGTCCGGCTCTCCTGTTACGCCATCGTCCCCCCCAAAGAGCGTTAAAAGCGCGGTTAAGGCCGATACGCCCGCCAAACCCGCCAGGCCGGCCAAACCCGATGCCCCGGCGGTCAAGCTGACGCCCCTGATGCGTCAGTACAACGAGATAAAAGCAAAAAATCAAGACACGCTGCTATTATACAGGATGGGCGATTTCTACGAATTTTTTGATGAAGATGCCCGCATTGCCGCGAAAATCCTCGGCATAACACTTACGTCAAGATATCAGGGCGGCATAGGCGACACGCAGCTCGCCGGTTTCCCGCACCACGCGCTTGACCGGTATGCGAATAAGCTTGTCAGGGCAGGGCACAAGATTGCCATCTGCGAACAGATTGAGGATCCCAAACAGGCCAAGGGGATTGTCAAGCGGGATGTGGTGGAGGTCATTACCGCGGGGACCGCTACCGATGACAATTTTATCGAAGAGCGCGTAAACAATTTCATAGCTGCGGTCTGTTATTCCCAAAAGCCAGGCGTATGCGGCCTCGCGGTATGTGATTTGTCTACGGGATTTTTCCAGATTGAGGAGATGGACAACGATGCCGTCGAACATGAGCTGGTAAGGGTTGACCCTGGGGAAATCCTTGTATCCGCCGATCAGGCCGAACATATCCAGAAGTACGTGCGGTCGACCTACCGGCAGATATATATATCCAAGTATGACGGCTGGAAATTTGATGTTGATACGGCGACGGAGGCGATCACTAAACATTTTGATATCGCGTCTGTCCAGAGTTTGGGTTTGGAGGGGTTGACGGACGGTGTGCGCGCCGCCGGTGCGCTTATCCGCTACCTTAAAGAGCAGAAGAAGAGCGACCTGCGTCACATAACCTCCATTGCCCCGCGCCTCGGCAAGCAGTTTGCCGAGCTTGATCCCTCAACAATAAGAAATCTTGAACTTTTTCAGCCTATGCAGTCCGATGATACCGAGGGCGCGCTGATCTCCGTGCTTGACTCCACCGGTACGTCTCTTGGCGCCCGCCTGCTGCGCCGCTGGCTGGCCCACCCGCTCCGCTCCGTCAGCGCGATTAACGAGCGGCTTGACTGCGTCGAATGGTTTAAGAGCGATACCTTCGTAAGGGGAGAGTCTGAGCTGTTCCTGAAATCCATAGCCGACCTCGAAAGGCTTATCTCCCGCGTGACATTCGAGCGGGCGAACGGGAGGGACTTAAACGCCCTCAAGCGCTCTTTCGAAACGTTCCCCAATTTACAGAAGATAATAGGGAAGTGCGAGATTCCGTTAATCCGCAGCATCTGCGCCGATCTCTCCGGATTCGAAAACCTTGCCTCCCGCATAGCGTCCACTTTGGTTGATGATCCCCCGCTTTCAGTCAGGGAGGGTAAGATGATCCGCGACGGCTTTAGCCAGAAACTTGACGACATACGCGACATAAGGGTAAACGGGAAGCAGTGGATAGCCAGAATGGAGGCGACAGAGAGGCAGAGGACCGGGATATCATCATTAAAGGTCGCCTATAACAAGGTCTTCGGGTACTATATAGAGATAACCAAGGCGAATATGTCCTCCGTACCCAAAGACTATATCCGCAAGCAGACACTCTCCACCGGCGAGCGCTACATCACTCCGGAGCTTAAGGATATGGAGGACAAGATACTCGGCGCCGAGGAGAAACTCAATGTCATTGAGTACGACATTTTCATCGCGCTGCGCAGGGAGGTAGCGTCGCACTGCGAGCGTATCCAAAAAGCCGCCGCGGCGATAAGCGCGCTTGATGTTTTCGTATCATTGGCCCGCATAGCGGCTGAAAACGCCTACTGCCGCCCGGTGCTCGACGAGGGCGCGGGCATCGTCATCAAAGAGGGCCGCCACCCGGTTGTCGAAAAGCTGTGTGCGGGCGAGCAGTTTGTCCCCAACGATACCGAACTGCTCTCCGGCGATTCGCAGATAGCGCTGATAACGGGCCCGAATATGGCGGGTAAATCAACGTACCTCCGCCAGACCGCCCTCATAGCTATTATGGCGCAAATGGGCTCTTTCGTCCCCGCCGCGTCCGCCCACATCGGCATAGTCGATAAATTCTTTACGCGGGTCGGCGCGTCGGACAGGCTCGCGCGGGGGCAGAGTACGTTTCTGGTCGAGATGATCGAAGTCGCCAATATCCTCAATAACGCGACCGACAAATCGTTCGTGCTGCTTGACGAGGTGGGCCGCGGGACGTCTACGTTCGACGGCATATCTATCGCCTGGGCGGTCGCCGAGTACCTGCACGAAACAAAGGGCCGCGCCGCGCGCACGCTCTTTGCCACCCACTACCACGAGTTAACGGAGATGCCGCTTATCTATTCGCGCATAAGGAATCTGCACGTAAAGGTAAAGGAGTGGAACGATAAAATAATCTTCCTGCGCAAGATTGACACGGGGTCATGCGACCACTCTTACGGAATTCAGGTTGCGCGCCTTGCCGGCGTACCCGCGAGCGTTATCGTCCGTGCCAAGGAGATACTTAATAATCTGGAGAACATGGAACTGACTCCTGACCGCAAACCAGTACTCGCCCGCAAAAAGGACGGCTCTTTCGATCTAACCTCATCATCCGAATCTGCAGATGGCGTACAGCTCAACATTATTGACGAGTATATGCAGTCCATAGTAACCCGCTTGAAAACGCTTGATATAAATGCGTTAGCGCCAATAGACGCGCTTAATGTGTTGTATGAATTACGTAAGAAGGCGATGGATGGATGACAGAAGATGAATCTGAAGTCGAATATCTGAAATCCGAGGTACAAAGGCTTTCAGCCGAGTTGCGCACGGCCAAACGCGAGCTGGCGCAAAACGCGCGCGCGCTTTCCATAATAGAGAGCAACTACAGCATCAAGACAGGCATGCTAAAGGCGCTTGCCGAGGAGAACGAGGAGCAGAAGAAGTTTCTCATTAAGGCAAAAGAGGAGGCCGAAGAGGCGAGCATAGGCAAGAGCCGGTTCCTCGCCACAATGTCGCATGAGATACGCACCCCGCTCAACGCAATCATAGGCCTCGCGCAGATACAGCTGCTCAATCAGGACATACCGGTAGACTGCGCACTGGCCATAGACAGGATATACCGCTCCGGCAACAGCCTGCTCGGGATTATTAACGATATCCTCGATATGTCTAAAATCGAAACGGGGAATCTCACTCTCAATACCTCCGATTACGACACGGCGGAGATGCTGAACGACGCGGTGCAGCTTAACATCGTGCGAATAGGGTCTAAGCCCATAAAGTTTGAGCTTGATATATGCGATAACTTCCCGGCTAAACTTAACGGGGATGAGTTGCGGCTCAAACAGATTCTGAATAACCTGCTGTCGAACGCTATCAAGTATACCGATAAGGGGTATGTGAAGTTTTCGGTAAGCCACTCTGTGCAGGGCGGCGGTGTAACGGTGCGGTTTGTGATTGAGGATACCGGCCAGGGCATGCATCAGCAGGATTGCGAGCGGCTCTTTACCGCCGAGTACCTGCGGTTTAACGCCTCGGCAAACAGCAGCGCCGAGGGGTCCGGTCTGGGGCTTGGCATCACAAAGCGCCTTGTTGATATGATGGACGGCGTCATTGAGGTGCAAAGCAGCTACGCCGTCGGCAGTGTTTTTACGGTTACGGTCAAGCAGAAGGCCGCCGGCGACGGCGTGATAGGCGCCGATGTTGCCGGGCAGCTGCGCAATTTTACGTTTGTGAGGGCCGGCCTCGACGCCTCGCAGCAGATTGTGCGCGTGCCCATGCCGTATGGCAAGGTGCTGATTGTGGACGATGTCGAGATGAACCTGCACGTGGCCAAAGGGCTGCTGGCGCCCTACAGGCTTACGGTGGATACGGCGTTCAGCGGGTCTGAGACAATTGGGAAGATTTTGGTCGGGAACGTTTATGACATAATATTCATGGACCACATGATGCCGGTAATGGACGGTATAGAGGCCACGCTTAAACTGCGCAGCCTCGGTTACGAGGGCCCGATAGTGGCCTTAACGGCAAACGCGCTTGTGGGCACCGACGCGATGTTCGCGCGCAACTGGTTTGACGGCTACATATCCAAGCCTATTGACATACGGCATTTAGACGAGGTGCTGAAGAGGTTTATCCGCGACAGGTACCCCGAAGAGGCGGAGAAATGGGCGGCGCAGGGCCGTCCCGCTGCAGCGCCGCTGCCGCAGACGGAAGCGAAGGGGCTGAACCCGTGGCTCGTCAGCGTATTCTGCAGCGATGCCCGCAGCCTGATCCCCGTCCTGCGCTCGTCCGCCGTGGGGGACATAAACCTCTTCACCATCAAGGTTCACGCGCTTAAATCCATGCTGGCCAATGTCGGCGAGCCCGAATTGTCCGCGTGCGCGTTGGAGTTAGAAAAGGCGGGCCGCGCGAAGAACGCCGGGTACATAGGCGATAATCTGGAGGAGTTTTTGGGCGCGCTTGAGACGCTGGTGCAAAGGCTATGCCCCGATTGCAGCGTTGACGCCGTTGAGGACAGTACGTTTCTGGCCGAACAGCTGCGGATTATCATCGCCTCCTGCGAGGGGGACGACAATACGGACGCTTTTGTTGCGCTCGACAGGCTGCAGGGCATGCGGTGGAAGCCGGCGACCTCCGAGGCGGTCGAAAATATCCACAACGCGCTCCTGTGCAGCGAATTTGAAGCGGCCGCCGATGGGGCTAAAAATCTGCTTACATCTGCTTGCGGGGCTTTTTAACTTAATTCTTGATTATGGCGGAGTACAATTACTATATTTGTAGTATAATATCATCATGGCCGGCACCGCAGGGGGGCTTAGGCAGGAGTAATATCTATGGGATGGGCAAAATTTATCCGTACGCTCTGTTTATTGCTTTTGTTGCTATTGGCCTCTTGCAGCAATTTCTCCAAACCGCCAGACGCTGCGCAGGAGTACATTACCGTGGGCGCCCTGTTTCCGCTATCCGGCGAGTACTGCCACGAGGGTATGTGGGCGCTCAATGGCCTGCAGCTGGCGCGGCAGGAGATTAACGACTCGGCGGGCGGGGTTTTGGGTAAAAAGATCGACATTATAGCCTTAGACGACCGCGGCGACCCGGAGTACGCGGCGGAGCAGTACGCCATTTTGAGGGAGAGGGGCGTTGTCGCAATCATAGGTTCGAGCTTTTCGGACGTTACGCTGGCTATAGCGCGGGCCGCCGAGAAAGACGGCATACCTGTTATCTCGCCCACGGCCTCTAACCCGGCAGTAACCGAAGGGCGCAGGAATGTCTTTCGGATGATATTCCTCGATGACTACCAGTCGAGGGCGCTCGCGTCGTTCGCCCTCAATAGCCTTGGCGCCAAAACCGCGCTTGTACTTAAAGGGGACCCCAGGTACCTCCCCGTGGCGAGTGCTTTCGAGGAGGAGTTTAAGGCCGGCGGCGGCGTTTCCGTGGTGCGCGAGCGCTATTCGTCCCCAAACGATTTCGACAACATACTTGCCGGATATAAATCGAACCAGCCCGACATTATATTCTGCCCAGCCGACTACATCGTAGCTGCGCGTCTGGCCGAGGCGGTATACAGGGTGGGGCTCGACAAGCCTAAATTGATAGGGACCGACGCGTGGGACGGAATTCTGGTGTTCCTGCGCGAGCAAAAGATCATGGACCGCATCTTCTACGCGACGCCCTTTGTGTTTGACGACGACGATCCGGCGATCGCCCGCTTTTCCCGCGCCTTTTTTGATCAGTTCTCGCATATGCCGCTCGCTCCATCCGCGCTCGCGTATTCATCTGTCCAAATGCTTGTAGCCGCCATGGAAGCCTCCGGCGGTACAGAGGCCGAGGGNATAATAAACGCGATGAAGGCGCACGGGGCCGATGTACTGACAGGATACACCAGATTTGACGCCGGCAACAATCCCTACAGCGACAAAACAGGCGTATATATCATGGGGATAAAGAACAGGCACTATACATCAGTAGAGAAAATCCGACTGCCGGAGCCGGAGGCTGTAAGGTGATCAGAAAGATACAGATAAAGACAAGGCTTCTCATAGCGTTTTTCATGATGTCGTTCTTTACCATGTTCGCCGGCATTATCGGGTACCTGAGCCTCACAGGCATAGGCGACAGCGCCGTAAAAACCATGGAAACGCTCAAGGTGGTAAACGACCTGTACGACTACAATCTTAATGTGGACAACAACATCTTCTATATGCTGCGCTATCAGGACAACATGGTAAGCGAGTACCTCTACGAGGTGCTCAACGAGAGCATGGTGGTACTCCAGAAGTTCATGGCCGACTACTTAAAAGTTCAGTACAGGTTCGACTACCTCTTCTCGCCCGGCGAGATGCAGGATATGAAGAACGTGGTGCAGATTTACGAACGTACCTACATCCCCATGTTTAACAAAATGATAGAGACGCACAAGGCCGGCAACGTTGAAGAGGCTTTCTTTATCTACGAGAAGCAGATCGACCCGGTATTCTGTACCATATTTTACAGCATCGTGACCGTATTCAACCGGATCTTCGTTGTGTCGCAGGAAATTACTGCCGAAAACAACGCTTCGGCGATTACGGATTCCCTCAATATGGTGTGGATAATCCTCGCGTCGTTTGTTATGTCCATTTTTCTCACGTTTATGGTTACGAGGTCTATCTCCGCGCCGCTCGCCGGCCTCAAGGAGACGGCGGAAAAGATGGCGCACGGCGACCTCAACATACAGTTTGAAAAGGGCGGCGACGATGAGGTCGCGCACCTGTCGGAGAGCCTGAACGTAACGCTGCGGCAGCTCAATCAGGTGCAGCAGCTTAAACTTGAATCAATAGAGATACGGCACGAAAAGGAGAAGGCCGAGGCCGCGACGGTGGCAAAGAGCCAGTTTCTGGCAAAGATGAGCCACGAGATACGCACGCCCATGAACGCGATACTCGGTATGTCGGAACTTGCGCTGCGCGAACGCGACATCGGACGCGCGCATGAGCATGTGCAGACAATCAGAAAGGCCGGTGTAAACCTGCTCTCAGTCATAAACGACATTCTGGACTTCTCGAAAATAGAGAGCGGAATGCTTGTACTTGTACCCGTAGATTACGCCTTCTCCTCGCTGATGGACGATGTAACAAACATTATGATGATAAAGGTCTCCGAGTCGCAGCTGGATTTTCGGGTCAACATAGACGAGGATATCCCCAAGGTGCTTTACGGCGACGAGGCGCGGATACGCCAGATTATGCTCAACATCTTAAATAACGCCGTCAAATATACGTCAAAAGGTTTTGTCTCCTTAATCGTAAAGGGCACGGTGACAGACCCCGATACCGTGAACCTGACCATAGAGGTTACAGACAGCGGCAAGGGGATAAGGGAAGGGGATTTGGGCAAGCTGTTCATGGACTTTGTGCAGATAGACATGGTGAAGAACAAGGGCATAGAGGGCACGGGCCTCGGCCTTGCCATTACGCGGAACCTCGTCAACGCGATGGGCGGAAATATCACTGTGAAGTCGGTGTACGGCAAGGGCAGCACGTTTACGGTTACGCTGCCGCAGAAGATAAGCCGCGAGGAGGTGCTGATATGCATGGAGACCCCGTCGGAGTTCGTAGCGCCGGACGCGCTGGCGCTGGTGGTAGACGACGTGGCCACAAACCTGAAGGTCGCGGAGGGCATGCTGTCATTTTACGATATGAAAATTGACACGGTGAAAAGCGGCGCTGAGGCCATAGCGGCGGTAAAAGATAAACAGTACGACATCATATTCATGGACCACATGATGCCGGAGATGGATGGCATAGAGGCGACCGCGTACATAAGGGCGCTTGACGGCGAACAGTACAAAAAACTGCCCATAGTGGCGCTGACCGCAAACGCCATTGCCGGCATGAGGGAAATGTTCCTCGAAAACGATTTCAACGACTACATCTCTAAGCCCATAGACCCGCTGCGCCTCAACTCCATACTTGAGATGTGGATACCCAAAGAAAAACAAAAGCCCGTTATCAGAAATTCGGATGAGCAGCCAGGCGATACCAAAATTGACATTTCGAAGATAGTGATTGAGGGCGTGGATGTAAAAAAAGGCGTGGCGATGATGGGCGGCAAGACGGAAAATTATCTGTCGACGATCGAAATATTCCTCAAAGACGGGCGCGAGAAGGCTGGTGAGATAAGAAAGGCGCTCGATTCGGACAATATGCTCCTCTACATAACATACGTCCACGCGCTTAAAAGCGCCTCGGCAAACATAGGCGCCGCTGAACTCGCGGAAACCGCGCGCGCTCTCGAAGAGGCCGGAAAGGCAGGGAACCGCGAATTCATCAATGTCTGTAACGACAAGCTTCTGACCTATCTCGACCTCATCCTTAAAAGGGTAGACGATTGCCTGAAGTCAATTACCCCGCAAAAACAGCCGGGCGATTTTGATATGGGCGTGATGAAGGCGGAACTGGCAAAATTAAAAGCGGCGGTAGACGACATAAATATAGGCGCCATCAACGATACCGTAAAATCCCTCAAGCAATACNCCTCCGCCCCGGACGTTGGCCCGGCGGTCGACGATATTTTGCAAAAAACGCTGACAGGGGAGTACGACGAGGTCGTCGCGCTGATTGACAAGCTGTCCGGAATGTAATAGAACGCCGGTATGGGCACCCAGCCGCCCGCAGTGCTTATACCGCAGCATCCGGTAAATCCATCCCCCGGAGAACACAATCTCAAACTATTTTTTACACAAAAAAACAGTAGGTACTTGTTTTTTCACCGGGAATATATTATATTATCATAGAATCAGCCCCCAATTTGGGGTACCTGCATTACGGCGGCGCCCCAAAGTTACGGGGAATGCAACTTCCGGTCATCAGCGTAACAGGTTGATGGCGAATCACTCGGTTGAAAACGGGGCTACGGCTTCCGACCGTCCGCAAAAAGACGGTGAATCTCTTGGTTGACAACGGCGGCATCCCCAGTTTTTTGGGATGCAACTCCGGTCATCAAAATTATTGGTGACGAATCTCTGCATTTTTATTGATGTATTAAAAATGTCACCCAATGACCGTGCGATAGCTTTATCGTTATCGCGGAAAAGAGATGCCGTCATGCCCAAAAAGGCCGTTAGTACCGCCAGCGCCAAGGCTCAAAAGCCCAAGCGCAAGCCGCCCACGCCGTTCCACCCGGCAGCGTTCACCGCATTGGGGCACTACCTGCGGGAATACGACGCCGTCACGCTCAAGGAGGAGCAGCTACTGTCTAAACAGGCGCTAAGGATAGATATCCTTATCATAAAGAAAAGCCCCGCCATCCGAATAGACCGGTGCTGGGCCCGTATATTCCGAGGGCATAATATTGTAGAATACAAGAGCCCTGTCGGCGCTGCGCCGTCCATCCACGTATTCAACAAGGTCCTCGGCTACGCCGGCCTCTACGCCTCGCAGGAAAAGGTCAGTCAGGCCGACATGAGCGCAAGCATCATCTGCTTCAAAAAGCCGAAAAAGTTGCTCGAAACCCTCGAAAAAGATTTAGATTGCAGGGGATTGCAAAAAGAGCCCGGAATATATTATATTATGTATAACGGCACCGCCCCCGAAAAATCGCTGGCGATACAGGTCGTTGTAAGTTCCGAACTGCCAGACAGCGAGTTCCTGCTTAAAGACCTGAACCGCAACATCGGCCACGCCGGGGCAAAGAGGTTCGCGGAGCTTTACGAAAAGGACGAAGAACATATGGGACATTTGTCCCTCTGGTTAAAAACGGTATTATGTGAAAACCTGGAATTCTTATTAAAGGAGGAGTACGTGAAAGACTACGACGAAATGATTAAGCAAATGGCCATTAAAACCGGTGTTTCCGACGCTTTTAGGCAGGAAGGCGAACAGAAGGGACGGTTGGAGGAAAGACGAAGCATCCTCGAATTTCTCAGAAACGGGCATACCCTCGAAGAAGCGGAAAAAAAGTTCGTACTGACGTAACCCTGACAACAGCCAAAACGGGCGGCACCGCCCCCGAAAAATCGCTGGCGATACAGGTCGTTGTAAGCTCCGAACTGCCCGACAGCGCGTTTTTTATGAAAATTCTTACCGGCAAGACCGGCAAAAACGAAAATTAAAAGCGCCCCGGGATGTGGCGCTTTTGAGGTTAGCGGAAGTAGAAACCTATCGGGGTCAGTTCGACACCGCGATTTTGGTCTTGTTTAACATAATCGCCGTTTGAAACGCAGTTGGTCTCGCAGTCTATCATGAAACCGAAATTGTTCAGAATATCCTGATTGCGGCGAACTCGCGGCGCACCGCCTGCGTTCCAGGTCAGAACGCCGCTCCTGACTTGAACACCGCCATCAATAACGCTATTCGGCCCCCACGAGAATGTGTGGTTACGAACCGGAGTCAAATCCGAATCAGCAATGTATACAAGCCCCTTGAACAGGCCTTGACCGCCAAATTGGGCCAGTGT
>WQTH01000063.1 GCA_009786415.1 Chitinispirillia bacterium | reverse complement strand
GCATTGTTACCCCGCAAAGCTGTCACCGTTTATAAACTTGGTTCGATTAGTCCATTATAGAAATCGTCGTTCTGTTTGCACAGATTCAGTACCTCGTTGGATAAGCCGTTGTTTAGATTGATTTCATCGTGCAGGAGCATCAGGATTGAGATTATCCGCCATTGGGCACGTTCTTTGGAGTGGCCGGATAAAAAAATGTCCCCCCGGTATTGCGCATTGTTAAGAGGCGTGTGGGGCAACGTCATAGTAAATATAGATTAAAAATTTACAAAAAACAAGTTTTTTTAAAAAAAATACTTTTTACTTCATTTTTCGCCTCGGATATTGGGATAAAAAGGGTAGAGTAGCAGCGCTATAAGTCGCATTTCCTGCGAAGCGTAGACGCAACGCTAACCCCTAATTTGGCCGGCTCATCTGCCTCGCGGTTCCGGTTAAGGAGGTGGGGGTTGGCCCCTCCCATTGGAGAGGCCAATTTTACAATGCTCGGTTCTTTACAGTTTTGCGAATTCTTTTAATGTCATCCCAGTCCATTTGGCTATGGTGTTTACGTCTACACCGTCGGCTTTCATGGCTTTGGCGTTTTTCAACCTTTCTTCCGCTACGCCTTGCGCCATACCCTCCTTCACTCCCTTCTTCATGCCCCTGTTCTCGGCCTCTTCCTGCCAGACTTCCTTGGCGTCTTTCAGGTTAAACTTTGTGAATATCATATTCTCGATTCCTTTCGCGAAAAGTTCTATTAGTTCTTCCTGTATTCCCAACTCCCTGCACTCGGCAACGGTAAGCCTCAACGCTTCGGCACGGTCGCGTGTTACCGCGTAATGGCGGTCGTACCTCTCCACGAGTTCCTCGTAACCGCTGAGCGAGCGGCTACGGCTCAACAAGTCGGAATTGGCCCCTCTATAAATATTATAAATGCCTACGATAAGTTCAAGTTTTGGGAGATTTTTTTTCTTCTCCTCCACCCGCATATCAGAGAGCCGGAACTCCTCCCCAAGTAGGGGATTTGGTATGATGGTTAGTTTTTGTAAAACGGGCAACGCATCAAAGCGGCTCTTGTAGAGCGTTTGCGTACATACCGTTTTAGCTCTCCGGTCCCCAGCGCCTGTTTTTTGAGGTCAGGCGTGGTATTTTCCAATCTCCCTGAATTTTTTGTTGGTGTATATTATGTTTGATGGCATATGTATTTATTAAAGGCATTACCGGCGTTTTTGTTTCAGATAAAAATCCCCGCCGCACCGCCGCATAGGATCAGCAGTACCGGGTGGACCTTGTCGCGCCATACGGTCAGGACCGTGAATGTCAATACTGCCAATACTACCGCTTTCGCATCTGGTATCGCCGACCGTCCGTATGCAAGCACTGCCGCGATGATCAGGCCGGCTACCGCCGGCTGTACGGATTTGCGCAGCGTTTCTACCCACGGTACGCTGCCGGCGCGGGCTAACAGGCGGATTAGGGCGGAGCAGAAGATGATAGACGGCAGCGTGAAGGCCGCGGTCGCCACCGCCGCGCCTCCAAGCCCGGCAACCCGGAAGCCGGCGTATGTGGCCGCGTTGACCCCGATGGGGCCGGGGGTCATCTGCGCTACGGCGATAAGCTCCGATAGCTCGGCGGAGGTGATCCAGCCGTGGATCGTTACGACCTCGTGCTCGATCATCGTGATGGTGGAGTACCCGCCGCCGAATGCGAACGCGCCGATTATGAAAAAGCTTTTCAGCAGTTCCAAGAGGATCATCGTTTGTCGTCCTCCGTGTTGTTATTTCTATCGCCGCTGCCGTTATCGCCCCGGTTAATATTGTTTGCAGGGTTATTGCTGTTGGCGAGATTGATATTTTCACTGTTGACGGTATTATCGCGGATGATGCCGCCGCCGGCGTTGATGTCATTCACGGCATCGTCCCTCTTTATTGCCCTTGCCCGGTGTACGCTTGACAAACGGAAAACGAACGCGGTTACGGCAATAAGCGCGAATATGGGGTTGATGCCCGGCACCAGCGCCAGCGCCGCTGCTATCATCGCGGCTATTAGCTGGGGGGCGCGGGTGATCATAGGGCGGCACATAGTAAAGGCCGTGTGCGCCAGAAGCCCCGCCACCGATGCCGACGCGCCCCGTAAAAACGCTGCTGCCGTCGGGTGGCTGAAGTATGGGAACAGGAGCAGCGCAACGAGTATTATTGCCAGAAGCGACGGCAGCACAGCGCCCAGAAACGCGGCGGCGGCTCCCGGCGCCCCCCGCATCCTGTAGCCGCTGAAGAGCGAGAAGTTGATGACTATGGCCCCCGGCAGCGACATGGCCGCCGAGAGCTCCCGCGTAAAATCCTCCTCGCCGACCCAGGCGCGTTTAACTACCATCTCGTGGCGCAGCACGGATATCATGGCCAGCCCGCCGCCGAGGGTCAGGGCGCCAACGCGGAAGAATGCGGCGAATATTCTGAGTATTGTCATCGGATAAAAATAATATTTCGCCCCGTTCCCGCAGCCGTATTTGTGACGCGGGTCTTACATCCCCCAAGCGCCTGTAAGGGCGGCCGTTCCCGGCTGGCCGGAATCCGGCGCAGCGGTAACCGCTGAATTTTGGATTATACAAAACGGGCAAGTCTATCAATTAAACAGGATATTTGGCGGTCTGCGGCATCCGCCCCTGTCATTTTTTTTCGAAATTTCTTTGAAAAACCCCGCCTTAAATAATATATTGATATTAATAGCTAAAATTAATCTTTTTCAGGAGCAATTAATGAGAAGAACCGGTGTTCTTGTTGCGGCTGCTTTGGCCGCGTGTTTGTCGGTTGGGCTTGGGTGTGCCAAGAAGGTGTCTGTTGAGGAGGGGCGGGCCAAGATTCAGGAGCTTTCCAACAGGGGGGTTCCGGAGCGGCAGATGTCGGACCTTAAGATGTATCTCTTCCAGATGGAGACGGCCCAAAAGACCGGCAACGGCAGTATGTTCAGGATCTACCGGGACTCGCTGACCACCGCACTGGCCGAATTTGAGAGCAAGATGGCCGGGATGCTCGAGAGCGCCGGGCCGTTCATGGACTCGGTGATGACGGCTGCCGACGCCAAGATAGCCGGGCTTAAGGGGCTGCACCTTGAGCAGGCCAAAAAGTTGCGCGGGCCGGTAGATTCGATTAGGCAGATAGAGAGCCAGAAGCTCGACGCCCGCAACCGCGTGGAGGCGTTTGGGTTTGAGGTAGATACGCTGATTATCCAGCAGAAGCTGGCCGACTCTTTGCGCGGCGAGTTTGTTGGGGTATGGGTGATGGAGCAGGAACCGGCGGACCCGCGCTTCAAGATGGTAGAGCGTACCGAGATCCATATGTGGCCCGACGGGGGGCTTTTTATAATGGAGGGCAAGAAGGGGCAGATAAACGAGCAGGCGAAGGAGGATTGGCTGTTCGAATCCCGTGGGACGTGGGACATAAAGGGCGACATGGTCTATCATTATATAAATAAGGAGAAGCGCGTGCGTCAGATATTTGAGGGGGTAGACCACACCACCGGCAGTTGGCGCAAGCAGTCTCAGCCGCCGTACGACTCAACGGTCAACCGTGGCGCGAAGTATGTGGCCTGGGACGAGCTGAACAAGGACTACAAGCGGTTCCCGATAAACAGGCAGTCGGGCCGCAGATAACAGTTTATTGAGTTTGGGGGGGTATTATGCCGCAAGCGGTTACCATTCTCGCCGATGGCTTTGAGGAGATTGAGGCCATTACCGTTATAGACCTGCTGCGCCGCGCCGGCATAGGCGTTACGGTGCTGGGGCTCGACTCGCTTATGGTGCGCGGGGCGCATGATATCAGGGTGGCGGCCGACGGCCTGCTGCGGGAGTTTAGCGGGACGTTCGACGCGCTCGTGTTGCCGGGGGGGCCGGGGACCAAAAACCTCGCCGCGTCCGAAGAGGTGCTGAATATGGTCAGGGAGGCTCACGGCCGGGGCAAGATCTGCGCCGCGATCTGCGCCGCGCCTGCGGTCTTAGCGAAAGCGGGGATACTCGAAAAGAAAAAGGCGACCTGCTACCCCGGTTGCGAGGCGGCGCTCTCCGGGGTGCTTCTGGCCACCGATGCCGTAGTGGCGGACGAGAACATCATAACCAGCCGCGGCGTGGGCACTGCAATACCGTTCGCGCTGGAGCTGATTGATTATATGGTGGGGGCGGATGTAATGAGAAAGATCGGGGCGGCGATTTTGTATTGATTGTTGATATCAATAAATGCCTGTATAGCCGCCCCGTCTGACATTAGGCTTTACCGCCCCGCCGCGGCGGTGAAGGCCGAGCTTTTGGCACACGTATCTCCATTATTTACGGATTTGAAAAGCCCCTTGTTTTTGGGCCCGTAGAACATTGATTTCGCCAAAAACAGCTAAAAATTAAAAATTCGGCGCCGCGGTTAAGCGCTAAATATTATTTTATGTATACTATGGAAGAGGAAGCCCCCGCGCAATACCGTTATTTCGACCGCTGGTACCGGATCGAGCTCACGCTCTTTCTGCTGTTCGGCCCGGTGTTCGTCACCCTGTGGACCATCGTCGGGTGGTACTACTACCAGAGCGGGAGCCTGCCCGTCCCGTTCGTTAAGGCGTCTGTCTACTTTACGGTTACGTTCATATTCGCGTACATATTTTACGAGAATTTCAGCGCGATGGCCCGATCCAAGACTATCGTGATAGACGGCGGGAAGGTCAGCAAGAGGAGTGCCGGCAACATAAGCGCGGTAGACCTCGCCGAGATACGCAGTGTGCGCCTGCCTGACTACCCGCTCGCGAACAGGTGTATGGTCTTCGAGTCGCACGAGCCCAAGGGGACGTTCGTCCTGCCGTTTTACATACGCAGCGGCCACAGGATGGTCGACCGTATCTTCAGGGTTCTGGCGGAGAAGGGCCTGCGTTTCGACGGCGACGCGGACCTGCGCAATAAGATGTACAACGCCGCGCTGCGCTACAACGTTTTGCAAAAGCTGCGCAAGGCGCATATACCCCGTTTCTTCCACGCCGCGGCCGCCGCCGCGCTGCTCAACGCCGCCGCCGTGCTGCTATACTGGGAACACGGGATGCTGCAGGCCCTCGGATGGGGGTTCCTGAACATGCTCCTGCAGGCCGCCGCGTACTTCGCGGTTGAGAGGGCGCACGTAAACAAACTGCTCGCCGCAGGCGGGAAGGCAGACGAAGACAGGGGTTTTGCGGGATACTACGTAATGGCCGGGGTGTCGGCGCTTCTGCTTGGGATGATCGCGGGGATAATTATTACCGAGCCGATGTAACGCATCGGGTTGTATGCTGTCGGGGTAATGGAAATGACAGCTGGATTTTTATTGTTATCCGGCATTGACTGCCTGAACGGGATTTTGGGGGATTATAATGACTATGCCGTATGGCAGGCATAACAGTCGGATTCTGACAATGCGAAGATTGTTTTTATTGATACTCTCAGCTGCGATGATTTTTGTTTGCGGCGGATGCTACCTCGCCAAACAGGGGACAGGCCTGCTGGGGTATCAGTTCCGCACCGTCCCCATCAACAAAATGCTCAAAGACGACGGCATAACCCCCGAAACAAGAGAGTTCCTGCTGCGCGTGCTTGACATACGTGAATTCGCGATGGACAGCCTTGGCCTGAGGCGCAACAAAAACTACCTCAAATACGTTTCCGTAGACAAAGACTACATGATAGACGTGCTTGTGGCTTCCAAAGACGATACGTTCGACCTTTACAAATGGTGGTTCCCCATTACCGGCAGCGTGCCCTACAAGGGCTTTTTTGAGCGGAAAGACGCCGAAAAGGAGGCGCGCAGGATCACCAAAAAGGGCGGGTACGATATAACGATAGGAAAGGCCGACGCGTTCAGCACGCTGGGTATCACCGCCGACCCCATATACTCGTTCATGGTCAACTACAGCGTCTACGATCTGGCGTCGCTCATTATCCACGAGCAGACGCACGCGACCGTGTTCATCAAAAACCAGATACAGCTGAACGAGGAGATGGCGACGTTTGTGGGCGACGTGGGCGGGCTGCTGTATATTAAGGACCGCTTCGGGGAGGATTCGGACGAGTACAGAACCGCCGTATTGTCCAAAGAGGACTACAGGACATACATAAACCTGATGCGGGAAATATACGGGGAGCTGCAGGCGGTCTACGCGGCGGATTCATCCCGCGGGTACAAATTGGCCGAGAAGGAGCGGATATTCGGCGATTTCAGGGCAATGGTAGCCGAAAGCTACGACTCGCTGTTCAGGACCCCGCGCTACCGGGGCCTCAGGCAGGCGGAGCTGAACAACGCGGTCATAGCGTCGCGGATGACGTACAATCTGGACATGTCGCTCTTCTACGATCTCTACGAAAAGCGCTGGCAGGACCTGCCGGCGGCAATACGGGACCTGAAAGGCCTAAAAAAAATCAAAAAGAACCACAAGGACCACCTGCGCGGGATTATTGAAAGCAGGTAATCTCCAAAAATCCGCGCTATATTCAACAAAAAATCGCGTTTAGAGCCGCATGGAGGTCTAAAATGAACAAAAAGCCACATCCCGGCAAAACATTTCCCTTGACATTCCAACCGCCAAATAGTAATTTTTCTATCAGGCGGCAAACGGGCGGGATTCCCGTAGCTGCACCGCAGTTGATCTGTTGGCCGGAGGCCGTGGCTGGTTCTCGAAGGAAACGAAATATGAGTTACTCAGACATATTTGCTGCCGCACAAAAAGGCACTATTGATGACGTGATCTCTTTTGCCGGGGAAGATGGCGTGGATGTTAACGCCGTAAGCAGCTCCGGCATTACTCTGCTCCATTACGCGATAGGGAATGTGAATTCCGATATCGCAGAATATCTCGTTTCCAATGGGGCAAATGTAAATACAAAAGCCAAAGGAATTACCCCGCTCCACCTTGCGGTGGGCAAAGAAAAGCTTGACGCCGTTAAATTACTAATTTCCAATAGCGCGGATATTAATGCGGTAAATAATGACGGCGCCACCCCGCTCCACTGGGCGGTAGAGAGAGGGTGCGTTGAAATCGCCAAGGTCCTCACCTCCTCAAAAGCGGATATTAAGGCGAAAAACAGCGCCGGTCAAACCCCGCTTGATCTGGCAAAGAAAAGCGGCAATACGGCAATGCTGCAATGCTTCTCCGGCACAGATGCCCCCCCACGAACCGAAAAACCCTCACCGCAAGCCTCGCAGGGCGCGCCGGAACAGCGCTCCGGCCAGATAGATATTTCCGACCCTGCTACAACACCGCTGCTCCATATTATACTTATTGGCGGAGTTGCGGGCCTTATTTTTATATTGTTGATTATTGCCACCGTAGTTCTATTCATAAAATTCGGGAGCGGAAACGGATCGGTGCAGGCCGATAATGTGGCCTCTTCTTTATTTTTGCAATTCCTTGGCCGCAATCCTGCGTAACCGGGTACCCTAACGTGGCCATTGTTTTTGAGGAGCGTGGATGCCAAATCCGGCGGTGGGGACTACTCAAATTTGTCGGTTATATCTGACAAAAGAGCAAAAATCATCGTTGTGTTGCTGTTGTNGGGGCGCGATTTATCGCGCCCGTGCGTATATGCGCGGCAAAATGGGAATTGGCGGCCACGGGGGTTGCGGGCGCGATAAATCGCGCCCCTACAAAACGTAATTACAACGCTAAACCCCAATCTATCGCCCGGAACAAGAGGTTTTTGTAAGATTTTTGAAAAAATATTTGACAGGACGTACAAAAAATATTATTTTATACGTATGGAAACGAAACTGACATTGAAATTGGATCGTTCTGTAATAGATTCGGCCAAGGAATACGCAAAAAACAGCCATAAAAGCCTGTCCAAGCTGGTGGAGGACTTTTTCAAAAGTCTGGCTTACGAAAATAGCCCACCGGAAAAGTATCCTCTGCTGATCGAAAATTTGAGTGGGATCATCTCTGAAGAAGACCTCGAAAGGGTCTCCAAGGAGGACGAAAGAGCCCGCTACATACTTCGGGGCGACAGATGACTAAAAAGGTATTTATTGACTCCGATGCCATCCTTGACCTGTTGGCGCAAAGAAAACCGTTTTATGATAATGCCGCAAAGATGTTCACGTTGGCTTATAATAAGAAGATAGAAATATACACGACGGCTGTTGTTTTGGCAAACGTATTCTATATCTTGAGAAAAATCAAGGGTGGTGAAGAGTCCAAAAATCAGTTAAAAAATCTACGGTTGCTGATACGTGTATTACCGGTTAATGAAGATATTATTGATATGACGCTGAATTCAAAATTCATAGACTTCGAGGACGGGTTGCAGTACTTTACCGCCAAAGATGGTAACATACGGACGATAATAACGAGAAACGTCAAAGATTACAAGGTAAAAGACGCGGTAATACAAACACCGGAAGAATACTTGAAAACGAATCGGATTTAGTTGTGGTTATTACAATTAAGCACAGTTAGTCGGAACGCTCACGAGCGGGTTCTTTATTTAACGGCTTTCTGACAATCAGATACTTTGTGTCATCCGGATTTTTTCTGAACCAGAAGCCGCCGATGGTGCAAATTACACCAAATTTTGTTTTTTTACATATCAACTATCTAAATAAAATGAGTGTGCGGTATGAGTGTATCTGTTCGTAAGGTTGCGGGACTGGTTGCGGCGGAGTTTGAGGTTGGAGTGCGAAAGCGCCGTAGAACCCGGTGAAAAGGCGGGCTTTTGGGGCCCGCCTATAAAACAATACCCTACTTGGCAATACGCTCCATCGTTTCCTTGTCGCTGTTCTCCTTGAGCGCTTCCCTGAACGAGCGGTCCAAAACGATCGGTTCGCTGTCCGGGTCGTCGGTGAGCGTGATCTGCACCAGCGTCGGATTGCCAAAATACCCCTCAATTTCTAGGGCATCGTAGGAGAGGGAGCGGCTCACGTTGGCGTCCTGCCCCGTTTTGTACTCCTTCTGCTGCGGCTTTTTGGACCTTGTGAGCGGCTGGGCAAACGCCGTACCGGCGGCCAGCGCCAAAACCATCGCAACCACGGCTACTCTTTTAAAACGCATCATAATACACCTCCTGTTATATTGTTTTTTATGTTTCGGACTGCAGCGTCCTGTCTTTCTACAAAATTAGACGAATGCTAAACCGGAAAAGTTACAGAAATTTTTAATTTTTTTTAACGGAGATTCCGATCGGGCACGGATAGCCGGGGCGGCAGCGCAGGACGGTTTTTCACAAAAACGCTTTCACATGCATCGAAAACAGGTGCATCATTGGCGAATACTCTTTCTCGCCGACCCTCCGCGCCAGCTCGCCGCGGTAGAGGCAGGAGAGGTTGAAGTACTTGCCGGCGTTTATGTCGCCGTGCAGCGTGATGATGTGGGCGGTTCCGGGGCGCTGGGAGCCGGCCATGCGGTAGTCGAGGGCGGGGCCGGGCCAGGGGACGTAGGAAAATGTGTACGACAGCTCCGCGAGGCCGCCGCGCGCCGGGCGGTGGATTACGCCGGGCCTTATCTGTATATATATGCCGCTGTCTGACGGGGCGGGGTTGACGCCGGCACGGTTTGGCGCATTGTCGGTTATAAGCCCCGCGCGCTCGCGGAGGTAGTACTCGAACCTTTCGCCGGAACCGAGGCGCTGCACAAGTTCCGCGCCGGCGTCGCTCATATCAATAGCCGTGTGCATACTCCCCGCCCCCGGCAGGTTCTCCCGGCGGACCGCGAAGTAGCGCGGCTCCACGCTCAAAAGCAGCCCGCCCTTCTTCCGCTCCACCAAAAGCCCCGTTTCAAAAGTCGGCTCCTTATACCCGCGGATGATGCGCATCCCCGGCAAAAAGTAAAGCCGCGACCTGTACGGGCTGCCCTGAATCTGGTAGTCTATATCCTGACGGTACGAGAGGTCGGCATAGTTGGGATACGGCGAAAGCGACGTGTCTTTACCCTCGTACGGGAAGAGCGACAGCAGGCCGGGGATGTACGTTGTAACAGCGCCATTCCGGGAATCGACATGTTCTTCCAGCAACAGCACGCCGCTCCACGCGAGGTCGTTCAGTATCCCGCTTACCTTCTTCGCCGGCTTAAAGTACCAGTCGCCGCTCAGTGTCGTCTTGCGGACGGTTGATGACGATGTATTATCATATATCTCCACCTCCTGTACGATGTGGTCGCCGTGCGGGCTTGGGCGGAACTCGCCCATGGTCGAGTCGAAAGCGTGCGTGCCCAAACCCTGCCCTATGTAATACATCTTCTGCTCGAAGCGCGAAGCGGTCTCACGGTTTACGCGGTACTCCTGACGCGAGGAGAATCCGGCGGCCGTTGGCTCTATCTCGCTGACGGCTGACATCAGAAATGTCGATGTCCGGTTCTGCCCGTCAATTTGCGTATGCCGCCATCTGCTGTCTCCTGTCAGGCGCCACTTGTCAAGCGGGGATAAGGATGCGGATTGATTCCACGTCAGCGTATAGCCGGTGTCTGTTGATCCGGGAAAGCTCTCTCCCCTCCTGTACCGGACGACATTGAGGCTCTGCCGCAGGTTCGCGGGTATGTACGCTGCCTCCGCCGTACCGGAGAAATGCCCGCCGCCAAGGCCGGATGTGTCTGCGCGCCACTCGTCCCGGTAATCAAGAGACGCCTCCCACCGCGGCGACGGTTTCGCGAAAAACTTGCCGTGCCTGCGGTGGCTGATATCTATAATTGATTGATGGTGCCTGAAAACCGCCGCGCCAAGGTCAACGCCGTACTTATCCCCGGCAAAACGCAGCTGCGCGTCCGTTGTGATCTTTTCCGTCTCCGCGAGCGAATCAACAAACGCCTGCCCGGCGCCAACGCTTATCACCGCGCCTCTTACGACAGCGCCGCCTACGGTCGATTCCCAGCTTTGGAACTGATGCCCGCGCGACCCGTCGGCAACATCATTCGACCCCCACCACTCCCGCCGCTCGTCCGCAGAAAAAATTTCATCGCTGAATTTACGCGAGCGGAAGCGATAATCAACATCGCCCCAAAGCGACCGCCGGTCAAAACGCTTCTCTCCGGCGTTGAGCTTGAACATTATGGCCGATGACATATCGGTCCCATCGTCAATACTCGAAAATAGATTGCGGTCAGACTCCTTTCCGGCAATATTCAGGGATGCGTTGACATACGGCGATTTCAGCCGCGCTTGTATTTCACCGGCTGTTTCTCTCACCGGCGCGGCTATCGGCGCGAGTGATGTAAAATCGCCCCGGCCCGCGCCGGCGTATTTGTAGACGAACTGCCCGCGGTCGACCGCGGTATCAATAACATAATCAGCCCCGGCAGTACCCGGTTGTATTGATGTGAATGACGCGGTGTAAAAATCCCTTATATCATCCGGCCTCATCGGGTCGTATGGCGTGTATATGAGGACAGTATCGCCCGCCGCCGTGTCGTACGCCTTTTTGTACAGCGGGTGAAAAACGCTCGTCCGCGCGACATCAAGCGGGTGTACGGGGCGGGCGGTCGAGGCGGCGTAGGCTGGGTTGTTACCGCTGTTTTTAAGGATATCTTTCTCGCGGCTGCTCAGCTGCATCTCTATGGGATTGTTCTTATCGTCGCTCTCGCTCCACAAAATACCCCGTACAGTTAAAACGCTGTCCCGCGTATAATACGCCGCGCCACCGCCCGCAAACGTCCTGCGATAATCAAACGACTTATACTCGTACTCTACCCTGATAAAATCATCTTTACCGATGAGAACGCGCGGGTTAAACGTAACCGCGCCGATATCGTAATCAACCGCAAAATCCGCGTCAACACCCTCAACAAGGTCATCCCCGTTAACCCGCACTTTCACGGTCCCGCTAACCGGCGTTATGATCCCCGCCTCCCCCCGGCCCGTCAGATAATACGGCCCCTGCACCCCCTCGCGCCCGCGCACCGTCTGCACCGTGTGGCTGCCGCCGGAAAACGACATGAACGCGCCCGCCGCCGCCCGCCCCGGCCTGACCTCCGCCGATATCCCCACAATCTTCTTCTGCCCCGAAAGTATCCCCCCATCCGCCCACTCCGCAAACTGGTCACCGGCGGTGATGGTAAATTTATCATTCGTCAACTCAACCTGCATCAAATCAAAATCGCTTATCTCCCGCGTAGAGCCGTCAATAGACGATCCCTGGTCGCTGAGCGCTGCGCGAAGCGTTGTCCCCGACCGCACCTCCCCCTCAATCTGCGCCTCAAGCCCCTGCTCCAAACTGACCTCGCCAAGCTCGCCGATAGATACCCCAAACGACTTGTACCCGGAAATACTGAGATTACCCCCGTCCCCCCCGGAAGATATAACCGCCCCCGGCAGCACCCGCGCCGTATCCCCCAAAGCCGAATCAACAAGCGCGGCGATAGACGGGACGGTCATCTTCTGGTGCAGAAAGAAAACCGCCGGGGCCGGGATGCTGTCATCAGCCCGCAGTTGCAGTATTGCGGCAAGTATTAATAAACAAGCGAGAGGCGGGATAGATATTATTCGTCGCACTGTGTAGAGTCTATGCCGATTTGGCGACATTGAGGTGTTCGCGTACTTTTTGGAAAAAATAATCTGCGTCGTTTATTTTGACCGCATTATCCGCAGTAAAGCTCTTTTCCATCTTTCATGACATTCCTGTAAAAATGTGATAATTTAAGTTCCTTAAAAAAGAAGTCAAAACTTTGCACCATTATTGACACGTAAATATTATTATCTATACCAATATCACCCGAAATCCGCCTGACCGGTGTGCGATATTTAGGTACTTGCTCCCGCTCCACGTCCAGCAGTACCATAATATCCACGTCCGACTCCTCGTGGAAGTCGCCGCGCGCGTAGGAACCGTAGAGGATGACCCTCCTGAGTTTCTCACCCAAGAGACTTTTCAGCTCCGAAACCGCCCGGTTTGTGATATCAGCTTCTATGTCCATATCAAATCCCCATGAATAACATACCTTCCCAACATATTAAATATGGTATATTCCACCCCACGGTGTCAAGTTTGCGCTTCTTGTGGACAGGCCGGGCCCGCCTGACTGCCCGACAACAAGCCCCAAAACGTCCAAAACGGGGCCGTTTAGGCGGTTTTTGGCCCGCACTTACGTTTTTCGCAACTCATAGCCTGCCCCTTTTGCAGCCGGCTTCGAGTGTTTTTTGCTTGAAAAATTTTTATTACGTCCGACCAATTAATTATATTTTAGCGGTAGAGTACAGGTACACGTAATAGCCTTAATTTTTGGATTTTTCACATATCAACTATTTGAGTCAATGGAGGTTGCGGTATGAACGTATCAGTTAGCAGCAGACGCGCAGGTCATAGGGTGTGTGTTGTTTTTGGCGCGGTGGCGGCGGTGGTGCTGTTGTCGGTTTCGGCGCTTAATGCGCAAATGGGCAGTTTTACCGATCCGAGGGATGGCAAGACGTACCGCACGGTAAGAATAGGCAAACTAACATGGATGGCGCAGAATCTTAATTACGCAACGCCCGGCGGCAGTTTTTGTTATGACAATGACTTATCCAATTGCGCGAAATACGGCAGGTTGTACGATTGGAAAACGGCGATGAAAGCATGTCCGGCGGGGTGGCGTTTGCCTGGTAACAAGGAGTGGAGCGATTTGACTAAAAGCGCCGGTGGTCAACGGAAAGAATTAAATAAAAATATTGCTTATTGGAGTAGTGTGGATAAGACGCTTAAATCAAAAACAGGTTGGAGTGATTTTTTGTGTGACAAAGAGCTTAAAGAGGTTCTCAACGAGTCGGGGGAGGATTGTGTCCTTGGTAAAATGAGTAGTGGTAACGGAACTGATAATTTTGGTTTTTCGGCTCTGCCGGGCGGCGGCCTCGACATCGATGGCAACTTCGACTTCGCCGGCAGCGAAGGCTACTGGTGGAGCGCCACGAAGCACGGGAGCGGCAACGCGTGGAGCCGGGGCATGTACTCGGACCTCGGCAATGTCTACGAGTACAGCGTCGACAAGGGCAACGGTTTTTCCGTGCTCTGCGTCCAAGACTGAAGCGGCATAGCGCAGCTAAGCCGCCGCGATGTGATTGTTTTTTTTATGATACTAAAAATTGTGTGTAAACTGTTAGCTAAAACATTTTTCACATATCAACTATTTGAGTCAACGGAGGTTGCGGTATGAGCGTATCAGTTAGCAGCAGACGCGCAGGTCATAGGGTGCGTGTTGTTTTTGGCGCGGTAGTGGCGGTGGTGCTGTTGTCGGTTTCGGCGGTTAATGCGCAAAAGGGCAGTTTTACCGATCCGAGGGATGGCAAGAAGTATCGCACGGTAAGAATAGGTAATTTAACATGGATGGCGCAGAATCTCAATTTCAAAACGGGTAATTCATGGTGTTATGAGGATAATGAAAGTAACTGCCAAAAATATGGGCGGCTCTATGACTGGAATACTGCGATGAGTGCGTGTCCGGCTGGGTGGCGTTTGCCTGGTAACGCGGAGTGGAACGATTTGACTAAAAGCGCCGGTGGTCAGCGTGAGAAAGATATAGATGGTAGTTATTATTGGAGTGGTGCGGGTAAAAAGCTTAAATCAAAAACAGGTTGGAGTGATTTTTCGTGTGACAAAGAGCTTAAAGAGGTTCTCAACAGGTCGGGGGAGGATTGTGTTCTTGGTAAAATGAGTAGTGGGAACGGAACTGATAATTTTGGATTTTCGGCTTTGCCGGGCGGCCTCCGCCTCACCGATGGCAGTTTCCACGGCGCCGGCGGCATCGGCCTCTGGTGGAGCGCCACGGAGTACGGGAGCGGCTACGCGTACCTCCGGAACATGTACTCGGACGTCGGCTACGTGTTCGAGAACTACTACGTCAAGGGCTACGGTTTTTCTGCGCTCTGTGTCCAGGACTGAAATGTCGTGCGGGGAAGGGCCGGTAGTTCGGTCTTCCCGTTATTGTTTGGCGTCTATGCGGTAAATTGGGGTTTAGCGCAGTATGGAGAGTGGAGTTTGGAGTGTGGAGTTAATGTCACTCCCGCAGACACCCTACCGGCAGTACGCGGACGCCGTCTGGCCTGCGGTAGCCGATTTCGGTGGCGGTTAGGACTGCGAGGAATGACGGTTCCCTCATTTTGCCGGTGTTGACCTTTTCCCGCAGTTTCTTCAGGTTGCCTGCGGCGGCATCTATCTCTTTTGCGCCCATCTTTACCTCGAACGCGCCCCACCTGCCGTCTCTGAGGTGAACTACCGCGTCGGCCTCTAAGCCGTTTTTGTCGCGGTAGTGGAAGACTTCGCCGTCTATCGCGTTCGCGTAGACGCGCAGGTCGCGGACGCACAGCGACTCGAACAGCAGGCCGAACGTGTT
>WQTH01000062.1 GCA_009786415.1 Chitinispirillia bacterium | reverse complement strand
GCGGCATCGGCAACAGGGGGCGGGCCGCGGCGGCCGCCGTACGCGGCATGGGCAGCGGTTTCCGCAGATACCGGCTCGGCGCCGTCTGCTGATGTTGTGATTTTATCACCGGTATGTTGATCCTCCGCATTTGTTGACGCCGATGCCGACGGAGCGTGGTCTTTGGCAACCGGTTTCTCTTCCGTCAACAGGTCATCCCCGTGATCCTCGGCAAGCAGCGCGTCAATGTCAAGACCTCTCTGCACGGGCGCAACGGTATCAACCGCTGATGTACTGTCAGCGGCAGCGGCTTTGTCATGGGCGGCAGAATTCTTGCCGGCGGCCGCGGTTTTATTAACGGCGGCTGAATCCTTGCTTGCAGCCTTAGCGGCAGGCTCCTTTGCGTGCGCGCCCTGAGCTAACGCCGCAGAGAACACGGCTGCGGCCGACAGCAGAAACGCCATCAACACCATAACACGACGATAATTCATTCCACCCTCCGTCATACTTGTATCCTACAATCCCAAAACATCTTTCATTGTATACTGCCCCGCAGGCTTCCCCGCTATCCACTTAGCGGCTGCCACTGCCCCGCGCGCGAAAATGCCTCGGTTGTGGGCCATATGGCGTAACTCAATACGCTCGCCTATCCCCGCGAACAGCACGGTGTGGTCGCCTGTTATGTCTCCGCCGCGTACGGCGTGCATGCCGATCTCAAGAGGCGGGCGCGTGCCCGGAGCCATGCCGCTGCGGCCGTCAACAACAACGCTGCCGTAAGTCTGCCCAATCGCCTTAGCCGCGACTTCGCCCAAAGTGCGGGCGGTGCCGCTGGGGGAATCTTTCTTGAAGCGGTGATGCGCCTCAATGATCTCAATGTCAAACATCCCGCCCAATTTTCCGGCAACCATCTCAGTAAGCGAGAAGAGCAGGTTGACGCCGAGGCTCATGTTGGAGCTTACGATAATGGGAACCGACAATGCGGCCTTCGCGGCAAGCTCATGGTCGCTCTTGTCAAGGCCGGTGGTACAGACGACCATCGGCAGGTTCGTGCCGGCGGCCTTAAGCAGGTTCGAGCGGGTCGACTGGACGGAGGAGAAGTCGATAACCACGGCGCTCTTCGCGCCGGTCTCCTCTATGGACGGGCAGAGCTTAACGCCGCCTAAGTCCATGCCGACGCACGCGCCGTACTCCTGCCCCATCTTCGGGTGCTCAGGGTACTCAACGCAGCCGGCAAGGCAGGCGTCCGGATCCTCCGCTATCACTCTGGCGATCTCGATTCCCATCCTGCCAAGCGCGCCTACCATAATAATGTCTGTTGACATACGGTATCCCTATCTTTTTGCCTGCTTATTGATGACATACCTCATAGTTATACGGGATATGCCGAATTACAATTTACAGATTCATACAAACCTGCACCGTCCGGCAACATCACGGCTGTCGTGCAATTGCAAGGCGGTGCGGGTATAGTATTTAATCGTTTTTTTCAATAAATATTTGCGTTACTTCGCTTTCAGTTTTTCTTCTAAACTAATTATTGTCAACAGCGCCTCAAGAGCGCTTTTATTCGACTCACGAGCCGCTATCCGGCCCTGAGGGCTAAGCGACTTTTGCATATCATCAAGCGCTTTTTTAGCTACTCCCAGCCATTCCAGCTTCTCCTCCTCCAAAAAGCCGGCCATAAGCTCGGTATCTTCCATTACGAGGCTCAAGAACTTTTCTCTTTCCTTTCGCTCTTTCTCGTGCCTCTCCACCCTCTCCGCTCTCTCCGCCTCGTGCGTCCTCTTAATTTCAGAATACCTTGGGTTAACATCTGCGCTATTCATATTATCTCCCTTGTTTTTAATATCTTGAATCCTGACTTTCGCATCAATATAAGCAGCTTACCTGTACGTCTTCCAAACCGCCATCAGCTTATCCATCGTCGCGTCTGATAACGGCGCGAGCGGGAGGCGGACCGGGCCGGCGGCGAGGCCCATTTCATTCATACATGCCTTGACCGGCACAGGATTCGTATCAATGAAGACGATTTGCGACAGCGGCAGCAGTTCCTCGTGCAATTTCAACGCGCCGGCGTGGTCGCCCTTTAGGTACAAATCGACCATCCTGCTCATTTTGGCGGGGACGATGTTGCCGATAACCGACACGATACCGGCGCCTCCGCAGGCCATTACCGGCAGCGTCATCCCGTCATCGCCGGACAGCACGGTGATCCTTCCGGCTACGCGGCGGTGTATATCGGATATCTGGGTGATGTTGCCGCTTGCCTCCTTGACCGCGGCGACCTGCGGGATATCGCAGAGCCGCTCCACCGTCTCCGGCAGCATATTGACGCCCGTCCGCCCCGGAACATTGTACACGAGCATGGGGATATCGACCTCGGCGATAGCCTTGAAGTGCCTGTACAGCCCCTCCTGCGACGGCTTGTTGTAATACGGGGTGATGGTCATAATAGCGTCGGCGCCGGCCTTTTTGGCGAATTTGGACGCCTCGATAGCCTCGGCAGTGTTGTTGGACCCCGCCCCGGCAACCACCTGTATGCGCCCGGCGGCCTGCTCAATGGCGATCTCGATCACCCGCTTGTGCTCATCCCAGGACAGTGTAGCGCTCTCCCCCGTAGTGCCGCAAGGCACAACCCCGGCAACCCCATTGGCAGCCAAAAAATCAATATTAGCCCGCAGCCCGGCCTCATCCAAGCTCCCATCGCCCTTAAAAGGCGTAACAACGGCCACATAACACCCGCGAAACTCAATTTTTCCACCCATTTAAGCGCCCTCCCCAAAAATGTGTCCATATTCGATACAATTACATAATCTATATAATATAATAAAATGGGATGATGGAGGGATAATTTATTATAAAAAAAGGGCGGGTTTAAAACCCGCCCCTGCGCAATGTTAACCGGTATCAATCAACATCCATCAACACAACGATTAATTTTCCTCTTTTACTACCCAGACTTTCAACTTAGCCTCAACGCCCTTGTGCAGTTCAATGTTCACAGTATAAACACCAAGCTGCTTTATGGGCTCTTCGAGCAGGACCTGCCGCTTCTCCACGGCAAACCCCTCTTTTTTCAGGAACTCCGCGATGTCGAGCGCCGAGACCGACCCGTAGATCTGGTCCGCCTCGCCGACCTTGACCGCGATGGTGCACGGCAACTGCTCGATTTTACCGAGCAGGCCGCGGGCCTCCTCAACAAGCTTGGCCTCCCGCTTCTCGTTGGCGCGCTTGGAGTCGGCCACGAGCTTCTTGTTCCCCTCGGTCGCGAGCACCGCCACGCCGTTGGGAATCAGGAAGTTGCGGGCGTACCCGTCCTTAACGGTAACGATCTCCATCGCCTTGCCGAGCTTTCCGAAATCTTTCTTGAGTACTACTTCCATTTTATATCTCCTTAATCACCTTTGTCTGTTATTATTTCATGTTCTCGGCAACAAACGCCAAGAGCCCCAGGTGCCTCGCGCGCTTTACCGCAGTCGCCAGGAGCCTCTGATTTTTCGCGCTGACCCCCGACAGGCGCCTCGGAACGATCTTGCCGCGCTCCGTTACGAACTTGCCGATGATCTTGATATCCTTGTAGTCAGGCGCCACCTTGTTCTGCTCGAACCAGCAGACTTTCCTTGTCCTTCTTTTTGTGAATGCCATATAAAAAATTCTCCTGTTCTATTTTTATTTTACGATGATACGCGAATGAAACAAACAGCGTTTTTTCCATCCGTCGCTGCGGGCGGCCGGGACGGCCCGCCCCTGCATCGTCCCATTATTCACTGCCATGCCAACAAAACGTTTACCGAGATTATTCCCGATCATCGCGATCGTCGCGGTCGTCCCGGTCCATGTCATCGCCGTCTTCGGCGCCTTCGGCCCTTTCAAGCTCAACCTTCTCCTTGCGTACGGCGAACGCCGCGCGCGCGGCCTCGTTCTTCAGGTCGCGGACGACCGTCAGGTGGCGCAGGATGGCCTCGTTGAGCTTGACGTGCTTCTCGAACGCGGCAGGCACGCCGCCCTCGGCCCTGTAGTTGAAGATCACGTAGTGGCCGATCTTCTTCTTGTTGATGGTGTAAGCCAGCGGGCGCTTGCCCCACACATCCGCGCTTTCATACTCAGCGTTGGCCTTGAAGAAATCCTCAAGCTGCTGCTGCTCCCTCTGGATCGCGTCGTCGGCAAGCGTACCGTCGATCACAACCGCAGTCTCGTAGGGTCGAATCACTTTTACTACCTCCTGTGGACATTTGGCCCCGAAATCATAATATCATTTTTGTTGATACTACGCTTAGGAGCAGGTTAATTATTGATACATATATTGCAGGCGCGATAAATAGCGCCCCTGCTAAATTTTTACGGCATTATTGCACGGTAAGCGGCATAATTATCAATTATACCTGTTCATCGCGTTGTCAATGCCATTCTCTATCATAAAATCAACGGCGTCCGCCGCGATTTTGATGACATTGCCAACCTCTTCGCGCTCGCTGTCTTCAAAGCGTCCGAGGACAAAATCTATTATGCTGATCCCTGCCGGTAATGGTCCGATACCTACGCGCAATCGAGGATAGTCTGATCCTATTGCCGCTGATATGGACTTGAGGCCGTTGTGCCCGCCGGGAGACCCGTCCTTGCGGATGCGGAGTTTCCCCAGAGGGATGTTGAAATCATCAACGACTACAAGGCAGTCGGACGGTGTCAATCCATATTTACGGATCAGAGCGCCGACGGCATCACCGGATAAATTCATGTACGTGAGCGGCTTGACGAAGAGCGCGGGCAATTTGGCCGGGCCGCACATCATCAGGCGGCATTCGGCTTCGCACATCTCCGTTGGCGGGGATACCAGCGTATCTACGGCGCACAAGCGGTCGATTACTTCGAAGCCTATGTTGTGCCGGGTGCCGGCGTATTTGCCGCCGGGGTTGCCGAGCCCGAATATAAGCAATTCGGGTTTGGCCTCCGGCTCACGTTTTCCAAAGAGCCAATCTAAAATTCCCAACGGTTTTAACCGCCTTCCGCCTTACATCCTGCGATACGGATTATTTCTTGCCGCCGGCCGGTTTTGCCGCCGCCGCTGCCGGTTTGGCTGCCGCCGCCGGGGCCGCAGCCGTTGCCGCCGCTCCCTCTTCCGCCGGCTTCGCCACCGCCTCGCGCGTCGGGTGCGTTACCACCGCGAGCACGTCTTCGGGCGCGTGCTTGAATGTGATGTTCGGGATCGATATGTCGCGCACGTGTATCGAGTCGCCGATACGGAGCGCCGATACGTCGATCGTAATCTTCTCCGGTATGTCCGCCGGGAAGCACTCGACCTTCACGGCCTTAAGCGGGTGGCCGAGCACACCGTTGTCGTCCTTGACGCCTATGGAGACGCCCGCGAATTCGAGGTGCACGTCTACCGTTACCTTCTCCTTCATGTTCACGTGCATGAAGTCGAGGTTGAAATAGACATCGTCTTTGAGGACCTTGCGCTGGATCTGGCGGATGACCGCGATGGAGTCTGCCCCCAGGCCGAGGTCGAACAGGTGGGAAGTCTTCCTGCCCCGCACCACCGTCGAAAAATCCTTGTGGGGAACCTCGATGCTTTTGGGCTCAAGGCCGTGCCCGTAGTACACAGCGGGAATCCACCCCTGCGCGCGCGCCTTGCGGGTGTAGGACTTGCCGGACCCCGTCCGCTCACGTGCCTGCAACTTAATAATTTCCACTTTCACTGCCTCCTAAAAACAAAACACGTTTTGTATTAATACATATATATAATTCCCAAAAACTCCACACTCCAAACTAAAAACCCATCAAGTGGCAGGGGCGGAAGGATTCGAACCTCCGAATGTCAGAACCAAAATCTGATGTCTTAGCCGCTTGACGACGCCCCCGCAAAACCTGCGCCATAGGGATAATCAATAAAATATACATCACGGAGAACAAAAATGCAAATTTTTTTTGGGATAATGTTTGCCGTGGAACCGCCTTAGGCCCCAAAAGCCCTTTTCCGCGCCGCCTACCGCTTGATAAAGAACCCCCCGCCCGCCGGCCCTGCCGCCATCGGGCACACCTCCACCCCCGTAACCTTAGCCAGCGGCGGGCCCTCGCGCAGACGCCCTATCAGGGCGTCTATGGCCCCCTTTTCCCCAAACGCCTCAAGCTCCACGTCCCCGTCCGTAAGATTCTGCACCCAGCCGGTAAGGCCGAGCGACTCGGCGACATCACGGGTGAAGTACCTGTACCCCACCCCCTGAACCCGCCCGCTCACGACGATATGGTACCGCCGCGCCTCCGCTTCCCCGCCGCCGGATTTAGCCGCCTCTCCCACGCTATACCTCCAAACGTTCGCCGTATATGCAAATTTTGACGGACATCAAGCCCCGCCCCCCTACCTGCGAGCGAAAAAGTTCATGATCACCGTAAGCACGACGCTGAGCAGTATCGACGTCGCGACCGGGATGTAAATCTTGAAACGGCCGCCGCCGATCTGGACGTCGCCGGGCAGGCGGCCCAGCGGTATCTTGTCGGACAGCATGAAAATCAGGCCGATGACCACTATCACCGTGCCCGCTATTACCAAAAATTTTCCCGGCTCCGCCCAATTCATACTCTAATCTCCCTGCCCTTCATTGTCAAACAGGTCCACAGCGGCAGCCGCGTGGCCCTGCGACGGGGTTTTGTTGAAATATTTGTACGTTTTCATTGTCACCTCGCGCCCGCGGGGCGTGCGCTTGAGGAACCCCGACTGTATGAGGAACGGCTCGTAAACCTCCTCAATAGTGTCCGGCTCCTCCCCAACCACAACCGCGACGGTGCCCAAACCCACCGGGCCGCCGCCGTAATGCTCTATTATAGACAACAGGATATTCCTGTCCATCTCATCCAGCCCAAGCGAATCAACCCCCAACAGCGACAGGGTTTTGTTGACGATATCGACCGTAACCGTCCCGTCCCCCCTGACCTCCGCGACATCCCGGCACCGCCTCAGCAGCCGATTTGCAATCCTCGGCGTACCGCGCGCCCTCTTCCCCAGCGCCAGCGCCGCCGCCGGGTCGCAATCTACATTAAGGAGCGACGCCGACCGGATTATCACCTTCTGCAGCTCCTCCGGCGTGTAGTAGGCCAGCCGGCACACATAGCCGAAACGCGCGTGCATGGGCGACGTAAGCATCCCCGCCCGCGTGGTCGCGCCTACAAGCGTAAACGGCTTAAGGTTGAGGCGGATAGACCGCGCCGCCGGGCCGTCGCCTATCGTTATGTCAAACACAAAATCCTCCATCGCCGGGTACAAAGACTCCTCGACTACGCGGTTCAGGCGGTGGATCTCGTCAATAAACAAAATCTCGCGCTCAGACAAATTCGTCAAATTCCCGGCAAGGTCGCCCTTCTTCTCAAGAACGGGGCCGGAGGTCGTATGGATGCCCACGCCAAGCTCGCCGGCAAGGATGCGTGAAAGCGTCGTCTTGCCAAGCCCCGGCGGGCCGCAGAAGAGGACATGGTCAAGCGCCTCGCCGCGCTTCCGGGCCGCCTCCACGAATATCCGCAGGTTCTCCTTTATGGCCTCCTGACCTACAAAATCGGAAAAACGCTCCGGGCGGAGAGCGTTATCGAACTGCTCTTCGTCGGAGCCGGATTTGCCGGCCGATACGATTCTGTCTTCGTCGCGGTCCATCATATCACCTGCAGCGCCATGCGTATCCACTCCTCAACGGGAGCGTCCGCCCCTATCTCCTGCTCCACACGCGCTATCGCCTTGACCACCTGCTTGTCATTATACCCCAAAGATATCATCGCCGCGAACGCCTCGTCCCTGTGTTTCGGGGCTTTGCCTGATTTTTTGGACGGGGACGGCTGCAACTGCCCGGCGGATGTCGCGTATACCTTGAACTTGTCCTTAAGCTCCAGCACCATCCGCTCCGCCGTCTTAGGGCCCACGCCGGATATCTTCTTCAGCCCCGCCACGTTGCCGGTGTTGACGTACGCCACCAGATTATCCACCGATACCCCCGACAATATCCCCATAGCTACGGAGGGGCCTATCGAGTTGACGGTGATGAGATGGCGGAATATCTCGCGCTCCGTCGCGGATGAAAATCCGTACAGCGTAACGCTGTTGTCATGCCCGCTGACGTTGTAATGGATCAACACCTTAACTTCCTTGCCCGGCTCCGGCAATTTTTCATACGTGGATATGGGGATCGTCACCGCATACCCCACCCCAGACGCCTCAATGGTGACGTGCGCCAGCTCTTTGTCTGTAAGGATGCCGCGGATGTGGTCTATCATTTTATTGCAGCCCGCCCCATATTGTGAAAATCGCACATCGCCACGGCCAGCGCGTCGTAAGCGTCCTGCCGCAGCTTGCCGGCCGGCGGCTTGAGCAGCATCTTGACCATATACTCGACCTGATCCTTATCCGCGTTCCCGTTGCCCGTAACCGATTTCTTTATTTCGCGCGGGCTGTACTCCGAAACCTCGCACCCGCGCTGCGCCGCCGCCAGCATCGCCACACCGCGGGCGTGGCCGAGAACAAGCGTCGTATGCACGTTCTTGCCGTAAAACGCCTCCTCGACAGATACGCGGTCCGGCGAGTGTTCATCTATCTTCGCGCAAACGCCGTCGTATATAATATTCAGGCGCCTGTGCAGCGGCTGCGACGTATCGGTAACTATCACCCCACAATCAACCCACGACACCGTATTGCCGGCGGCCCTGATAACGCCGTACCCCGTTACCGCGGTACCTGGGTCAATTCCCAGAATAACCATCAGCTCAGGTCGAACCCGGCGTATACGTGCTGCGTGTCGTCGAGGTCGTCCAGCGCGTCCACCAGCTTCATCACCTTCGAGCCGCTGTCCTCCGTGAGCATTATCGGGTTGTCGACCACCTTAGTGATCTCCGCCGACGACGGCTCAAGCTTTGCGTTGACCAGCGCCTCGCGGACCGCGTCGAACGTGTCGACCGTCGTTGTAATCTCGTACTCCTCGCCCTCCGACGACATATCGTCTGCGCCGGCCTCCAGCACGAGCTCCATAATTTCGTCTTCGCCCATCGCGTCCTTTGGCACGGTGATTATGCCCTTGGTGTTGAACATCCTGGCCACGCAATTCGTCTGGCCGAGGTTCCCGCCGTACTTGGTGAGCAGGTGGCGGACCTCCGCGACTATGCGGTTGCGGTTGTCGGTCACGACCTCTATGAGGATCGCCACGCCGCCGGGCCCGTACCCCTCAAACGTGATCTCCTCGTAGTTGACGCCGTCAAGCTGGCCTGTCCCCTTCTGGATGGCCGACTCGATGTTCTTGTTGGGCATATTGGCCCCGCGGGCAGCCGAGATCGCGGTGCGCAGGCGCGGGTTGGAGGTCGGATCGCCGCCGCCCATGCGGGCCGCGATCGTGATCTCACGGATGAAGCGATTGAAGAGCTTGCCCCGGGCGGCGTCGGCCTTGCCCTTAGCCCTCTTGATTGTCGCCCATTTAGAGTGTCCTGACATAGATAGTTACCTCTATTTGGATTGGTTTATGGTGATTTTGACGTTACCTGTTCACTATTACTTAATCCTTCCAATACCGCAACATCCCAAAATAATATATGCGCACCGTATTAGGGCTGTTTTTCTTCCAATTCTTCTACACTTACCTTCTCTATCCCCGGCAAATGCACCCCAAGCAGCGTTTCGGCTACGGTTTCGAAGTTTGGGGTTATGTCGGAGACTAAGAATTTGCTTGATTGCAGGCCGTTTACGTCGTCGCCGGTTGTCATTTTCATTGCCTGGAGGATATTTTGGGCCTCCTTGGCCGTCCAGAGGGCGCTGTCTACCAACTGGATTCTGTTGCCTACAGTGCTCTGGATTACCTCCATGAGGATCGGGTAGTGGGTGCAGCCCAGTATCATGCAGTCTATCCCCAAATCTACCATCTCGTAGAGGTAGTGCCTTACCACCATTTGGGTTATTTCGTTCTCTATTAGGCCCTCCTCTACCAATGGCACGAATAGGGGGCATGGCTTACAGTAGACTTTTATGCCGGGGTCGATGTTGTTGATCGCCCTGGCGTATGAGCCGGAGCGGACCGTCGCAGCGGTGCCTATCACCCCTACCCTCTTCTCGGCGCTGCGCAGCACCGCGGCGCGGGCGCCCGGCAGAACCACGCCTATAACCGGGATATCCTTTATGTGCGTCTGCAGGTAGTCCATGGCTACCGACGAGACCGTGTTGCAGGCCACTATCAGCATCTTGACGTCCTTGTCCATCAGCACTTTGGCGTCCTGCAGGCCGAACCGGCGGATGGTCTCCTCCGACTTGCCGCCGTAGGGGACGCGGGCGGTGTCGCCAAGGTAGATTATGCGCTCGTTGGGCATCAGCCTGAATATCTCTTTGGCCACCGTAAGCCCGCCCAGCCCGGAATCAAATACGCCTATCGGCCTGTTATCGTTCATGGTATTAGCCCGCCTCCCGCATAAGATGACATTTTACTGCCCCGTCTCCACCTGTTTCTTAAACTGCAAAATCGCCTCGTTTAGCGCCGCCGCCTGCTGGAACTGGATACGCTTGTCGGAGATCAGCGTCTCCTCCTCGCTGTTCGAGATGAACCCAACCTCCACCAGCACCGACGGCATCAGCGCGCCGTTGAGTACCCAAAAGTTCGCCTGCCCCACGCCGAGCTGCTGACGCGGGATCTTCTTTATATTGGCGCCGAGCGACTGCTCTATCACTATGGAAAGCTCCTGGCTCTCCCGCAAAAACTCCGCCCCGGCGAGGCTGTTAAGCACGTCGTTCAGACCGGTGTACTTCTTCTGGGCATCCTTGTCCTCAAACTCGATAACAGCGTTTTCGCGCATCGCCGCCATCTTGTCAGTCTCGTTTTTAGCATCCGAGAGGAAATACACCTTGTACCCCCTTACGGCATCCCGCCTCTTCTTATCACCGGCTATCGCGTTGGCGTGGATGCTCACGAAAATGTCGGCTTTCTTGTCGTTGGCGAACTTAGTCCGGTTGCTCAGGGGGATGAATACGTCCTTGTCCCGCGTCATAAAAACCCTAAGCCCCGCCTTCTCAAGCATCTTGCGCAGCTCAAGCCCAATGCCCAGCACCACATCCTTCTCCAAAACGCCCGTGGGGCCGACAGCGCCGGGGTCGCGGCCGCCGTGGCCGGGGTCTATCACCACCGTGCGTATACCAAAAATATCGAGCTGGGCCTGCGGCGAGGCCGCGGCGGGGCGCTTCTGCTCAATCCTCGGCCTTATGGCGACCATCAGCGTGCGCGTCGCGCGGTTGTAGTCTACGTGCGGCGTCTCTATCTGATTGTTCAATACGAGGGATATCTGCGCCGACCCGTCATACTGCACGGTAAACGCCGAATCTATGATGCCGGCGCGCAGCCTGCGCCGAACCGCGTCGGGGGCAAGCTTGCCGCCGTTGAAGTTTATCAAAAGGTTCGGATGGAAGTAGGTAACCTCAAACGGGAGCGAATCGGCCAGAACGACCGTGGCGACCGTGCCGTTCTGCTTGGCCTCGGTGGTCACCGACAAAATGTTGTGCGCGAGCGTGTTGACGGTAATGACGGACGCCTTGCCGTCCCAGCTTATCCCCCCCGGATGCCGCGCGTTCAACGCGCTTACAAGGGCGGCAGCGGGCAGATACAGCGCCGCCCCCCTGACCTGCGGCGGATGCGGGGTGGGGACGAAAGCCGTATCAACCGCGTAAAAATGGTTATCGCGAATAAAAGATACCCGGCCCCGGCTGCTCGTAAAGACCAGCTTTCCGGAAGATACGCCCTGAGACTGCCCAAACCCGGCCAGACGGGCGACATCGGGTATGGAGACCCACACCATACCGCCCTGTTCAAAATATGGCACGGCGACGGACTTGCCGTCGGGGACAGTGCGGACAGTAACGCCCGCTCCCGCGGCAAATACCGCCAGAAACACCAGCATAAACGTGAATTGTAACCTGTTGCCCCCCATAACCCCTACCTCTTCTTTACAAGCTGAGCGATTTTCTTCTTCGCTTCCTGCTCGGCGATCTTCTGCCGCTTGTCGTACTTCTTGCGCCCGCGGCAAAGCCCAAGCTCAACCTTTACCCACTGCTCCTTAAAGTATACCGCCAGCGGCACAAGCGCCAGATGCTTGCGCTCCACCTCGGCGCTTAGATACACGACCTGCTTTTTGTGCAGCAGCAGCTTGCGCCGCCTCATGGGCTCAGGGGTATACGCCCCCCCGCGCTCGTAGCCGCTTATGTGGAGATGCTGCACGTACATCTCGCCCCCAACGCACGTGGCGTAGCTGTCGGCAAGGCTTATGCGCCCCGCGCGTATAGACTTGACCTCGGCACCAGTAAGCATTATGCCCGCCTCAACCTTCTCTATGACCTCGTAGTCGTGGTAGGCCTTGTTATTTTTCGCCGCGATCTTCATACCACCTAAAAATAATAAAATGTAGAACAAAATGCCGAGGATTTATTATATTATCTATATACCATAATACTAACGTCCGCCGAAAAGGAGCAAAAAAGATGTCCAAAAAGACCCTCCAGCGCACCGTAATGATTATGGCCTGCGCAGCCGCCTTTACGCTCGTGCACGCCCAGTTCTCATGGGAATCCCCGGAGCCGGAAAGCCCGCCGGCGTGGTCGCCGTCGTACGAAGAGACGCCGGAAACAGGCAGTTCAGACGACTCCCCCTACAATATCGGGTCGTCCTACTCCCCGTCAGGCGACGACCAAAGCGGCGCGGCAACCGAGCCAAAAACCGCCCAACAGCCCAAAGCCCAAAGGGAGAGAGCGTCTAAATCACGCCCCTCCGGCACCCCGTCCGCGTTCGCCGGCCCCCAAAAATCCTGCCCGGTCTGCACCAGCGTGCGGCTGAAAGGGAACCTGTACGCCGAATACAGCGGCAAAAAAATCCACGTATGCTGCGCGGCGTGCATAGACAGGGTAAGGCGGAATCCCGCCCCGTTCGCGGCAAAATTGGAGAAGCGCGGGGAGCAACTGGCTGGGATGTGACGTACATAATACAAGATAAAAGGGAGCGAGCCGTCAGGCCACTCCCTTTATAATATGCTTACCCCATTTATAATACGCTTACCCCAACAGATTGATAGTCTGGCCGATAACGCTGTTCTGCACACGGGTTGCCTGAGCGTTGGCCGAGTAGGTGTTCCGCTGGGTTGCCATATCGGCCATATCGCGCGCGAGGTCGGGCGGTTCGGCGCCGGCGGCATAGGCCTCGGTGCCTGTGCCTACGGTCTGAGACGGCTGGGCGGCAGTAGTCGCGGTGGTGCCGGTCGTCGTGGACTCAAAAGTGTCCTGCTGCGGCGCGGCTGTAGCCTGCGCGGGGGCGGTTTCGGCCTGCTGGAGGCGCCGGGCCTCAAAACCCTGCGTATTGACGTTCGCCACATTGTTGGCGACATTGTCCATACGCAACTGAGCCGCGTTCATTCCTGATACCGGGGCGGAAATGTTCATAATTGACTCCTTTAAATGGGTCGGGATAAATACGGCCCTATACTATAAATATAGTACAATTTAGAGTGAAAATCAAGAATTTCACAAAAAAAAGCAAAAATCATTGCCAACCGGGCCGGAAACGGCAAAATCTACGCCCCAACGGCGCTGTGCATCAGCCCCGCCCGTAAACCGGCGACGATTCGGCTACGGCAAGTTCCCCTGCGCTTCTGCCGCGCAGACAGTCGGCATACGGGGCAGCAGCCATATACCTGCCGCTCCTGCCGCGGCTGAAATCCTCCTCCGTCAGAACCGGCGGCGGCGGCAACGCCTCTACCGTTTCAAATATCCCCGGACCGTACAGGTAATCCTCCCCGGAATCATCCAGTATCCTGTAAAGACCCCTCTCAACAGAAATAACCTCGTATACCCCGCCGTCTGTAAGGTCATCCAAGGATAATACCACCCACCGCCCTCCCTCTGAAGGGTCCCAATCCGCCGGAGGGGCGGGGATATCGACCAGATTTTTTAAGTATCGAACTTTCAACCGAGCACCCTCTTAAATATAATATAATCCAAATCCCAATTTTCACGGATTTTCTGCCAACGACTTTCCCTCCATCCCATCAACCCGCCTTGATCAATTTCCCAATAATATCATTAACGCTGACCCCCTCTACATCACCGTGGAAGGATAAAACCAGCCGGTGGCGCAGGACGGGGTAGGCGGCGCGGTGGATGTCTTTTACGTCCGGGGCGGGACGGCCGTCCAACAAGGCGAAGGCTCTGGCGGCGAGGACGAGGAACTGCGATGCTCTGGGGCCGGCGCCCCACGTCAGGTATTTGCGGACATCCTCCGGGCACTCCCTCTCCGCAGGGCGCGTCGCGCGGACAAGCTTCACGGCGGCGGATACGACAGAGTCGGCGGCGGGGACGCGCTTCACCAAATCCCTGAAGGCGGCTATCTGCTCCCGCGTAACCACCGGCTTGAGTTCCACATTCTGATAATCCGCCGTATTCCGGGCAATCAGCATCTCCGACTCGGCATCGGGATACCCCACCTGTATCGAAAACATGAACCGGTCCTGCTGCGCCTCCGGCAGCGGGTACGTGCCCTCCTGCTCTATCGGGTTCTGCGTCGCCAGCACCCAAAAGGGCCTCGGCAGCTGATGCGTCGTCCCCGACGACGTTACCTCCTGCTCCTGCATCGCCTGTAACAGCGCCGACTGCGTCTTGGGCGGCGTGCGGTTTATCTCGTCGGCCAGCACGATGTTGGCAAATATCGGCCCCTTCACAAAGTTGAACTCCCGCCGCCCGCTCCCCCGCTCCTCCATGAGTATCTCCGACCCCGTAATGTCAGACGGCATGAGGTCGGGCGTAAACTGGATGCGGTTGAACTCAAGGTCGAGACACCGGGAGAGGCTCTGCACAAGCATGGTCTTGGCAAGGCCGGGCACACCCGTCAGCAAGCAGTGGCCGCCGGCAAGGAAACAGGCGAGCAGGTCGTCTATAACATCAAGCTGCCCCACAATACGCCGCGAAATCTCGGCTTTAACAGACGCGACGACAGTACCCAGCTCGCGCGCAGTCTGCACATCATTATCAGCATTAACACCGGTAGTCATAAGCACCGCTTCTTTGTCAAGTATCGGAAATGATTGGTCAATACATTAAATTAAGTTAATGGAAGGATAAAAAGCAACTATCCGACACCAATTATCACAAATGCCCCACAGGCCGCCCGCCGGGAAACCGACAGCGGGGATCCGGGGCTGGCAGACGGGACGGGATTTTTTGGTAAATTGTTGATATTTAGGGTTCGGTAATGTATACTTATAGTATGAATAGGCGGACGGTGTGGGACGCTTTTGGTGGATTCTGTTGACTGATTGGGTTGGAGGCATTATATAATGGTGTTGGATATGATGACAACTACGCTTGCGATATTCGCGCCCGCCTGCGCCGCCGTTATGGTGTACGGCGGAGTTGGCATAATTGTGTTAAAGTGTTATGATAAGTCAGGCCACTTAACTCCTTGTAAATCAATAGGTTACGTGCCCCCNCCCCCCCCCCCCCCCC
>WQTH01000061.1 GCA_009786415.1 Chitinispirillia bacterium | reverse complement strand
AGCGGGCGCTGTTGCGGAAAAGGCTTCTGAAAATACTGTCCTTGATATTGCGCCTGACACGGATTGACTGCTTCTTTCTGTTCATAAATCTCTCCTTCCCCAGTGGGGATTTGGTATAATTGTTGTTTTTTGTAAAATTTGTAAAACGGGCAAAGCATCAAAACGGCTCTTGTAGAGCGTTTGCGTAATTTTTAGGGATATTTAGGGGCGGAGAGAGCGGGAAGTGTCTCGATGGCGGGGAAATTTGCCGTCACCGTAAAACCGATAATTAAGATACTGCGCAGTGTTAGAGAGCGAGACGCCTTTGGGGCGCTGTGGATGGATGTAATATATATTGCGGAGTGACGGAATACAAGGAGATAGTGTACTTTTTTACAGGTACGGTACGGGCGCGCCTCACAGCCATGCCCAGTACCAAATACCTGGCCTCGCGGCTTCCGATCCAAGTTTTGGTACCGGCTGTTCAATACGCTTCGCTATGGCCGGCGCCATGCGATTGCTGCGCTATCGCACGGCGCTTAGTCCCGAACACAGCGCAAAGAAAACAGGTCTGTCTTGTTGGAGTAGTTGCCCCTGTTCACGAGGTCGTAGTAGCCGTATATGTCCCGGAACCAGGCGTTGCTCGCACCGTACTCCGTGGCGCTCCACCAGTAGCCGCCGCTGCCGGCATTGTCGAAACTGCCACCCCAACGGTTGCCGCCGGGCAGGGCCGAAAAGCCGTGATCATCAGTACCGTTTCCACCACCACTCCACCCTGTCGTAGATTTCAACTTCGTTCCTGCGTTATTACTATAATCTCCTGACGCATTAGGATCAACATACTTCACAAGAGTCTCCCACTCATCATCACTCGGAACATGCCACCCTGCAGGGCAAATCCCTTGATGATTAATATCACCCCCGTACCACCAGATATCATTGTATGCCGCGTCAATTCCCATCACAGTCGCCCAATCGTACAACCGTCCGTATATATCGCAGTTACTTGAGCTATTATTGTAACAAACACTGCCGCTTACGTTATAATTCAAGTTCTCAGCCATCCACGTTTGCGTACCTATCTTGACCCATTTGTAAGACTTCGAGTCGCGCCCATCAACAAAGGTACCGCTTTCTCCTCCACTGACCGTAGCAGTCCACCTCGCGTACAGGGTAATATTACCCGTTGGCGTAAACGAAATCCCCGCGCCGTAATTATTGCCGGTACCGGCCGAATTAGTATTCCAGCCCGTGAATGTATGGCCGCTCCTCGTGAGCCCGCTACCGCTGGCAAGCGTAACGCTGTTACCGGCGTTTACACTCTGCGACTGCGGCGTAGTTCCGCTGCCGCCGTTCATGCTGTAGCTTACGGTGTAGGTGGGAACAGCGTTTTGAATCCACTTTGCATATAATGTAATGTTGCCGGACGGGCAAAACGAATACCCCGCGCTGTAATTGCTCCCCGTACCGGACGAGCTGGTATTCCAGCCGTCGAACGTATAGCCGCTCCTCGAAAATCCGCTCCCGTAATTAAGCGTTACGCAGCTTCCGGAGCTTACGCTCTGCGGCGAGGGTGTAGTTCCGTCGCCGCCGTTCATATTGTAGTTTACGGTGTAGGTGGTGTTAGCGTTTTGAGTCCACCTTGCGTACAGGGTAACGCTGCCTGACGGACAAATCGAGCCCCCCGCGCTATAATTGCTCCCNCCGCCTGACGAGCTGGTACTCCAGCCGGCGAACGTATATCCGTTGCGTGAAAACCCGCTGCCGCTATTAAGCGTTACGCAGTTTCCGGCGTTGACACTCTGCGATGAGGGTGTAGTTCCGCTGCCGCCGTTGAGTTCGTAGTACACGTAATAGGTAGTGGTAGCGTTTTGGACCCATCTCGCATACAGGGTAACACTGCCGGACGGGCAATACGAATACCCCTCGCTGTAATTGCTTCCAGTCCCGGACGAACTGGTATTCCACCCCGCGAACGTATAACCGCTCCGCGAAAAATTGCCCCCGTAACTAAGCGTTACGCAGTTTCCGGCGTTGACACTATGCGATGATGGCGTACTTCCACTCCCGCCGTTGAGGTCGTAGTACACGTAATAGGTAGTAACAGGGTTTTGAGTCCACCTCGCGTACAGGGTAACGCTGCCTGACGGGCAGATCGACCCCCCCGCGCTATATTCAGTACCAGTACCGGAAGAGCTGGTATTCCACCCGGCAAACGTATATCCGCTGCGCGATAATCCGCCTCCGTAGTTAAGCGTTACGCAGCTTCCGGCGTTGACACTCTGCGATGAGGGTGCAGTTCCGCTGCCGCCGTTGAGATTGTAGCTTACGGTGTATTGAATAACAGTCCACCTCGCGTACAGGGTCATGTTGCCTGACGGGCAGATCAAATCTCCCGCGCTATAATTAGTACCAGTCCCGGAAGAGTTGGTATTCCACCCCGAGAACGTATATCCGCTCCGCGATAAATTACTCCCGTAACTAAGCGTTATACAGTTTCCGGCGTTTACCGTATGCGATGACGGCGTACTTCCGCCCCCGTTGTTTAGTCTGTAGCTAACGGTGTACTGTTCCCGTTCCGGCGGCCCGATAGGGCCGAAAAATCCATCACAGGCGGNAAATATGGTAATCGTCACTGATACGGCAACTGCCGCCAACGCAAACGCCTTGTGCAAAATTCTCTTTTTCATTTTATTATCCTGATCCTTTCCAATCTAATTAAGTTATCCTGCCCCGCTTAAAACGCTATCCCTGTGTGTAACCCAAAACTGCCTGTAGCCCCGGTATCCCACCGGCGCACATAGAGCGCGAGGCGCATATCCGTACCGAGCAAAAACCAGCCGAGTTTGAGTTCCGCGCCGGTTTGTACGCCAACAGACGCTCCGGCGGAACTGCTACGGCCACCGGAATTGTAATTAAGAGTGTAATTGTAATTTCCAAAAGTAATCCCCGGGCCGCCGTAGACGTTGAACCAGTTGTTGTTTGTGTGCCACTCTACGAAAGCGGCTATGTTGAATTCATTGCCGTGCCAATAATCTCTGCTCCCTTCCCAGTATCCGATCCCGGTATAAAATCTGCTGTGCTTTGTCATGCCCGCCCTCCAGTAGGTCTCGAACCCGCCGTACGGTGTGCCTACTAACGTGCCGATAGAGTGCCCGTGCCGCGTGTACTCCCTTTCCGCTTCAGGCGCGCTCTCTCTCCCGCCTCTGTCGGCCCTTTCCGCCTCAGGCGCTTTCTCTTTCCCGCCCCCGCCTTTCTTCTCCGCGACCGGCTTCACGTACCCCGGCGGCGGCTTAGGCCCGGCTTTAAGTATGAAATTAACTATGCTGTACGCCATTTTAGCAGCGTCAAGCGGTGAGTTTAACTGGCCGTTAAGCACGACTTTTGCAACCTCTGACTCAAGGCGGACGTCAACTATCGCGACGGATATCTGGCCGGACACGTTTATAACGTATACGTAGTGCATCCTGGCCTCCTTGCCCGCGCTGACGATCTGGGGGTGGCGGTGCCGGAGACGTATTGGTCGATGCGGTCTATACCTTCGTATATACCGCTTTTCATAAGGGCCGAACTGATCGCTTTATTGAGCGCACCGCTTATCAGGGCGTTGACACCTGTGATGTAGACTGCAACCCTCGGCGGCCAATCGTACGACGCTGCGGGCGGTTCGGGCGGCGGCGGGGGCGCAGGCGGGGGAGGAGGAGGAGGAGGTGGTGGTGGTGGTGTGGGAGGCGCCGGTGGCGGGGGTGGCGGAGGCGGAGGGGGTGCCGCTACTAACTCCACATCTGCGATTTGTGCTGGTTCTTCCGCTGCCGTGGTACCGGACCTGCTGAGAAATAAGGCGTTTTTGACACCCATGTTACTTACAACGGCCTCGGTGATTTCCTCTATCGCCTCCATGCTGTTCAGTTGTCCTCCGGCCCTGCCGCGCAGCATGACCTTACCGGTTTTGGCGCTAATCAGGNGGGCAGTAACTACGTGGAGGCCAAACGCTACAGACACCTCCGTAACGCAGACCGCCCGCGCCCCAAACTGGCCCGCCAGGCTTACGATCAGGCTATCGTCTACGCTGCTGCGGCCTTTTATAAGCGTATCTTTCTCTACCGCGTCAATAAAGCCCTCCATCGCTTTGAACCTCCCGGTGCGTTCAAGCGCCAACAGCATATCGGTCTCAAGCACACGCTTCTCGTTGGCGCTTATATCGCCGCTTAAATAAACCACAATACGCGGCAGGCCCTGGGCCTCGGCGGGTTGGGGTTCTGCCGGGATTGCTGGCATGGCTTCTTGCGGCTGTTCTATTACGGGGGGCTGCCTGTGGCCAGGGCTTTGGGCAAGGGCAGCCGTGCATAGTAGCATAATAATGAATAATGCCAGTCTCTTCATTTAAGCGTTCCTGTCTTGGGAGAAATGGGGTAAAATGACCAAATATGACCGCAGAGCGGCGTTTTTCGGCGGTGTCCTTAGCGTACTTACCGCTGTTACGCCAAATACCGGTGTTGCAAATATCAGGTTTTTTTGGGGCTTTGAAAAGCCTTTGGGTTTTAAATAAGCGCTTATATTATAGCTGCCAAGCATCCTGACTCCAAAATTATCCCCCTTGTGACCAGTCAACAAGTGCGTCTTAGTATCTATGCCATAATATACTTTATTGGTATGCGGTAATGCAATAAAAATCGTTAAAAAAAATTACTTTGTATTGCAGGGACGCCATAACTTATATTGTTGAAACAATTAACATCATCATATATTGTATAAGGAGTACAGGTATGACAAAGCAGTCGTTCACCAGGAAGCACTTTTTCATTGACCGCAGTCTTCAGGGCCGGTACATGGTGACGTTTCTCGTTCCCATGCTCATAATGCTCGTTTTTATGCTGCTGACCCTCTATCTCGCGTCTCAGACCATAATTTCGACCTCCGCCAAGATAATGAAGCGCGAGATTGATAACACTATAGCCGTAGAGACGCAGGACCGGCTTGAGCCTACCGCCGAGCAGTACGCCAAGATCCTTGAGGATGTTCGCGTCAAGGTACGCGACTTCGGCAACATCGGCGACATCCGCCGGGAGTTCGCCGGCACGCTTATGTGGGTCTTCGGCGCCGGCATCCTGCTCGTGGTGCTGCAGATCGTGATGATGACCGTATTCTTCTCCCACAAGCTCGCCGGTCCGGTCTTCCGCTTCGAAAAAGCCTGCCGGCACGTAATAGACGGCAAATACGACGACGTTATATACCTCCGCAAGGGCGATCAGATGCAGGGGCTGGCGCAGCTGCTCAACGAGTCCATGCGCGTGAGCGGCCAGCGTATACTGGACCTGGAGCGGAAAATCGCCGATCTGGAGGTGAAAAAAACCTAGGTTACGCTATTTCCTTAACGCCGCCCCGTGCTTTTTCTCCATAACGCTGATGATCTTCCCGCAGGCTTCCGCCACGTCCGCGTCGGTCAGCGTTTTTTCGGGGGACCTGAATTCGACCGAGAACGCCACGCTCTTTGTCCCTGCGGCCAGCTTTTCGCCGCGGTAGACGTCGAACGGGCGGACGGCCTTTATAAGGGGGGAGGCAGACATGGTCTCGGTGCAGACCTCTGCGGCGGAGAGCGGTTCGGGCATTACGAAGCAGAAATCCCTCTCAAGCGCCGGGAACTTAGGCAGGGGAGCGTACTCTGGCAGCGGCTTGGGGGCAGACAGCCATGCCGTCAGGTCCAGCTCGGCGTAAAATACGGCGCTCTTGATGCCGAAAGATTTGCAGATTTGGTCGGAGACGCGGCCCATCGTACCGCATATTGCGCCGCTTGCGCTTTTTATTGTGACCGCCGCGCGCTCGTTTCCATACAGCGGGGCGGATTCCATTTTCGCGAACGATATCCCCTCAAGCCCGCAATGCGCCGCGAACGCCTCCAAAATCCCCTTGAGGACGAAAAAGTCGTTTTGTACCGCAGGGCTGCCCCAGGACTGCGGGAAGCAGCTGCCCTCTGCAGCGACCGCCAGAATGTCCCTCTCGTCCGCAAGATTGGATTTGGGGTCGGGGCGGAAGACCTTGCCGATTTCAAAGATACGATTGTTGACATTTTTGCGGTTTAAGTTGTAAGCGATTGTCTCCAAAAGGCTTATCGCCATAGACGTGCGCATCTCCGCCATGTCGGGGTTAAGCGGGTTCAGGATTTTGACCGGCTCAATGTCCGGCGTGACCGATTTCCGCTTAGATTCGGAGACCATGCTGTTGGTCATCACCTCGTTAAGCCCGAAGTAGCACAGGGCGTGCCGCGCGGCGTCACGGTTTATCTCCGCTGTAGACGGCTGCCTGACGAGGTCCACATTGGCCGATGTTGATGGCTTGATGCTGTCGTACCCGTACTGCCGCCCGACCTCCTCTATGAGGTCCGCCTCCTCCTGTATGTCGTGCCGGAACAGGGGGACGGTGCACGTCAGCAGGTCGTTCTTTTGCTTTAAGCACTTGATTCCAAGGGATTTAAGCGAAAGAGTGATGTTCTCCGCCGGAAACTCTACGCCTATGATCTTGCCGGTGCGCGACGGGCGCAGCGTTATCACCTTGTCATCAAACGGTTTAGGGTGTGTGTCGATCATCCCGCCGGACACGTTCCCCCCCGCAAGCTCCGCCATGAGGGAAGCCGCCGTATCTATAGCATCTGCAAGGCCTTGCGCCGGATCGACACCGCGCTCGAAGCGGTAGGAGGAGTCTGTGGATAATCCTAACCGTTTAGACGTCTTGCGGATCCCGCCCTGCTCGAAGAACGCGCACTCCAAGAATACGTCTTTTGTGGCCTCGGTGATCTCCGACCCAGCGCCGCCCATCACCCCGGCAAGGGCGACAGGGCGCTTTCCGTCGCATATCAGCAAATCATCACCCGCAAGCTTCCGCTCAACGCCGTCAAGCGTGGTGAAGTTGGCGGCGCCGGCACTTTCGGCGGTCTTTACGTGTATCTTCTTGTCTGATATGGAGTTATAGTCGAACGCGTGCATCGGCTGGCCGTACTGTATGAGGATATAGTTCGTTATATCCACCACGTTGTTGATGGGGCGCAGCCCGGCGAGCGTGAGCCGGCGCTGCATCCACTCCGGGGAGGGGGCTATGGTCACGCCGCGTACAAGGCGGCCAAGATAGCGCGGGCATCGGCTTTCGGATTCTACGTTTACGGATATCGCCGCCGATATGGGGTCATCCGTGCGCTCCTGCGGCCTTTTGGCGGTATTTTTCAGGGGTACGCCGAAACGGGCGCTTACCTCGCGGGCCACGCCCAGAACGCTCAGGCAGTCGCCGCGGTTGGGGGTGATCTCTATCTCTATCACCGCGTCGTAGGGGATGTAGTCGGAGAGCGGCGCGCCGACCTTATAGTCTGCGGGCAGCGACATGATCCCGGCGTGGTTGTCAGACAGCCCCAGCTCTTTCTCGGAGCATATCATCCCGAAAGACTCCACGCCGCGCAGCTTGGCCTTGCCGATCTTGAAGTCGGGCGCCATCTGCGTGCCCACGGTCGCCAGCGCCACCGTAAGCCCCTCGGCCACGTTGGGCGCGCCGCATACGATTTGCAGGGGCTCCCCGCCGTCGCCGGCGTCTACCTTGCACAGGGAGAGCTTGTCGGCGTTGGGGTGCTGGACGCGGGATACCACGCGGGCGACCCTGACGCCCTGCGGTATTGAAACCTCCGTTACCGACGCCACCTCAATCCCGGCGCTCGTAAGCGCGTTGGCGACCTCGTGGGCGGGGGCGGTAATGTCGACAAAATCCTTCAGCCAGCTATACAAGATTTTCATGTGATTGCACCTAATTTATTTATTGATAACGATTTACGCTGATTAATCAAAACTGCCGCAAGAACCGCACATCGTTCTCGTAGAACAGGCGGATGTCGTCAATCCCGTATTTCAGCAGCGCGATGCGCTCTATCCCCATCCCGAACGCGAACCCTGAATACTTCTCCGGGTCGATGCCGCCGCTTTTGAGTACGTTGGGGTGGACCATCCCGGCCCCAAGTATCTCTAACCAGCCGCTCTGCTTGCAGATGCTGCAGCCCTTGCCCTTGCACAGGAAGCACTCTACGTCAACCTCCACGCTCGGCTCGGTGAACGGGAAGAAGCTGGGGCGGATTTTTATCCTGGTGTTCTCGTCGAAGAACCGGCGCGAGAACGCCAAAAGCGTGCCCTTGAGGTCCGCGAAACTCACGTTTTCGTCTACATAAAGCCCCTCGACCTGGTGGAACATGCAGTAGCTGCGCGCGCTGATCTCCTCGTTCCTGTACACCCGGCCCGGCATAATGGCGCGGATGGGCGGTTTTTGCCCCTCCATGACCCTGATCTGCACCGGCGACGTGTGGGTGCGCAGGACGGTGTTTTCGCTCATGTAGAACGTGTCCTGCATGTCGCGGGCGGGGTGGAGCGGGGGCATATTCAGCGCCTGAAAGTTGTAGTAGTCGCTCTCTATCTCCGGGCCGTAAGCTATTGAAAATCCCATACTTACGAGAATATCTACTATCTGGCGCCGGATTGTCGCGAGCGGGTGCAGGCTGCCTGACGGGAACGGGTATCCCGGCAGCGTAGGGTCGAAACCGGGGTCTGGTGCCGCCGCGCCTTTGTTCTGCCACGGGGCCTCGCTGAAGCGCCCCTCAATATCCCCGCGCAGCGCGTTGGCCGCCGCCCCAAAGACCTTGCGCTCCTCAGGGGGCATTGCGCCGAGCGATTTCACCAAATCGCGCAGTATGCCCTTCTTGCCGAGGTATTTGACGCGGAAATTTTCGGCGTCCTGCCCGGAGGCGATGGCATCGAACTCGGCCGCCGCCTCTTTGCGCAGGGTTTCCAATGATTCTACGGTGTTATATTCCATAAATCAACACCGGTTTAAACGCCGACCGTCTGTACGAGTTTGGTGAACGCCTCCGGCTCGTGGAGCGCGAGGTGTGCGAGCGCCTTGCGGTCAAGCTCTATCCCCTTGGCCTTGAGGCCGGAGATGAACTTGCCGTAAGTCGTGCCGTTCAGCCGGGCCGCGGCGTTGATGCGCATGATCCACAGCGCGCGGAAGTTGCGCTTGTTCTGCTTGCGGTCGCGGTAGGCGTACACGCCGGCGCGGTAGAACGCGTCTTTCGCGGTGGAAATACAGTTCTTGCGCTTGCCGAAATATCCGGCGGTTTGAGCTATTACTGCTTTGCGGCGCGCTCTCGACGCCACCCTTGTTTTTGCCCTCGGCATTTTTAACTCCTTTCGGCGGGGGATCCTTAGACCGGCCCTGCCATTATTGCGATTGTTAAATTTACGTTAATCCGGTACCGCATAAACCCACTGGCGGCCGCTTTTGCCGCCCCTGCATGGCGGTTATGTTTGGCATCAGGCATAATTCGTTGGTTTATAACAACTTACGCCATCCCGCCTGCAAAACCGCCGTATTGCGCTTACATCTGAATCATCAGCGCCACTTTCTTCTCCACGCCCTCGTACACCAGCGCGGACTTTCTCAGGTTGCGCTTGCGCTTCCTGTCTTTCTTGTTCAGAATGTGGCTCTTGAAAGCCTTCTTGCGCTTCACGTGGCCGTTGGCCGTCGTGCTGAAACGCTTGCGGGCTGCTGACCTGCTCTTCATTTTTGGCATTTTATACGCTCCTTAGAGTATATTGTTAATTTTATAATCATCTTTGTACTCGTCCTCGTCGTCGAGGCTGCTGCTGGCCTTACGGCTTATAGAAATATTAGTCAGCGTTGCCGAGAGCGATATTGCCGTCATTATCAGCGTCGCCAGCGTCATCAAAGCCGTTGCCGCCGTCATAATCGCCGCCGCCGATATCGTCAGCGTCCTCAATATCTTTCCGCTCTTCGTCGTCATCGCCTTCTATCTCCTCTCTCTTTTTATCCAGGTCCAGCTTTCGCTGAACCTCTTTAACTTTAGCTTTATCAGGGACATAGATGGACATCATGTTGCGCCCTTCCATCTTTGCCGATACCTCTATTGTCGCCAGGTCTGCAAGCCCCTCGTCTATTCTGACCAGCATCTCCTTGCCGAACTCCGGCCTCGTTATCTCGCGCCCCCTGAAGACCACGGTGGCCTTGACCCGGTCGCCCTTGAGCAGAAACTTGCGCGCGTGGTCGAGCTTGAAGTTGAAGTCGTGGTCGTCGGTCTTCGGGTGCAGCTTGATCTCCTTGAGGTGCATCACGTGCTGCTTCTTCTTGGCCTCCTTCTGCTTCTTCGATTTCTCGTACTTGAACTTGCCGTAGTTCATGATCCTGCACACGGGCGGGTCGGCGCCGGGCGCCACCTCCACCAAATCCAAACCGTAGCCCTCAGCCCTCGAAATGGCGTCGGCAATGGGGATGATACCCACCGGCGTACCGTCCGGCAAAACCACTCGAACACGCGGGACACGTATTTCGTTGTTGATGCGCGTGCCGTCGTCCCTTCTGGGCGGTGTGCGGAACTTGTTGATACCTTNCCTCCTGTTTGCAGGGGCGGCCGTCCCCGGCTGCCCGCCTGATTTTTATTGATATTGTTAATGTTACCCGTAATACGTTTATCCCAACGCAGCTGCCGGCCGGGGACGGCCGCCAGCTGCGGGCATTACCATCATAAACTTACCGCGTTCACTCCCGGCGCCGACAGTTTAATTACAGCGTCGATAAACTCCCGCAAAGGCTTTGCGCCCAAATCGCCCTTCGAGTGCTGGCGGACCGATACCGTGCCCGCGTCGCGCTCCTTTTCGCCAACTATCAGCATAAAGGGTACCTTGCCCGTCTCGCCCTCGCGTATTTTATAGCCCACTTTTTCATTGCGCTCGTCAATCTCCGCCCGTATTCCCGCCTCCCGCAGTTTCGCGTAAACATCCCTCGCGTAGTCAAAATAGTTCTCGGAGATGGGCAGCACCCGGCACTGGACGGGGGAGAGCCACACCGGCAGCGCGCCGCCGTAGTTCTCTAAAAGTATGCCTATGAACCGCTCCATAGACCCCAACAACGCGCGGTGGATCATCACGGGGCGCTGCTTGGAACCGTCCGCGGCGGTGTACTCAATGTCTAAGCGCTCCGGCATGCTGAAATCCAACTGTATCGTCCCGCACTGCCAGCTGCGCTTGAGCACATCCTTAATATGAAAATCGATCTTAGGCCCGTAAAAAGCCCCGTCCCCCGGATTAAGCTGGTACTTGATATCCTGATGCTCAAGGACGTTCTTCAGCGCCTCTTCGGCCTTGTCCCAAATCTCCTCGGAACCTATGTACTTTTCGGGGCGGGTAGAGAGCTCTATTTTGTAATCCTCAAACCCGAAAGTCTTGTAAATAAAGGTGATAAACGCGATCACCTTAGTGATTTCATCCTCAATCTGCTCCGGCAGGCAGAATATGTGCGCGTCATCCTGCGTAAACTGCCGTACCCTGAATAACCCATGCAGGGCGCTGGATTTCTCGTGGCGGTGGACGAGCCCGAACTCGCAGAATTTGAGCGGCAGTTCCCTGTAGGAGTGGGGGACCGTCTTGAAGACGAGCAGCCCGCCGGGGCAGTTCATAGGCTTTACGGCGCAGACGGTTTCGTCTATCTGCGTGAAATACATATTCTCCTTGTACTTGTCCCAGTGCCCGCTCTTGTGCCACAATTCCTCGTTGAGGATGACCGGCGTCCGTATCTCGTCGTATCCCGCCTTAATATGCTCGCGGCGGCAGAAATCCATAACGATATTGTAGAGGACCATCCCCTTGGGATGCCAGAACGGGAACCCCGCGCCCTCCTGATGGAACGAGAACAGCTCCAGTTCTTTGCCTAATTTACGGTGATCCCTCTTCTGCGCCTCCTCAAGCAGGGTCAGATGCTCGTCAAGCATGGACTGTTTGGGGAAGGATATGCCGTAGATGCGCTGCAGCATGGGGTTCTTCTCGCTCCCGCGCCAGTACGCGCCGGCGATGCTGAGGAGCTTGAACGCCTTGATGACGCCGGTATTGGGGACGTGCGGGCCGCGGCACAAATCAAGCCAGCCGCCCTGTTTGTAGAGGCTGGGGTTGCCCTCGATGTCGTCTAACAGCTCCACCTTGTACGTCTCGCGCTTATCCGCGAACATCTTCCTGGCTTCATCCATGCCGATGTCAACCCGGCAGAACGGCTCCTTTTTCTCGACTATCTCCTTAAACCTCTTCTCAAACGCGGCGAGGTCCTCCGGCGTGAANGGCTTTTCGGTATCGAAATCATAGTAAAACCCGCCCTCGATAGCCGGCCCGATGGCGATTTTGGTGCCGGGGAACAGCTCCTGAACGGCCTGCGCCATTATATGGGAAGATGAGTGCCAGAATACGGATTTGCCCTCAGGGTCGTCAAAAGTCAGTATCGCTATATTGTCGTTGTCATTAAGCGGCGACGACAAATCCCTGAGCTGCCCGTTTACCTTGCAGGCCACGGCGGCTTTGGCAAGGCGGGGACTTATCGCCGCAGCGGCATCCATAGCGGACGCGCCGTCGGCGAGCGTAAGGCTCTTTCCGTCAGGCAGAATGATGTTCATAATTTTCGTTCCTGCATCAACAACTTAATAATTCAGGTACAAATATCGGCAATGGCCGGCATTTGTACCGCATACTAAATGAATTGGCGCTGATATGCGATAACCGGCATCAGTACCGTGCGGATGACAGATATCGTCACCGCAAAATTTACAGCCCTCTGTTTCGTGTAAGCCTCCGCGCGTAAAGCCGCGTGAGGTGCCCCGGGGTAAGAGGTGAACCGAGGTGGCATGTCAGAAATGGGCGTTACTAGATTCGAACTAGTGACCCCTACCATGTCAAGGTAGTACTCTAACCAACTGAGCTAAACGCCCTTAAACGCATTTGGCCGCGATACCCGATAATGTATCCGCCAACACGTAATATGACAAAATAATATATGTTTGGACAAAATGCAAGATTTTTTTTAATTATTTTGCGGCGAGAACGCCCATAACCTTGCCCCGCAGCGCCTCCATTTCTATCGGCTTTCCCACGTGGTCGTCCATGCCCGCCTCAAAGCAGTGGTCTATATCCTCCTTGAACACGTTCGCGGTCATCGCGATTATAGGCACTTTTTGCGCCCATGCCGTCCCTGTCGCGCGTATCCCGCGGGAGGCGTCGTAGCCGTTCATCACCGGCATCTGCACGTCCATGAGCACGAGGAAGTAGAGTTCCGGGGCTTTTGCGAACATCCGCAGGGCTGCTTCGCCGTTTTCGGCGGAGTCGAACGCTATCCCCGACCCCTCGAAGTACATCGTTACCAGCTCGCGGTTGACCTCCACGTCCTCTACCAGAAGCACCCGCCGCTCCCCGCGCCTTATGTCGTCGGGCACCGCGCTCCAGTCTACCCTTTTTATGCCGCCGCTCCCGTTGCTCCCGCCGTTGCCGCTTGCCCCGTCCGCAACGCCGTCCACCGCGTTTACCGCGTGGGCCGCTGCCGCCTCTACCTCTTCAACCCCGCGCAGGCTGTCCAATATCCCGCCCACGTCTATACGCCGGCTGTCGGATTTTTCCTTTCTCAGGCGCACTGTAAACGCGAACTTCGCCCCCTTGCACGGCTCCGACTCCACCCATATGCGCCCGTCCATCATCTCTACCAATTTTTTGGATATCGCCAGCCCAAGCCCCGTGCCGCCGAACTTACGCGCCACGCTGCTGTCGGCCTGCTCGAACGAGTTGAAGAGCCGCGCCTGCTGATCCGCCGATAGCCCCGGCCCGCTGTCTTCCACCTCTATTTGCAGCGCGCACGCCTCGCTGTCCTCCTCCAAGTTGCGCACGCTCAGCGCGACACGGCCGCCGTCGGGCGTGAACTTCTCGGCGTTGGAGAGCAGGTTCACCACAATCTGGCTCAGGCGCACATCGTCGCCTATCAGGAACTCCGGCGTGTCGTCTATGTTTACCACGAAGTCGCGCCGCCGGCTGCTCATGCGCCAGTCGAGCATATTGAGCACCTTGCGGAACATCTCGCCGATGTCGAACGGCTCCATGGTTAGCTCGACCTTGTTCGCCTCTATCTTTGAGATGTCCAAAACGTCGTTGATTACGCTTAGAAGGTGCTGCGAGGCGCCGTATATCTTGTGGAGGCACTCGGTCCGCTTGCGCTGGTCGTTTGTCCCCAGCGCTATGTCCGTCATGCCGATGATGGCGTTAATGGGGGTGCGTATCTCGTGCGACATACGCGACAAAAAATCGCTCTTGGCCGCGTTGGCCCGCTCCGCCGCCTCTTTGGCCGCGAGCAGGTTCTGGCAGCCGTTGGCGCCGTTGAGCATGCGGCAGNCAAACGCCCTGCCGCCCAGGAGCCTTCCCATGCCCCAACGCGCCACGGCAGGGGAGAAGCGGCCGCGCAGCCCGGCAGTCAAAATGCCAAAGCCAAACGCCGCCCCACCCAGGAAAGCCGCCCCGAGGGCTAACCAGAGTGAAGTTTGTGTGTCCATATGTTATATATACGATGGGCAACACCGGAAATTCAAGAATTTTTACATAAAAATTTGCGGCATACCTGTATACTATACCAAGGTAATATATAACAAGAGGGATATGCGGGCGGCCATTTGTACCCGCTGCGGCAGAAATAAAAAAGGCGCCCCCACCCCCGGCAGGCGCCCGTTGGCTGGGTTTGTCGGGGTAAGCTCCGAACTTGCCCTACAGCGCGTTTTTTATGAAAATTCTTACCGGCAAGACCGGCAAAAACGAAAATTAAAAGCGCCCCGGGGTGGGGACGCTTTTGAGGTTAGCGGAAATAGAAACCTACCGGGGTCAGTGAGACACCGCCGGGGTTTTGTACAAAATAATCGCCGCCGAGGTCGCCGCCTTCTATCATGAAACCGAAATTGTTCAGTATATCCTGATTGCGGCGAACTCGCGGCGCACCGCCTGCGTTCCAGGTCAGAACGCCGCTCCTGACTTGAACCCCGCCGTCAATAACGCTATTTGGCCCCCACGAGAATGTGTGGTTACGAACCGGAGTCAAATCCGAATCAGCAATGTATACAAGCCCCTTGAACAGGCCTTGACCGCCAAATTGGGCCAGTGTGCCGCCCGGCTCCACGTAAACCATCGTACTTGACGACTCGTGGCTATTGTACATGTTGCCGTTGGCGTTGAAATTACCGCCGTTTTCCACAATGAATATTACCTTCTCGTTAAACGTCTGGTTGGCAGCGGCCCAGTTTCGCGCCTCATTCGACGGTATGCGAACCACGAGGTGGTCGTTTTTAAAAAGCGCAGGGTTTATAGGATTGCCATCAGCGTCCCTTCGATTCCGTATGGCGTTTTGCAAATTAGCCGCCGAAAGCGCGGTGTTTGAACCTATCAGTTGGGCCAGCGTCAGGTAGTTGCTCCTGTTTGCGCCGTTTTCGCCAATTATATTAGATATTTCAAGCTCCGGCTCCCGCCGGTCCGACGGGACGCTGTTCGGATCGGAACAGTTTTGCGCGCTTGCGGTTGGAGAACTGGGCGACGCCATGTTCAATTCTTTCAAAAGGTCGTACCGGGCCGGGCTGCGGCTTATATCGTCAAAGCCCCTCACCCTGTACCCGAGGTCTATGCGGCTGTTGCTGAAAGTTCTGCTATGGGTACCGACATTACTTGCCGTCGCACTATGCGGGGTAAGGCT